>CAZAYA010000031.1:18859-21015 GCA_964489175.1 uncultured Flavobacteriales bacterium | reverse complement strand
GTTTAGCGATATCCTCCACCTCGATATCGGCCGTTTTCTTGAACTGTCGACAATCGAGGATCATTTCATGAGCGACCATTCCTTTGGCCCCGGTATAGAGGACATCGTAATGATCCTTCAGCCGGGTTCGCAGGTAATTGGTATTAAGGATCGCGTAATCGGTGCTGCTCTTCAGACCTCCCGTTCCAAGCATACGGATGTAGCCATAGGATATCAACAAGATCAGGGCACTTCCGGCATGAGTAGCGGAAACAGAATGGATCGCTTGATCACCGTTCTTGCGCAGGGGGTGCCCCGGCAGGAAAGGAACGAGTTGCTCCGCCACTCCGATCGGTCCCATGCCAGGTCCACCGCCTCCGTGGGGAATGGCAAAGGTCTTGTGCAGATTAAGGTGACAAACATCCGCCCCGATGGTAGCAGGATCGGTATAGCCGACCTGGGCGTTCATATTAGCCCCGTCCATGTATACCTGTCCACCATTCTGATGAATGATATCATTGATCTCTATGATGGATTCTTCAAAAACCCCGTGGGTGGAGGGATAAGTGACCATCAAAGCAGCCAGCTGATCGCTGTATTTTTCCGCTTTGGCGCGAAGATCTCCTACATCGATGTTCCCCTGGTCATCACACTTGACCATCACTACCTTCATGCCAGCTATGACCGCACTGGCGGGGTTGGTCCCGTGAGCTGAAGCCGGTATCAGGGCGACCGTACGATCGTGGTCTCCCCGGCTCTCGTGATAGGCTTTGATCACCTTAAGGCCTGTGAACTCTCCCTGGGCTCCGGAGTTGGGCTGGAAAGAGATCCCGGCGAAACCGGTAATGGCCTGAAGCATTTCCCCCAGGGTGGTGATGATGTTCGTGTACCCTTCTACCTGATCATCCGGAACGAAAGGATGAACAGCGGCGAATTCCGGCCAGGTGATGGGGTACAACTCGCTGACGGCATTGAGCTTCATGGTACAGGAGCCGAGTGGGATCATGGAATGCGTCAGGGAGAGGTCCATATTCTCCAGACGTTTGAGGTAGCGCATCAATTCGGTCTCCGAATGGTATTTGTTGAAGACCGGCTGCCCCAGGTAGGCACTTTGCCTTTGGAAAACTCTATCGATAACGGTGGCTGTTCCTTCCCACTGTCCTTTCTCCACTGTTTTGCTCTGTTTTTTTGTGATCGCTGCAAAAATGGAAAGGACATTGGTCAGGTCCTCATGGGTTGTGGTCTCATCCAGGCTGACCCCCACCGTCCCATCTTCGAAATAGCGGAAGTTGACCTTGTGCTGCAAAGCAACCTTCTTCAGTTCCTCTGCAGAAACCTCATCCGGTAATTGGAGATGAAGGGTGTCGAAGAAACGCTCATTACGAACACTCACACCAAGCTTTCCCAATTCCCCGGCCAGGAAAGCGGTTTTCTGGTGGGTGCTTTCTGCGATCTTCTTCAGACCGGCAGGCCCGTGATAAACCCCATACATGCTTGCCATCACGGCCAACAGCGCCTGAGCAGTACAAATGTTGGAGGTAGCTTTATCCTTGCGGATGTGCTGTTCCCGGGTTTGAAGGGCCATACGGGCTGCCCGCCGTCCGTCAGCATCTTTGGACAAACCGATGATCCGGCCGGGCACGTTCCTTTTGAAGTCTTCGCGGGTAGCGAAATAGGCGGCATGAGGGCCTCCATATCCCATGGGTACACCGAACCGCTGGGTTGTCCCCACCACAGCATCCGCCCCCCATTCTCCCGGAGGGGTGAGAAGGGTGAGGCTAAGCAGGTCCGCTGCCACCGTCACCATGATGTTCTTTTCGTGCGCCTGATCGATGAATTCCTTGTAATCGTATAATTCTCCATCTCCGGCCGGGTATTGGACCAAAGCTCCGAAGAACCGGTCGTCCAACTCCGTTTCCTGGTGATCGCCGATCACCAGCTCGATGCCCAGGTTATTGGCCCGGGAGTACAATACCTCGATGGTCTGGGGAAAGCAATGGTCCGCCACGAAGAACTTGTTCACCCCTTCTTTGGCCGCTTTCCGTCCCCGTCTGCCATGGAACATCAGCATCGCTTCTGCAGCCGCAGTTGGCTCATCCAGCAAGGAAGCATTGGCGATGTCCATGGCGGTGAGGTCCATGACCATGGTCTGGGTCATCTTCTGTGAGTTCGATGAC
>CAZAYA010000031.1:9404-18849 GCA_964489175.1 uncultured Flavobacteriales bacterium | reverse complement strand
ATGGTCTGGAAATTGAGCAAGGCTTCCAACCGCCCCTGCGCTATTTCGGCCTGATAAGGCGTATAAGGTGTGTACCAGCCGGGATTCTCGAGGATGTTCCGCTGGATCGCCGGAGGGGTGAAGCAATCGTAATAGCCCATTCCGATGAAAGAGCGATACTGTTCGTTCTTCGCTCCCTCTTCCTTCATGTGTTCTAAAAAACGATATTCACTCAGGGTTTCCGGAAGCTCCAGGCTTTTGTTATGACGAATGGAAGCAGGCATGGCATGGTCGATAAGCTCTTCGAAAGAGCTCACACCCACCTGCTTCAACATATCCTCGGTTTCTTTCCCTTTTCTCGGCCCGATATGCCTGTCCTCAAAACGTTCGTTGATCATGTATGAATAGGGGTTTACTGGGTAGTCTGTATCAGATGTGCAAAGATAACAAGGTTCCCCCTGAATAAAAAGGCAAATCCGCGACACAACTTATCACCACCGACACTCCCCTGCGGTCAGAGGAAAAGCGGGAACAAACCCGATGCGATAGTAGGTGATCTGCTTCTTCACTGCTCCGGCCGATGCATTCATACTCCTGTTATTGTGAAGAGCTGTTCCCGACCTCGTCTATAATAACTTCTTATGATCCCCATAGAAAAGGGTGCCTGTCAAACAAGAACCCTAATGGGAAAACTTAAGCGGTCATGCCTGGTCAAGAAATATCACGCTTTCAATTTTTCAGCCCCGTTCCGGATCTCTTCCACCACCTCAGGGTCCAATAATGTGGAGGTATCTCCGAGGTTAGAAGTATCCCCTTCGGCCACTTTGCGGAGGATCCGCCGCATGATCTTGCCGGAGCGGGTCTTGGGCAAGCCACTCACGACCTGGATCCTGTCTGGTTTGGCGATGGGGCCGATGTGCTCATTGACCACACCGACGACTTCTTTTTTGAATTGTTCCAGGTCTTCCACCTCATCGCTGCAGATGCAATACGCATAGATACCCTGTCCTTTGATCTCATGGGGAAAGCCTACCACAGCGGTTTCCACCACATGATCATGTTCATCGATGGCATCCTCGATCTCGGCCGTTCCAAAGCGGTGGCCGGAAACATTGATCACGTCATCCACCCGGCCGGTGATCCGGTAATAGCCTTCTGCATCCCTTTTACAGCCATCGCCTGAGAAATAATATCCCTTGAAGGTATCGAAATAGGTCTTCCGGCAGCGTTCATGATCACCCCAGGTGGTCCGCAGGATGGAAGGCCAGGGGAACTTGATGCACAGGTTCCCTTCAGCCTCTGTATCAGTGATCTCCCGGCCGTCATTGTCGAGCAAAGCAGGCTGGACCCCGGGCAACGGCAAGGTAGCATAGGTAGGTTTTTGCTTGTGTACCTGGGGGATGGGCGTGATCATGATACCACCTGTCTCGGTCTGCCACCAGGTATCCACAACGGGACAATTCCCTTTGCCGATCTTGTCGTGGTACCATTCCCAGGCTTCCTCGTTGATTGGTTCCCCGACGGTCCCGAGTACCTTGAGCGAACTCAGGTCGTAAGGCTCGATGTATTCATCGCCGAAAGCTTCCAACGCCCGAATAGCCGTGGGTGCCGTATAGAACTGGTTCACCTTGTGTTTCTCCACGATCTTCCAGAACCGGCCGGCATCCGGGTAGGTCGGCACTCCTTCGAACATCATGGAAGTAGCCCCTTCGAGCAAGGGACCGTAGATGATGTAGGAATGCCCCGTGATCCAGCCAATATCGGCCGTACACCAATACACATCATCCTCACTGTATTGAAAAGCATTCCGGAAAGTATAGGCGGTGAAAAGCATGTACCCCCCACAGGTATGGACAACGCCTTTGGGTTTGCCGGTAGAACCTGAGGTGTACAGGATGAAAAGCGGATCCTCACTGTCCATTTCCTCTGCTTCGCATTGGTCACTCACCTGTTCCACCTCGTCATGCCACCACACATCCCTACCTTCCTGCATGGTCACTTCATCCCCGGTCCGCTTCAATACGATACAAGTTTGAACGGAAGAACATTGCTGCAAACCCTCGTCCACCATATTCTTGAGGGGAGTCTTCTTATCGCCCCGGAAAGCTCCATCAGCCGTCAGCACCACGTTGCATTCAGCATCGTTGATGCGGTCAGCCAGCGCTTTGGAGGAGAACCCTGCGAAAACCACGGAATGGATCGCCCCGATGCGGGCGCAGGCCAATACGGCAATGGTCAGTTCCGGCACCATGGGCATGTAGATGCAGACCCGGTCGCCTTTTCCAACACCGTTCTTTTTCAACACATTGGCAAAGCGGCTCACTTCCCGGTGAAGGTCGCGGTAAGACAATTTCTGGACTTCCCCATCAGGATCGTTCGGTTCCCAGAGGATGGCGGTCTTGTCCGGTCGCTCTTCCACGTGCCGGTCGAGGATATTCTCGGTAATATTCAACTTGCCCCCGATGAACCATTTTACATCGGGCTTTTCGAAGTCCCATTCGAGGACTTTGTTCCATTTCTTCCGCCAGCGGAAAGCTTCCGCTTTTTCCGCCCAGAACCCTTCGGGATCCTCAACACTTTTCCGGTATTCCTGCTCGTATTGTTCCTGGGAAGTGATCTTATCCAACATGGTCGATGGTTTTCAGGATTCGCTTTTCTAAGGTAAGGGTTCAGGGAGGGAAAAGCAAGGGGTTCGGAAGAAGCAGGGTCAAGACCCGTCTTCCAACCGTTCCCTCCGTGTGATGTGCGCACACCTCGCTTCCACCATGTCCTTTAACGTCTCCGCCCAAAGGGGGTGGTCGTTGAGGCTTTCCACGAGCTGGACCTTCTCCCCGCCATGTTCTTCGAAGATCTCCTGGTACTCGACCCCGATCTCCACGGTGGTCTCGAGGCAATCGGCTACAAAAGCGGGGCTGAAGACCAGCAGCTTTTTCGCTCCTTCCTTTGCCTTTTGCCGCACCACCTCATCGGAAAAAGGGGTGAGCCATTTGTCGTTAAGCCGGGACTGGAAGCAAACGGTGTACTGGTCCTCCGAAAGCCCTAATTTCTTCACCAAGCTTCGGGTGGTAGCATAACAGGTGGCCTTGTAGCAGAACTTGTTCTCGGCCGTGATCTCTTGCTCACAATCGCGTTCTTCGCACCTGCCTTCTTCGTAGACTTTGTCCACCTGCCGTTCCGGCAAGCCATGGTAGCTGAATAGAATGTGATCATATTCGGACAGGTCATATTGGGAAGCTCGCTCCACAAAAGCATCCAACATCTTTTCCTCGTCGAAGTACTGGCTGATGAACTGCACTTCAGGGATCACCCACCAATCGCTGATCACCTTCATGGCCTTGTCCAGGACCGATCCGGTGCTGGAAGAGGCATACTGAGGATACAACGGCAAGATCACCAGTTTCTCAAAGTTCCGCTTTCGCATCTTTTCCAACACTTCCGGTATGCCCGGCTGCTGGTACCGCATAGCGATCTCCACTTCAAAATCCTCCCCAAGCAATCCCCCCAACTGATCCCGGAGCCGTTCCCCGTAGATCTTGAGAGGGGACCCTTTATCGGTCCAAAGTTGCCGGTAAGCTTCCGCAGATTTAGGGGCCCGGAATGGCACGATGAACAAGTTGACCAGGATCGCCCGCCATATGGCCGGCACATCGATCACCCGGGGGTCGTTGAGGAACTGGAACAGGTAACGCCGGACATCTCCTACTTGCGGAGTATCTGGGCTACCGAGGTTGATCAGCAGTACGCCGATCCTGGGATGAAGTTTTTGATCCGTCAAATCCAACGCCGAGCGCTTCCCGATCTAATTGTGCAAAGCGCGGTTATCGGTCGCGTCCAAGGCCGCTTCCTTGATGCTCTCCGTAAAGGTAGGGTGAGGATGGCACATCCGGGCAATGTCTTCCGCAGAAGCCCGGTATTCCATGGCCGTCACCGCTTCCATGATCATATCCGCTGCCCTTGGCGCCAGCATGTGTACGCCCAGCACCTCATCGGTCTCTTTATCAGCCAGGACCTTGATGAACCCTTCGATATCACCACTCGCCCTCGCCCGGCCACTGGCCCGGAAGGGGAATTGTCCACTCTTGAATTCCACACCAGCTTCTTTGAGCTCTTCCTCGGTCTTGCCCACACTAGCCACTTCCGGCCAGGTATAGACCACACCAGGAATCAGGTTGTAGTCGATATGGGGTTTTTGACCACTTATGAACTCAGCAACAAACACTCCTTCGTCCTCGGCTTTGTGGGCCAGCATCTTACCTCCGATCACGTCGCCGAGGGCATGGATATGCTGCTGGTTGGTGCGAAGATGGTCGTCGACCGGGATGAATCCCTTTTCGTCGGTCTTGACACCGGCCTTGTCAAGGCTCAATTTATCCGTGTATGGACGCCGCCCAACAGCGACCAGGCAATAATCCCCTTTCAATTCCACCTGCTCTCCTTTCTTATCTTCCGCTTTCAGGGTCACTTCCTTCTTTTTCTTGTTGGCAGTTACACCCGTAACCTTATGGCCGAGTTTGAATTTGATGCCCAATTTCTTAAGGGACTTTAACAGTTCTTTACCCAAGGCCTTATCCATGGCGGGAATGATAGCGTCCATATATTCCACCACCGTCACTTCCGCTCCCAGCCTGGCATAGACCGAGCTCATCTCCAGACCGATGTAGCCACCCCCGATCACGATCATGTGTTTGGGCACTTCCTTCAGGTTCAACGCTTCAGTAGAGGAGATGATACGTTGCTTATCGAATTCGATGTTGGGCAGGGAAGCCGGCTTGGAGCCAGTAGCCACGATGAAGCGTTCCGCTTCAAGGGTTTCTTTCTTCTTCCCCTTTCCTTTGCTGACCTCCACGGTGTTCTTACCGGTAAAGGAAGCATGGCCGTTCACCACCTCAATCTTATTCTTCTCCATCAAGAAATCTATTCCTCCTACGGTCTGCTCCACCACCTTATCCTTCCGGCCGATCATCGTCTCCATGTTCGGCTTCAGGTTGCTCAACTCGATCCCGTGGTCCTTGAACTCCTTGTTGGCCTTGTGATAGTGTTCCGTGGTATCGAGCAGGGCTTTGGAGGGAATACACCCCACATTCAGGCATGTGCCGCCGAGCGTATTGTACCGTTCTATGATCGCTGTCTTCATGCCCAGTTGAGCACAGCGGATCGCAGCTACATAGCCTCCGGGACCTGATCCGATCACTACAACATCGTATTTTGCCATGTTCTCCATGTTTTTAAGGGTGGGTCGGGAACGAAATTAAGAATGTTTTGGGAGAGTCTCCGGGTCAATTCGGGTGGATCCCGCTTTTGTCACGGATGAAACGCACCCCGGTAAAGACCAGAAGCAACAGGGAGAAAAAAGCGAACACCCGACCGATCCCATCACCGTTTCGGGCATAGAAGGTCAACTCGTTGCTCGTGCGTACCACTCCACTCAGGGCAGTCTTGGTCCACCAGGCCGTACGGTCCGTAATATTCCCTCTGTGATCGATGAAACAGGAGATCCCGGTATTGGCCGCCCGTACCACGGACCGCCGTGTCTCGATCGCCCGGAGACGTGCCATGTGTAAGTGCTGCAGGTAACCTGGTGTATCGGACCACCAGCCATCATTGGTGATCACCACAAGGAACTCCGCCCCCTTTCGTACATACTCGGTAACATAACCTCCGTAAATGGATTCATAACAGATCAGTGGTGCCACGACCGAGCCTTGCCCATCCTCCGCAGTGAAGACCGTAGGTTCTTCCTGAACGCCCAGGCTCCCTGTAGTGCCTCCCAGATCGATGGCCAGATCCTCGAGCGGTGCCAACAACCAGCTGAAAGGGAGCCTCTCCACCCCGGGCACCAGTCTTGATTTGTGGTAGAGTTGGATATCACCATCCCTTTGCAACTGCATGGCTGAATTGTAGGCATCGTAATAACCACTGCCATTGGAGAATTCCCGGGCCGACTTAGTAGGTCTTTTGGCCGTATCAGCATACCGCTTATAAGAAGATAGGCCGACAATGAACCGGGCGTTCGGAAATTCCTGCAACATTTGCTGCAACTCCCGTACCGGAGGGGCGTCTTTCATTTCTTCTGCCCAATACCCTCCGGGAAGAGCCGTTTCCGGTGCTACGATCAATTGCGTGGCACTATCGGAACCTTTTCCTGAAAGATCGATCAGTCTTTGCAATTGCTGTTCATAGGGCATGAAATGCTTACCGTCCCGGAACTTCTCTTCGTAAGGATCGATGTTCGGCTGGACCAGTGTCACCTTTACAGGGTCACCCGGCAAAGGCTCTTCAGGGATAATCCGGTAAGAGAACAGAACAGGAACAAGGATGAACAGCACGCCAAGGGCTGGAGCTACCCAGGCCCTTCCTTTTTTCTCCTGCTCCAGGAAAGCTTGTCGAAACCCGGAGAAAACGAGCAAATTAACGATCAGTACCCAGGCCGAACCTCCCAGCGTTCCGGTGTATTCATACCACTGCACCCACTCGGTGAAGGTAGAGAAAATGTTCCCCAGTGTGAGCCAGGGCCAGGAAGCCTCCCAGTCCATGTGCAGCCACTCGAAAGCCACCCAATAGAAAAGTAGTGCGAAATACCCCTTTGAGGCTCCCAATGTCCTTTTGCTGAGGTGGAACAAAAGGAATACGCCCGCCATGATGAGGGCATTGAGGATGACGGCCAGCGCCATACCGGTGACCGAAGCATAAAGGATCCACCAGGTGGTGATCAGGTTGTAGGCCATGAAGGTGAGATAGGCATACCCCAGGAAAGCAAAAGGTCTTTTCCGGTCCTTGTGGCGGTCCAGATGGTCTTCTACATAAAGCAGGGGAAGCAAGGCCAGGAAAGCCAGGGGAGCATATCCTCCGGAAACCGGAAAAGCCAGGGACAACAGGGCCCCGCTAAGGAGAGAAAGAGAAAGCAGGAGAAGGGTCTTCTTCATGGCGGGGAACTGTCGGTCGGCCAAAATTAAGGATCTCTGCATCCCGGCCATTCGGATCGGGCAAGAAATGGAAAAAGCGTTCGGTCAACGCATCAGGTACATCTTCCCGAATCCTTTCCTGAAATACTGATCCGCCGCTGTCTCTCGGCGTTCCACTTCTTCATTGTCATCCCGCACAATGACCCGATAGAGATACAACCCATTCCCGAGCGGATCACCAAACTCATCAGTGCCATTCCACCAATAATCCGTTCGGTTCCTCCCGATATAAAGAGGCCCCAACTCATCTTTTCCGATCTCCCGGACCACTTTCCCGGACACGGTCATGATCTGGATCCGGAACTGGTCCGGGACCCTGGAGCCGGTCAGGGTGAATACGAACTGAGTACGCGTGGAAAAGGGATTGGGGTAATTGAGTACATTGGTAACGGTCGTGCGGTTGATCACTTCAAAAGAGATCTCATGACGCACATCTCCTGAAGCATTCCGGGATTTATCCTCCCCCTGAACGGTCAGGGTGTATTCTCCATCCTCCTCCAGTTCCGGCCGGTAATGGATCCGAAAACGGTTCTCTTTGCTTTCTGCAGGGATCCAATCCATGCTATAATCCTCGGCCTGTTGTTTGAAATAGATCCTTTCCTGGTTCCCGTTCGGATCCGTTAGCCATATCCGGAAATTGCCTGTATCGGAAGGTTCATCCATCAAAAGGTATTGGTTTTCGTCCTTGAGGGAGATCTGGATCTCCGGTTCAGCCGAAACGATATCGCCATCCAGGATATGCCTGCCGTCAAAAGTGACATCAAGAATAGGATTGACCTTGTCCACCGAGGAATAGAAGCCCAGCCGGGCCACATTGTTGAAGTGATATTGCTCCAATTGGTCATAAAGGCCGGTGGTGGTATCGACCGGATTGGCTTCTACCCATAATGCATTGTTGCCGGGAAAGTCCTCAGTCCCGAAGGTCAAAGTATCGTACAACAGGTCCCCGGCATCGAGGGGTTTGTGGCGGGCATATCCCACATACTTCCGCACCCGGTCCTTATTCTCGATCCAATAAGCCATGAGCATGCTATCCATATTGAACTCGCTCACGTTACGGACCGCCACGGAAAATTCAAGTTGCTCTCCTTCCTGGAGTGTATCAGCATGAAATGAAAAACCGGCTGAAGGATCCAGAGCAGCTTCCGGCATCGGCCCATACAGCACCTGCCACCGGTCCAGTTGGGCAGGTGTTCTGGACGAATCATCCTTCATGACAGCCTTCAATTTCAGGTAGGGATATTGGTCCGCGTCCACATAGGTTTCCAGGTCGGGGATGGAATCGAGGGTGGATGAAAAGTCACCGAGTTCTTGCTCCCCTCCCTGCCGGTCGACCCCGATCACTTTGATCCGGGTAGAATCCTTAGTAGGGTCTTCCTTAGGATGGTCCTCCCAGTAGAGGGCATCCCACGTAGAAGCTGGCCCGAACACCTCGGAAGTGATCGTTCCGCTGTTGCCGGTCGCCTGAATGTCGGCGTTCATGGTGATCAGTTCATTGGTACTCTGCCCATAGACTTCCTGAGCGGATGAAGGATCTCCTTTTTTGGCAAAGAAGATGAAGGGAACTCCGTTCTGCCCCACCCCAACACTATCAGCACCCATGTTCTGGAACAGGTTCGTCACATCATTATCCCATTGGTTATAATCAGCATATCGCCAGGTATAGGCCAATACATAGAAACTGTCGGGAACGTGGTTCTGGATCATGCTGACCAGTGAGTCCATCTGATCGGCATTCCCTTGCCGGAAGATGAAGTAATTCTCCACCCTTTGCCGGCAATTGGGGTAGTTATTGGCATTCCCGAACTGGTGGTCCTCATTCACCGGCGTAGGACTCCCGGGCGGGGTCCCATAACTTCCCCAGGCTTCACCGGTACTGGGATCGATCACCGCCACATGGATCGCCGGGGCTGTTCCGCACCCTCCATACTCGATGATCTCCAGGTCCTTTTTCCACAGGGTCCCGTTGTATTCATTGGTCGTATTGGCATTGCCATATACCTGGCAGGTGAGGGTGTGTGTTCCGGAGAAGAAATCAAAATCCCTCCCGGGGCGATCGTACACCACCTGTTCATAGGCATCGTTCTTAAACTGGAAATAATGAGCCTGCCCCCATCCTCTTCGGTCCTTGATATACTGGAAAGAGCTTTCCCGCCATTTGGTGGAAGGGTTGCTGGATTGCTGGGGGGCGACCCGCCAGTAGTAGACCGTACTGTCAGTGAAAGTCAACCCACCGGGTTGCCAGGACACCACCCCTCCTTCGTGGCTGATCACCGTATCCCGTTTGAACGGGCTGTTGAACAGGTCCGTGGTATCGATCTCGAAGATGTAATTCCTTTCCGGGGCAAACGGGTCGCCGGTAGACGCCTTCAGGGTGGTGGTATTGTTCGGTATGATCGCATATTCGTAAGGATAGATGGGGATCAGTCCATTGGTCCGGATGAACAGTTCCTTGCCCTGGACCCGATTATTCCCAATATCATCCACCAATTCCGGAATATCGT
>CAZAYA010000031.1:0-9394 GCA_964489175.1 uncultured Flavobacteriales bacterium | reverse complement strand
GCTCACGTCGAAGCTATTGATCCCCGTTGCTATGGAAGCCTCCACCGGTAATCGGAAAGTGACCGTATCCCGGAAATAGGAGCCGTGCAGTTCCTTCTGGTAAACCGAGTCTCCCTGTCCAGGGTAGCGGCGGATCAACTCTACTCCTACGGTATCCGCGACGGCCTTCCCCAGGTTGGTCACGATAACGTTCACATCAAAGGAGTCTATTTCCGAAGTGACCTCTGAAGGTTCGAAATAAATATCGGGAGCGGAAATCTCGAATTCAGGCCTCTCTTTACCCGCCACCTTTACCGCAGGATCGCCATGCAGGGTCATGCCATAACAGGTTTCGACCGCTTTGGTCCCGGCCCCATAAACATTGAAGTAATGATCGATGGTAGCTTGCATTTGCTGTCCGATACTCCCCTCATATCGCCGGTACGCGATCTCCCGATACAGATTGCTGGTGTAGAAATTCAGGGGAGAAGCCAACCCCTGCTTGACCATGGAAATGAAACCGATCACCCCACCATCGGGGTAAAGCACGAACTGCTCGCTCGTACTCTGGCTCGTTGGCTGATGGATATCCCCGCTGTAACAAGCATTGGCGATCAGCAGCGGGTAGCGGCCGGGGTTGTTGTAGGTAGAAGGGTGATCGAGGTTTTGATCGAACCCATTCCCGCTGGCATGACCGAAAAAGGTCAGGATCGAGGCCCCGTTGCTGATCAACTTGTTCACAGAATCCGAAACGTTCATCGATATAGGATCCGAGCTGGATTTCAGAAAAGTATGAACGAACCCTCCGAAGCTCGTATCCTCGATGGTGTTCTCGAATCCGCGCAAATAGCTGGCAAAAGTGACCTGTTCATTCTTGTTGGACCCCCCTCCGAAGTGCAGGACCTTTTTCATCCACTCAGCCGGGTCAGCAGTCTTATGCTCCAGCATTTTATCCCGGTATTCCCGCACTTCGCTGGCATTGGTCGCACTCAGCCGGCCTGTGGGAATGGCTGGTTCCTTTTCCCCGCTGATGAACTCCGTACTGAAAAGATGGTCGCTTGCCGGATAGCCATAAGACGGGACCAGGTTGTTCTGGAAATTCGTCTGGTTCTTCCTGGCACCTTGTGAGCTCTCATTGGCCTGGCGAATGCTTTTGCCGATCAGGAACAAATAGGATGGTGGGGTAGTCCATTGATCGTAGAGGAATTCCGCGAAACGCCGGATGGCCAGGGAGTGTTTCTTCACCCCTCCTCCGAACTGATGGTAAAGCTCATCAACATCAGCTATTAACGTATTGAATTCCGAGCCGTGTGCCTGGCTGACATAATCCGTGGCTGCGCTTAAAAGCTTATCATGAGTGACCGCCACATAAGCCGAGTCGAGGTCCAGTGCACCGAAGTCCCGGAAATACCCATCACCGGATACCGGCTTCAGTTCCGAAACTTGTGTAATAGCGTTCGTGGAAGTAAGGTAACAATCCGCCTGATCACCATTGGAAAGGTTGGGAACAAGTGCGTTGAAGGTTCCGGAACTAAGATCACCAGTGATCCGCTGAGCCTGGCTACCATTGAGCCGGTACAGAATGGCATTGTTCCCTCCGAAGTTTGTGAACCTCACTCTGGACTGTGTTCCGGAAGCATTGAAAGGGACCCGGAAACGAAGCGTTGATGCTCCGTCCAGGTCCTGTCCGCGCGGATGATCGATAGAGACATATGCCACGGCCTGATAATCGGTGGCCACGTTCAGGTCATTGACAGACCGGTGTGTAATGGTCGTTACCGGATCGTTCAAAGCGTTATTGGGGAGAGTGAACTCAAAGCTGTTCAATTGGTAGCCTCGAAAAGCCGTATCCACTGCGGTGTTGCCTCCGTACCTGACCTGAAGGTGGTGATTGTACCCTGCAATGGAAGGGGAAGCATTGGAAACCCCACCCGAAACGGCCTTTACAGTAGCATCAGGAGCCCCACTTCCCTGGTAGACATTCCCGGTGGGAACATTAGCATTCCGGGATCCTCCTTTGTTGAACCGGCTGCTCATCCAACCTTCTCCAGCTTCGTAAAGAGGGCTGGAGGAGCCATAAGAGGTTTTCGGGCCATGGTAGTATTCGTTATTGAAAACGACAGTCTCTTCGGTCCATACCCAATCGCGGGGCTGAAGACTTCCATACCCTGAACTGTTCTTCGTCGCCATTCTCTTCCCAGGCCCGGAAGGAGTCCAGGTAAGGTAATAGCGAAGGGTGTCATTGAAAAGGCTGTAGTGAGGATTCGTGTGATCTTCCGGGGCCGGGTAAAGCAAAGTATCTAACCAGCCATCATTTCCTTCGGCGAAGAATTCAATGTAATCCCCGGAATCGAACACCCCATCTCCTTCTCCTTTCACATAAAGCGGGATCTCCCGTTCTTTCCCGTAGATCCTGAGCTCGGCCGGGTCGATAGCCCCGACCGGTATTCCGGCCTGGACCAATGCATTCCGGTCGATCCTGTGTACCCCTTCCTGGGTGACGGTAAAGACATAATACGGCCTGGAATGATCGATCCATTCATTCCCGTAAGGTTGAGCGTCCATTCCTCCGGAAACCAGGAGCAGGAAAAGGGATGCTATGCTGGCCAGCCGATCCACGGGTTATTTTTCTTCCTGGTTATAAATGTCATACTGAAGGGAGAACACGTTGGAATAAAGTGCGATGGACTGGTCTCCGATATCGGTCAGGGCGTAATCGATGGTCAGGCGGTCGAACAGCCGTACTCCCACACCAAGGTTCGGTTGAAAGGTCATGACCTCCCTTTTATGTACGTCTGTTACACGCTGAAAGTTGCCGACGCCTCCCCGTAAGAACACCACTCCTGCATAGCCGGCTTCCAGCCCCAGACGCGGCGCCATACTCCAGGGATCGGTACGGACCAGTGTATTCCGTTTGCCATCGAAGGTCATATCCAGGTCGAGGGCGGCCAGAAGGGTGAACTTCTTGCCCAGGTCGTACTGCCGGGAAGCGCCCAGGATAAGGCGAGGCAGGGTGATCTCCAGAGAGCTTTCAGGGATCTCATTATTCGTTTGCTTGAACACTTCCTGCGTCCTTTCATCGAGGTCGAAGCTCCAGGCGTTGAAGGTAGAGGTAACATCCCGGGCCATAGCGGCCAGTTGCCATCCCTCATAGTCGTATTTCATTCCCACATCCAGGCCGAAACCCCAGGCCCGGGCCATGTCCCCGACCCGGCGATGGATGATCTTGGCATTCGCTCCGACCCGCAACCCTTCTATCTTCAAACGCTTGGCATAGGAGATGATACCGGCATAATCGGCAGCGGAAAAAGTAGTGATACGACTGTAATCGATGTTGCCGTTGTTATCGATAAGGTCCGTGGTATTGGGAATATCATCCACCCCGAAGCGGATCAGGGAAAAGGAGATGGCCGAAGCACTATCGATGGGCTTGGCCAGTGCACCATAATCGTATTTAGCGATCCCGGCGAAATATTCGGAGTGCATGAGCCCCACTTGCATGTCGCTCTGCACCTCAAGGATACCGGCAGGATTCCAATAACCGGAGGTCACATCGTTAACGGTGGACGTATAGGCATTGGACATAGCCAAAGCTCTCGCTCCGACCCCTATGGCGAGGAATTCATTACTGTACTTCCTGATCTGAGCGTCAGCAGCCAGGCCGGCGAGGGAAAGCAAAAAGATCAAAAAGGCATTGCGTGCCATTGCGTTCCTGTTCATTGAAGGAGAGGGAAGGCGACCGTTGTGTATCCCGATAAAACTTACATTTGACTGAAAAATTGTCCTTTCCGGCCTGCATGTTATTACGGCCTAACCTTCCAAATATACTAACGTCGGGCAACTTGTTCTGTGGTTGCCTTGCCCTTGTTCAGCTTCAGCAAGGGAAACTTTCCATGGCCGCCCTCCTGGTCGGGGTCGCTGCTTTGCTCGACCTTCTCGACGGTCTGGCTGCCCGCCTACTCAACACCCCGTCTGCTATCGGAAAAGAGCTGGATTCCCTGGCCGATCTGGTCAGTTTCGGTGTCGTTCCGGCCATGACCGTACACCTCCTGTTCCTTCTTGGCCTGGAGGCCCACCCTGGTTCCATAGTGCCACAACAAGCGATCTTGGCATATGTTCCCTTTCTGATCGCTATTTTCTCCGGTCTCCGCCTGGCCCGGTTCAATGTGGATCCCCGGCAAACGGATTCCTTTATCGGATTGCCGGTGCCCGCCAATGCATTGTTCTGGATGTCCTTTCCCCTGATCCTTTCACCAGAAGGAGCGTTCTTTACCCCCCTCACCTCTATGATGATAACAGAAGCAGCATGGAGCTGGTTCAGCCATCCCTGGTTCCTGTTGGGGGGCGCTTTGGTCTCTTCCCTCCTCCTCACTTCCGAGATCCCACTTTTTTCCCTGAAATTCAAGGATCTTTCCTGGAAGGAGAACGCCGTTCGGTACATCTTCCTATTACTCGCCGTTCTGCTGATCATTCTCTGGCAGGTGAAAGCTGTGCCGATCATTGTAGTTTTGTACCTGTTGATCTCGATCATTCACCCTATCATCCAACCCCCATCATGAAGTTCAAAGCCTCCATAGACGTCATGCCCCACGATTCCCTGCTGGACCCTCAGGGAAAGACCGTGTCCAAGAATATGAAGAACCTTGGCCTGGCATCCATCTCCAGTGTGAGGATCGGAAAACACATCACCCTGGAAGTGGAAGCGGACAATGAGGAAAAAGCCCGGGAGCAAGTGGACCAAGCCTGCAAGGACCTGCTGTCCAACCCCATCATGGAAAAGTACGATTTCAGTCTGGAAGAAGCTTAAGAAGACTGTTGCTTGCGGCGGAGTTCGAAGTTCTGGCCAAGATAGACCTTCCTTACTTGCTCATCCTCGGCCAGTTCTTCGGCCGTTCCGGATTTCAGAATGCTCCCTTCGAACAAAAGGTATGCCCGATCGGTGATCGACAAGGTTTCCTGCACATTGTGGTCGGTGATCAGGATCCCGATGTCCTTGCTCTTCAATTGGGCCACGATGGCCTGGATGTCTTCCACCGCTATAGGATCCACGCCGGCAAAGGGCTCGTCAAGAAGGATATAATCCGGGTCAGCTGCCAATGCCCTGGCGATCTCGGTCCGCCGTCTTTCCCCTCCTGATAACTGGTCCCCCATGTTGGTCCGCACATGACCAACCCCGAACTCCTCCAGCAATTCTTCCAGGCGGTCTTTTTGCTCTTCCCTGGAATACGACATCATTTCCAGAACGGCCTTGATGTTCTGTTCCACGGTCAGTTTCCGAAAGATCGAAGCTTCCTGCGGAAGGTAACCGATACCTCTCTTGGCCCTCTTGTACATAGGCTCTGCCGTAATATCGATATCGTTCAGGTACACATGCCCACCGTTGGGCCTCACAAGGCCCACGATCATGTAAAAAGAAGTGGTCTTTCCGGCACCGTTGGGACCGAGCAATCCCACGATCTCTCCCTGGCTCACTTCGATGGAAACATCTTTCACCACCTCCTTCCGGCGGTATCTTTTGATCAGGTTATCAGTCCAGAGCGTCATTTAGAATTCGAGTTGCAGAGAAGCTCTCACTCCAACGGGTGAGACATTGGGTTTGTTCAGATAAGAAAGTCGCCACAAGGCATCGACCCGGAGGATCTTGAAAATATTCTCGATGCCGACACCGACCTCCATATAGGGTTTGGTCAATGTATTCATTCCTTTGAGCAACTCCAGCTGTTGGCGGTGTTTAGGGTTCAGGTTCCCGATCACTCCTTTGGCCGAGACCACTTCCCGCCATTTCAATTGCCTCATCAGGGGAATACGGTTCAGAAAAAGGCCGTCGAAATGGTGGACGAACCCTACGCTCACATACTCATCGCTAATGAACTCAAAAAGGTTCATCATGTTGAAGGCCATCCGGTCATAGAAATAAGTAGCATTTCCTGTATGGATCTCCAAAAGCGGATAAGGAAGGGATCCCCAGATCTTCCCGGCTTCCACCAGGTAATCGAAACGCCCCAGGTATCCCAGCATCAATTCCTGGCTCACCCGGGTTTTCAGGTGGTGATAATCGAAATCGCTGTTCAGAAGGTTCTTCAACCCAGCGGTGTATTGCATTTCGAACACCGGATAGTCGGTCCCGAGGCTTACCCGTTCGAATTCGCCGGAAACATACTTTTCGTTGTAAGCGAACCGGGTGTATAGTCCCACATCGGCAGTGGTTATGGAGGACAAGCCGTCTCCCCATACGGCTTCTCCATTTTTTCCTCCGACCAATGCCCCGAGCGGGTTCAGCTCCCTTCTCCTGAAGATCAGCTTATTGGAGAAGCCTTCGAACCATTCCCTTTCGAAATACCCCTTCACTTCCCGGACCATGGACAGTTTGTTGGCAGGATTCCGGCGAAGAAAAGAAGCCAGGATGTTATCTTCCCGAAAAGCGTTATCGCTTTGCCCCAGCTGCTCCACATCCTTCTTGTAGCTTCCGCCGATGATCTGCCGGGGTTCTTTGGAGAGGAAGCACATGAAGCTTCCCCCGTACTTGAATTTCCGGTCGCCTGTCCCGTAAGCCGTATAAGCTTCCAGCATCAAACGTTTGCTGAATTGATTGCTTGTCCTTGCCCCCAGCCGGAACCGGTGTCTTTCCACCGGGTTGTAGCTGTAAGTAGTGAAATAGGGTCCTAACTCTACATAACCCCATTCCTTGTACCCGGTAACGAACATCTGGATGATATCAATGTAGGTCCGGTATTGGGGAATGGTCTGCATGGTATCCACCATGGCGTACACTTTCTTCTCTTTGCTGCTAAGCTCCTCGTGTCGGTTCTCTTCCCAGAATTCCTCGTCCTTTTCATTGACATCTTCAGCGGTCACCACATTATCCGCCCCTTCATAGAATTCATCGGGCTTCGGGTCGTTGATCACGAAATCACCGTACGTGGTAGTCTTCCGGCCGAACATGCCCATGGCCTTGTCCGAGATATTGAAGTCGATCACCAGGTGATCATGAGTGAGCATCCACACCTCATCTTCCACCTGATCATAGGTTTGCTCCACATTCAGGTCATTCACGAAGTTGATGTTGGCATTCCCTGACACCGTGGCCTGGATGTTCTTCACAGCATAGGTAGTATCATGGATCCACATGTCTCCTTCAAAGGTCAGTTCCTGCTTTCGCTTGGGCTGGAACCTGATCTGGTAGCAATATTCATCCCCCACATACGCACTGTCCATGAGGTAATAATCATAGAAACCGAACCCGAAATCGGCGATAGGGCTCACGAAGTTCTTGTTGAAGATCTGAATGTAGTTGTCGTACACATTAACATTTTGGTACATGTCTCCCAGGAACTGGGAAACACTCTTGTTCTTGACCCCCGACACTTTGGTTGCCTGAACGATCTCTTTCTTTTTCTTCGGATTTTTCCGGAAATAAACGTCGGACAGGGATTCCGTCATGAAAACGGGCAGGAAAGGCTTTTCTCCGGTGGAATCGATGTTGTCGAAGACGAAATCGAAAGGCTTGAAGATCTTTTTTTCCCGCATGTCCTCGGGAATATTGTTCAGGTCGAACTCCACCTTGTTATAGACCTCATACTGGTAGGCTTTCAGTTTTTCCCGGTCGTTCACCGGCTTGTACTCGATCACGTTACGCATGATGGGATGGGCCGGATTTTCCTGATCTTCTTCGGGCTTAACGGTCACCTCTTCCAGATCGAAGCTCTGCTCTTCGAGGAGGATCTCGATCTCCTGGACTTCGTCCTTTTGGATGACCACCTTCTTCTTTTTGAAGCCGATAGCCGACACCACCAGCGTATCCTTGGCGTAATAGGTATCGACCCTGAAGTTTCCGTTCATATCAGTAGTGGTACCTATCTTGGAATCCTTGAAGGAAACGTTCACATAAGGGACCGGCTCCTGGGTACGGACATTGATCACCTTCCCCTTCACCACAGTGGTCTGGGCATGCAATACTCCCGCCGCCAGCAAGAGCAGAAAGACCTGGCTGGCAGCGATCGATAAGGGTCTCATCAGGTCGATCTTCATGGGGATCCTCCCGGGCCTGTATATGCCGAAAATATAGTAAATTATTCAGGCACTAGCCATTTGCCAACAGGGAAGAGGTAGTGACCAGCGACTAGTGACTAGATCTCAGGACGTTTTCTTTCGACCCGTTTGGAAATAAAGATACTCACCTCATACAACACCAGGAGCGGGAAAGCGACCAGGATCTGACTGGTGATATCGGGCGGGGTGATGACGGCAGCCAGTACCAGCACCGTTACGAGTGCATGACGGCGGTACGTGCGCAGAAAAGCCGGCGTGACCAACCCGAGTTTGGAAAGGAAGTATACCACTACAGGTAATTGAAAAAGCAATCCGGCAGCCAGTGTTACAGAAGCGACCGTAGTAATGTAAGAGGTCAGTTTGATCTGGTTGGGCACATCAGGATCGACCTGATACGATCCCAGGAACCGAACAGAAAGAGGGGCGATCACAAAATAGCCGAACAGCACCCCCATCATGAAAAGCAAGGAGCAAAAGAACACAACACCCCGGGCGGTCCGGGCTTCCTCCTTCTTCAGCCCCGGCTTCACAAACCCCCATACCTGCCTGAAAACATAGGGGAATGCCACAATAATACCGGCAATAAAGGATACCATGATGTGAGAGGTGAACTGCCCGGACATGTCGATGTTGATGAGTTCAAAAGGGATCGTCTCCACACAAAGGCTTTCTCCCAACCCTATCGCTTGAGAAAGATGACAGAAGAACCGGTAAGTGATGAAATCGGCTTCCTTGGGAGTAAGCAGGACCTGTCCGAAAATGAAATCCTTGGCGATGAAAGCACCGATAGCGAACACAAGGATCGCCCCCAACGCCCGGAACGATCGCTTTCGAAGCTCCTCAAGGTGAGCCAGGAAAGGCATCTCCTTGTCCTGGTATTCTTCTTCCGGTGTATTTCCTTGTTGGGTCATGGGGGGGAGCGTACCGATCGATGGGTCAGTTCACCAGTCACTAGTCACCAGTCACTCAATAAATTCCTTCCTTCAAAATATCATGCAAATGCACAGCGCCAATGTAGCGGTCGTTATCAGTGACCACTACCTGTGTAATGCTATGGCGTTCCATTACTTCAAAGCCCTTTACAGCCAATTCTTCGGCATCGAGGATCTTGGGAGAGCGGGTCATGATGTCCCGGGCACGGATATTCCCGGTATCGCTCCCTTGTTCAAGCATTCGGCGCAGGTCGCCGTCGGTGATGATCCCTGCAAGCTCACCCTCTTCCAGAACGGCCGTCATACCCAACCGTTTGGAAGAGATCTCATAGATCACCCGACTCAGCTCATCTCCTACATCCACGGAAGGGGCGGTTTTCCGGTCGACCAGGTCACCGAGGGTAAGGTAGAGTTTTTTACCCAGTGCCCCTCCC
>CAZAYA010000030.1:14411-21039 GCA_964489175.1 uncultured Flavobacteriales bacterium | reverse complement strand
GGAGAAGGGCTTCTCCTTCATCGTTATCCTGAATTGCTTGTTCTCTAACGCATCATAAGGAATGCGGAGAGGATCGTAACCGATCAGCTGGAATTTCAGGGTATCTTTTTCCGAAAAGCCTTCCAGGTTGGCGTTCCCTTTCGGGTCGGTCAACGTGGAATGCTCGGAATGATGGCCGTGGATGGTGACCATTCCGAGTGGTTCCCGGGAGGTCTCGTCCATGACCTTCACGGATTGCCCTGTGCTGATATTTGTCAGACAGCAAAAGGCATACAATAGCAATAACCTTTTCATAGAACAAAGTTCTTTTTTGTCCTGAAGGGGGTTAGGACAAGGTTCATGAATAGCAATAACAGGACCATTGTTCTGCAAGACCCGTTAAAAGAAGAACGATATTCATGAAAAGGAGCAGGGAGGAGGCTCCGGAGGAGCGATCGGCAGGAGGTCCAAAAAACGAGGAGGGGGAGGGGGCAGGAGCAAACTCGGGGTCAGGAGGAATTCGGAAGGAGTGGCAGCAGGAGAGAGGTAGGGAGAGGGAGCAGGCCAGGAAAGCGCATCCGGAGCCTGATGTTGGTGTCGGACCATTTTTTCCTTTCCGGCCATCATCCGGGTTTCTTTCTCATCCCGGAAAGCCAGGATATGGACCGAATCCTGGCTGGAGGTCTTGTGGACAACATCGAACATATAGCCGTTATAGCGGAATTCATGGGCTTCGACCCATTCCAGTTCCCTGGCTTCTTGCCGGGAAAAACGGAAACGCACAAGGTCATCTTTTTTCTTGTCCTGGTGCAATGCTTTCTTCACCTGGGCCTGATGCCATTCTCTCATAAGACGGAAAGCCGGGAGATAAAGAAAAGCATGGAACAAGAGTGCTCCCAGGGCGAAGATGGCAAGTTCACGCTTCATCGCTTCAAAAGTAACAGATCTCAGGGGATGCCGGCAGGAGGAGGAGCAGGGTGGATGGTGACGGTGTGTTCCGCATGTTCTCTTTTCTGCATCGTATACCGCAGGATGCCATACCCAATACCTCCTGAAATGAGAGAAGCCAGGTAAATGGCTACTTTGGCCGTAGTGCGTATCGACGGGTCGGTGAAGGTCAGTTCGGAGAAGAAGAGGGCTATGATGAAGCCTCCCCCTGCAAGGAAGGAGGTCCCGATGATGTCCAGAAAACTCAGGTCCCTGGGGAGTGAAGCCCATTTGGCCTTGCATACGATCCATGAGAACAAGGTGATCCCGAGTGGTTTCCCGATGAGGAGCCCACCCATTATTCCCAGAGATACCGGATGGGCAAGGGTCGTTTCCCAGGAAAGCTCCTGAAAAACAATGGCTCCATTGCTGAGGACGAACAGAGGAATGATCACATAAGAGGAGAAAGGCAGCAAGCGAAAGAGGGTCCTTTGGAGGGGAGGTTCCGCTCGTTTGTAATGATGCCGCATGGCGGATATCAGTTCCTGTTGTTTATGGGTGAATTCCCGGTGGCTATAGGGGTGAAGGAGGTCCACCCTGTCGAGCATTTCCCGGGCTTCCTTGATGAAAGAGGGAGGATGGGTATAAGTGCGGGCAGGAATAAGGAAGGCACTCAATATACCGGCAATGGTAGGGTGGACCCCGCTGAAAAGGAAAAAAGTCCATATACCCACCAATCCTGTGAGCAGATAAAATGTCAAATTACGGATACCGGCCAGGTTGGCCAGTAACATGGCCCCAAGAAGGCCAAATCCAAAATACAAGTTCACCAGGTTGTACACTTCAGAATAGCTGAAGGCGATCTTCAGGGCTGTGATGATGTCATCGATGATGGCGATGGTGGCAAGAAAGACCTTGAGAGAGAGGGGCACTCTTTTCCCGAGAAGGACCAGTACACTCAGGCAAAAAGCAATACCAGTGGCCATTGGGATCGCCCAACCTTTGGCAGTAGGGAGGCCTGCATTGAACAAGAGGTAAATACCGGCCGGGACGATCATGCTCCCAAGAGCGGCAGAAAAAGGAAGCACCAGTTGGTTGAATGAATCGAGGTCTCCTTTGATATAACCGCGTTTGATCTCCAGACCGATGGTGAAGAAGTAGATGGCCATGAGGCCGTTGTTGATCCATTCCAGGAGCGACCGGTCCACGGAGAAGGTGCCAATGGAAATGGACAGGGGAAGTTCCCACAATCGGGTATAAGCATGTGACCATTGGCTGTTCGCCCAGACAAGAGCGATCAGAATGGCGATGATCATGAGGACGACCGATATGCTCCCGAATCGGGTGAAACGGAGGAAACCTCTGAAAAAAGCGTTCAGAGGGAGTTTTTCTTTTCTGGCCCCTTTGACAGGGGAGCGAAGAAGAGAGGCCATATGTTCCGTTTCCGGCATAGCGTCGTGGTAGATCAGCCAAATTAGCAGTAACGGGGATCGTGGAGGATGATCCGGGTCACTTTCCCCCTGTTTTTTTAGAACCGTTCTAAATATAAAGGAATGATGAACAATTCCATCGAATTGGTTCTTAAATCATAATAAACCCGAAAAAAACAAGAACATGGCTGACCAAGATCCTGTGATCGTTCAAAAGCAACCCTTTGTTCAGAAAATGGAACCCGGTAAATATGCCTGGTGTCAATGTGGAGAAAGCAGTAGCCAGCCTTTCTGTGACGGCTCTCATAAGGGCACTGGTTTCGCGCCGGTGATCACTGAGGTAGAGGAGGCCAAGACCATTGCTTGGTGTGGTTGCAAGCATTCGGGCAATGCGCCGTTCTGTGACGGGACGCACAGCAAGTTGTGATGTGTCGGCCCAGTGCAGTGTGAAATAAAGAGGAGTCCCCTTGCCTGTCGCCGCACAGGTATCAGGTACAAAGCACTGTTCAGCTTAAGGAAATGGAGCTGGCTCAGTGAGGTAGATGGACTTTTCTACCTCGCTACCTCACTATCTCACTATCTTTCTACCGTTTTCGGAAGAACGCGTGCTGTTGGCTTACATCATCAATGCTCTATCGACATTGGCACGTTCCTGTCAACACCTGTTGATAAAAATCCCCGGGGGCAGACGTTTGGGTTTTCGATGAATTTTTGCTAATTTGTTAAGGTAAAGTTAAGAACCCAAGCCAACTATTTATGAGCATTACGCACTTGAAAGAAGGGGATCCCGCACCGGCCTTCGAAGCCAGGGACCAGAACGGGGAAAAAGTGTCCCTGGAGGACTTCCGTGGCAAGAAGGTGGTCCTGTATTTCTACCCCAAGGATATGACCCCGGGGTGCACGGCCGAGGCCTGTGATCTTGCCGATCATTACCGGGATCTGCTCGATCAGGGGTATGAGGTGCTGGGTGTGAGCCCTGACGATGAAAAGAGCCACCGGCGATTCATCGATAAGCACGAGCTCCCTTTCGACCTGTTGGCCGACCCGGACAAAAAGATCCTGCAGGCATACGGTGTCTGGGGAGAGAAAAAGTTCATGGGGAAAACCACCACCGGCGTTCATCGGACTACGTTCATTATTGACGAGAAAGGGAAGATCGAGCGGGTGATCAAGAAGGTGAAGACCAAGGAGCATGCTGGTCAGATCCTTCAGGGGACCGAGGCCTGAAACTTTCTTTTTCTTGATCACCTCTTTAGGTAAGTTCGGAAAAGGGTTGTGGATCTGTGGAAAAATGGGTCCATCGGTCCGATTTTGGTGGACGCCCCTTCCTTATCTTTGCTGTGAAGAAGGATAACATCAATAAGAATCTCATACGACATTCCTATGGCTCAAGAGATCAATAAAGAGAAGCTCAAGGCGCTCAACCTCACCCTCGATAAACTTGAAAAGACTTACGGCAAGGGAGCTGTCATGAAGCTTGGTGATTCTGTCAAAGAAGATGTGCCGAGCATTCCATCGGGGTCCCTCACGCTGGACCTGGCCCTTGGCATCGATGGTTATCCACGGGGGAGGGTCGTGGAGATCTTCGGTCCCGAATCTTCCGGGAAAACCACCCTGGCCATTCATGCCATTGCAGAAGTCCAGAAGCAGGGAGGGATCGCTGCTATTATCGATGCTGAGAATGCATTCGATCAGTTCTACGCGGCGAACCTCGGCGTGGATACCGATAACTTGTTGATCTCTCAACCGGACAATGGGGAACAAGCTTTGGAGATCGCAGAGAACCTGATCCGGTCCGGAGCGGTCGATCTTCTCATCGTTGACTCCGTTGCAGCCCTGACCCCAAAAGCTGAGATCGAAGGGGAAATGGGTGATGCAGTGGTAGGTCTTCAGGCAAGGCTGATGTCCCAAGCCCTTCGTAAGCTTACCAGCACCATTAAGAAAACAGGTTGTTGCTGTGTCTTCATCAATCAGCTCCGGGAAAAGATCGGCGTGATGTTCGGCAATCCTGAGACCACGACCGGCGGAAATGCTTTGAAGTTCTATTCTTCTGTTCGTCTTGATATTCGCCGCTCCACCCAGATCAAAGAGGGGGATGAGGTCGTAGGGAACCGTACCCGCGCCAAGGTGGTTAAGAACAAGGTCGCCCCTCCTTTCCGCAAAGCTGAATTCGATATCATGTACGGCAAAGGGATCTCCAAGGTCGGAGAAGTGGTCGACCTCGGTGTGGAACACAAGATCATCAAAAAGAGCGGCTCCTGGTTCAGTTATGGAGGCTCCAAGTTGGGACAGGGACGGGATACTGTTAAACAGTTGCTGGAGGACAACCCCGAATTGATGGAAGAGTTGACCGAAAAGATCATGAACGCGGTCCGGGGGAATGATCAGGATACTCATGAGGCCACGAAAGAGGAGGGTCAGGAAAGTGGAAAAAAAGAGGAGAACAAAGCACAACAGCCGGCCGACAAACAGAAAAGTTGACGACCGTTCCTTTTTCCCGATCGCGGATGAGCAAGTGCCCCTTTCCAGTGCTTCATTTTTTATGCTCAGGAATGCTGCTCCTCTTTATTGTAGGAGGATGCAATTCTTCCGAGGAACAGCAGCACCAGCGGGATAAAGGTTCTCAACCTGCTACGGAGAAGGACACGAGCCAACTTTCAGTTCTAAACCGGAAGATCGTTCAGGATCCTCAGGATCCTGCTCCTTACCTGGAGCGGGCATCCTTCTATGAAGAACGAGGAAAATATGAGCAGGCGGTCAACGATGTTGAACGTGCGCTTTCTTTGGATTCTTCCCAGGCCGACTTCCACTTCCGGTTGGGCAAGCTCTATTATAAACAACAACGCTTTGAAAAAGCGGAAAAGACGCTCAAAAAATGCCTTTCCCTGAACGAGGATCATGCCCGGGCCTTAACCTATCTTGGACAGATCCAGCTGGTCCTGCGCCAGTACAAACATGCCCTGGAATATGTCAATAAAGCCCTGAGGGCCGACCAGTACCTGGCGCAACCCTATTATCTGAAAGGGTTTATCTATAAGGAGCTCGGGGATACTTCCCGGGCGGTTTCCTCTTTCCAGACTGCGGTTGAACGGGATCCTGAATATTATGAAGCGTATGTCCTGTTAGGCCTGATACATGCCCGCCAGGGGGATGACCTGGCCATTGAATATTACAATACGGCTTCCCGGCTTCGGCCTGAGAAGATAGAGCCCCTGTACAACAAAGCCAAGTTCTGCCAGGATCATGGGTTGTACAATCGGGCGCTCCGAACCTATGATGAACTGCTGGAGGTAGACTCCACGCACATCAATGCCCTCTATAACATGGGGTATATCAACCTGGAATACCTCAAGAACTATGAAGGAGCGGTCCCTTATTTCACCCGGGCTACTGAAATGGAACCACGTTATTACCAGGCTTACTACAACCGGGGATTGTGTTACGAGAAAATGGGGGATCTCAAAGCGGCCCGTTCAGATTACCAAAAGGCACTCGACCTGAAAGGGGATTTTGACCTGGCAGCCCGGGGAATGAACCGGGTCGAAGGAAAATGATCAGCTGTCCCTGAATTGCTCCAGCCATGCAAGGGCCTCCTCTTCCTCCTCGAAGAATTCAGCAGGACAACCGGGTTTGTCGGAATTGATGTAGAACTTGGCGATCATCTTTCCTGAAAGGGTATTGACCAGAAAAGCCTCTGCCTTCCGGATCTTTTTCAACCCCGTATGTTCGGCCAGATAAGCTCTGGCTTCAGGAGTAGCACTGAAGAAAATATCTCTGGCATCAATGAGCAGTAACCGGGGCTGGTTTTCTGCCAGGTCCATGAGAGCTTTAGCCTGAACCCTGGCATCTTCCAGTTCCATAACGGTACCATCCTTGAACTTGACCCTGAGCACATGGTCCGGGTCAAAATAAAGGGTCGCGGTCTTGATATCGATGAAACGGTCGGTCATCATAGTTCCTTAGACCGAAATTACGAAATAACCAATGAATTTGTTATTTTATTCGACGAATGGGATTTAAGTGTGAAGGAAAGCAAAATATTTTTTTGCCGATCATAAAGCGTTGTAAGTGAGATTCTTTCAAAGCCCCCGTTTTCAATAACTAAGTGTTTTAGCTTAGGTGAAAAATGATAAATTTTAAATGAAAATTCGGTTAAAAAGCAGGGTTCTTCAGGATAGGGGTTCTCTATATTTGGATCAGTAATAACACTTAAAATCATTGACAATGACCGATCTATTGCTTGTGGATGACCATAAGATCATTCGGGACGGGATCAAAGCCCTCCTTCGGGA
>CAZAYA010000030.1:11389-14401 GCA_964489175.1 uncultured Flavobacteriales bacterium | reverse complement strand
CGGATCGTGGAAGAATGCAGTGACGGGGACCAGGTCATCGATACCCTTGCCCGGCATGAGGGGATCGATATTGTGTTGATGGACATCAATATGCCCGGCATGAACGGACTGGATGCTACGCAGCAAGTGGTCGAGCAATTTCCCGATGTCAAGGTGATCGCCCTTACTATGTACAATGAGGAAAGCTATATTTCCCGCATGTTACAGATCGGGGCGGTCGGATATGTCCTTAAGAATACGGACAAATCGGAACTGATGGAAGCCATTACCAAAGTATCGGAGGGTGAGACCTATTTCAGCAGCGATGCAACTAAACAAATGATGTCCCGTTTCATGCGGACTTCCTCGGAGCAGGGGCCCCGTTCCGCTGGTGTATCCGTGGATGCTTTAACGGACAGAGAAAAAGAAGTGTTGAAACTGATCGCTTCGGAATACACGAATGCCGAGATCGCTGACCGGTTGAAGATCAGTTCCAGGACCGTAGATGCCCACCGCCGCAATCTTCTTCAAAAAACAGGGGTCAAGAATACCGCTGGGTTGGTACGTTTTGCCCTGAAGAACGGGGTAGTGGAAGAAGAGCAGTTTTGAAATGCTCAGAACCGCCGGCAGGATGACCGGGGCATCCATCCCACATTCCCGCCCGGGATCTCTACCTCCAGCCATTTCCCTTTTTCTCCGGTAACCCTGACCTTGGCGCCTTCGTGTAGGACGAAGGCGTTAGGGGCTTCTTCTGCGGGTTCATTCCTGACCGTTACCTGAGGAGCCATGATGATCGCTTCATCCAGTGAGTTAAGGTACACGGTTTGTTGCCGGGCGAACAATATGAACAATAGGGTTAATACCAGTAACGGAACAGCAGTGAAAAATCCGGTTTTTCTCAGCGGAGGACGCTCCCCGGTAAAGTAAAGGATGACCCCTCCACAGCAAAAAAGAAAGGTCCACAGGGAATAAGCGGCCCATTTACCTGGGGGAAGGGAGAGCAGGAAAGTCTCCCAGTATTGCTGAAGGGAAGCAGTGTCCTTTGTTTCGAATTTGTCCGTTACCCGTTGTCGGGCCAGATCGAGGTTGTGCTGAACATCTTCGTCGGTGGGGGTTCGTTCCCGGGCTTGTTCATAAGCCCATACTGCGAGACCAATGCGGTTGGCCTTGTAGGCAGCATTGCCCAGATTGTAGAAAAGGGAAGCGGAAAGAGAATCCCTGGCAAGAATAGCCTCGTAATAGTGGACCGCTTTTTCATATCGTCCTTCCTCGTAGGCCTGGTTCCCCTTCAGGTAAAGAACAGAAGCCGATCGTTGTGTGGTGGTATCTGTTTCATTTCCCCACAACAGGAATGGAATAGCGGTAAGTAAGATCGTTATAAAGGGCCCTTGCTTCATTTCAGTGTACTTTCCAGCTCGGTGATCACCTGAAGGGTTGTTTCGAACAACTGTTCATCGCTTTGTTCTAGGCTGGCAGGAGCGAATCTCGCCATCTCGCATTGTTCTATCGTGTTCATGACCTTTCCGATCAGTTCGGTGGGCACCTCCTTTTGCGACAATTCTTTTTCGATCCTTTCCCGGGAAAGGTCGGCAACAGGGATATTGAACTTGTCTTCCAGATAGCCGTGCAGTGCTTTGGAGGTCTCTTCATAAAAAGCTCCTTTTTCTCCTGCTTTCAAATGCTTTTCTGCTTGCTTCGATCTTTTCCGGGCTATGCGACGGGCTTTTTTGACCTTCAGGGTAGCTACATCCTCATGTTCTGCCTCCCGCTTTTTCAGCAGAAAGATGAGAAGCAGGCTGACAGCAGCAGGTGTGACCAGACCGGTAATGTACCAGCCGGAGCCGAAAAAATGATCCCCGGCGGGACGAAGCTGAGGGTCACCGGTCTTGATGTAATGAATGTCCTCATCGAGGATCTTCACGTCTTTTTTGTGGATGCTTTTGTAGGCCTGCTCCCCTTCAGGGACTTCCCCTTCCTTTACCTGAAAGGTGAACTCTTCGGAGGAAAGGGTTTCATAGCTTTCCTTCCGGGGGTCGAAATAGTTGAACGTGACCGGTTCCACTGGGTATTCTCCGGGATGCTGGGGAACGATCAGGTATTCGAAGGTGCGGCTTCCGGACATGCCTGAATGGTCTACATGGATGCGGTCTTTGATATTGGGTTCGTATACTTCCAGGCCTGGCGGAAAGTTCATCGGTAATTCATCGATGAGCTTCAGGTTTCCTTTTCCGGTGATCGTTACAGAAATATCGATCGATCCGTTGGTTTTCACCTCATGCTGCGAAACCCCGACATTCATGTCGAATTGCCCGACAGCCCCCTGGAAACGCTCTGGTTGGCCGGGAGGAAGCGGTTTTACGTTCAGGGTGACCGCATTGCTCCGGACCTTTTTCTTTTCGTGCCCCCGGAAGAAGCCTTTATCGATCAGACAGGTCATTTCCATGGGGTCGATCCTGATCTCCCCGGTTTGCTGGGGGAACAATACTTGTTTTCTGAAGATAGCGACCCGGTACCGACGCCCGTTGATCGTCTTGGTGTTCTTTTCCCATCCATTGTTCTTCAGTTCGATCTCTTCGGTCCAGCAACCGTTGATCGTAGGCCATTCATAATCCTTGGGTTGCAGGCTAGAGTAGCGTGAGTAAAGCGCATAAGTGACCGTGATCCCCTCTCCGATATAGGGCTCCCGGTCGCTCACCAGAATGCGACCGATCAGGTTCCCGGCATTCTCGATCGTTGCTTCCTGCTGGCTTCCCTGTGAGGAAGAGCTCCTGTTGCCGGTTACCCGCACCCGGATCGGGGCTGTGGAAAGGGTCTTGCCTTCTCCGGTCTTTACGGTAGCGCTTTCAATGGTATAAGTGCCACTATCGTTCGGAGCAACCAGGGTATAGGTCAATTTGATCTGCCGGCTGGTGCGCCCGTTCACGAACTGGAAGCTCTGGCTTCGAGAAGGCCCGTGAACGCTCGGGAAATCATTGAAGGAGGGAGGGGAAACTTCTCCCTTCATATTTTTCAAAAGGATGGTATACTGGAACC
>CAZAYA010000030.1:0-11379 GCA_964489175.1 uncultured Flavobacteriales bacterium | reverse complement strand
GAACCTTGATCCGGGGGAGACCGGATCCTTGTTCACCGATGCGGAGAATTCCTGGCCATACGCAGGATAACAACAAGCTCCGAGCCAGAGTGCCAGGATGGCGATAATATGTTGGCCATAGGTCTTCACTTCGGGTCACCAATCTTTTTCTACGTCCACATCTTCTCCTTCTTGTTTCTTTTTGCGGTTGCGCAGGACCTTTTTCTGCGCTTTTTGCTCTTCTTTTTCCAGGGCTTTCAGTAATCGTTGAGCGTCCTGTTGGTCAAAGCTTCGTTTTTGTTGTTCTCCTTTTTTTCCCTGCTGGTCTTTTCGCTGTTCTTGTTCGGACTGTTGTTGCTTTTGGTCCTGTTGTTGTTTTCCGGACTGATCTTGCTCTTTTTGCTTTTGTCCGTCCTTTCCCTGTTTTTTTCGATCCTGTTGTTGGTCGTTCTTTTGCTTTTGTTGATCGTTCTTTTGATCCTGGTTCTTTTTGTTCTGCTGGTTCTTTTGCTTTTGTCGTTGCAATTTCCGGCGGGCGTAAGCGAGGTTGTACCGGGTATCCTCATCGGCCGGATCATGGCGGAGAGCATTCTTGTAGGCCTTGATGCTCTTTTCGTACTTTTCGGCCTGAAGGTAGGAATTGCCAAGGTTGTGGTAGGCTTTGGCCTTGGTCTTGTCGTCCTCTGCCATTTGGAGGATCTGTTCGAATTGACGGCTGGCATCGGCATATTTCTGTTGTCGGTAGTAGGCATCTCCTTTGTTGAAGGCGGCTTTGAAATTCTCCGGGTTCTTTTTAAGAGCCTGATCATAGGAGGAAACGGCTTTTTCGTATTGTTTTTCCTGATAATACTGGTTGCCTTCTCTGGCCAGGCGGTGATCGTTCTGAGACCAGGCGGTCAGAGAGAGCAAGAGAAGGCTGTATGCAAGGAAAAGTTGTTTCATGTCATGCGGCTTTTCGGTCTTCTCCGAAAAGGTCGAGCCGTTTTTTCCAGGGGCTTTTCTTTTCGGGAATGAAGGCTTCGGTCAGCAATAACAACACACCGATGGCCAGGAAAAGTTGAAAACGGTCAGCATAGTCGGTGTAGACCTTGGTCTTGTAGGTTTTCTTTTCTAACTGGCGCAATTCCTCCAGCACTGCCTGCAGGCCTACCCGGGCACTTGTGGCCCTGGTGTATATACCGCTCCCCGCTTCGGCGGTATTGACGAGCGTGGTCTCGTCCAGTTTGCTGATCACGGTCTTGCCTTCCCGGTCCTTCTTGTATCCGATCTGTTGTCCGTTCCGGTATTTCGGGATAGGAGCTCCATCCGGTGAGCCCATTCCGATGGTGTGTATGGTCACGCCTTTCTCTGTAGCTCTTTGGGCTGCCGATATCGGGTCATCCCGGTGATTTTCCCCGTCGGAGATCACGATGATGGCTTTCTGGCTTCCGTTCTCGAAATCGAAAGAACTGAGGGCCAAGTCTATGGAAGCTCCTATGGCTGTTCCCTGGACGGGGATGATGGCCGGGTCGATGTTGGAAAGGAAGAGTTGGGCGGCGCTATGGTCCATGGTGATCGGTAGCTGTACATAAGCTTCGCCTCCGAAAACGATGATGCCGATCCGGTCGCCCTGCAATTCGCCGATCAGTTTTTCAATAGCCCTCTTGGCCCGTTCAAGGCGACTGGGGGGAATGTCTTCGGCCAGCATGCTCTGGCTGAGGTCCAGACAGATCATGAGGTCGATGCCTTCGGTCTTCCCTTCCTTTTCCTGGGTCCCGAACTGTGGGTTGGCCAGTCCGATGATGAGGAAGGCCAGTCCAAAGTGCAACAACAGGAATTTCAAGCCGGAGCGTGTGGAGGACAGGTTGGGGATAATAGTGTTCAATACCCGGTATTCCCCGAATTTCCGCAGTGCTTTGTTCTTCCATCGCATCGTCCACAGGTAAAGAATGGCACAAAGGGGAAGGACTGCCAGGATCCAGAGGAGGTGAGGATGTTCGAACCGGAAGCCGGGTACGGTTCGGGTGAAGATGAAATAACCTGTGAAGAACAGTGCCCAGAACACACCTTCCCCTATGAGAACGGCGAGCAGGAGGTTTCCCCAGCGATATTTGGCTTCGCGGCTCATCAGGGAACGGTTCTGAACAGGGTGTTGCGGAGACCGAATTCCAGCAACAGCAACAGAAGACCAGGGATCGCCAGATGGAGATACTCTTCCGTTTTCTTGCTATGCTGGGTTACTTGTATCCTGGTGCGTTCCATTTGGTCGATCTCGCGGTAGATGCTTTTCAGTTTTCCTTTGTTCGTGGCCCGGAAATAACTTCCATCGGTCTTTTGAGCGATCTCCTTTAGAGTAGCTTCATCGATCTTCACTTTTACACGGCTGTAGCGGTAGGATCCATCCGGATATTTTCCCACTGGCGATAATGCGCGGCCATGGGATCCCACGCCGATAGTATACACCCGTATTCCATATTCTGAAGCAATGCGGGCTGCGGTGAGGGGAGTGACGGAACCCTGGTTGTTGATGCCATCAGCAGGATAACCACTTTGCTCTTGGCTTCACTATCCTTGAGTCGGTTCACAGCAGTGGCCAGCCCCATACCGATCGCTGTTCCGGAACGGAGAAGTCCTGTTCGGGTGTCCCGGAGCAGGTCCAGCAATACCCTGTGATCGGAGGTCAGGGGACATTGGGTGAAGCTTTGTCCTTCGTAGACGACCAGTCCGATCCGGTCGTTGGGTCGGTTCTTAATGAATTCTGCCGCGACTTCTTTGGAGGCACTCAAACGATTCGGATCGAAATCCCGCGCCAGCATGCTGGCCGATACGTCCTGAGCCATGACGATATCGATGCCCTGGGTCGTAACGTCCTCCCAGTTGGAGCTCGACCGGGGTCTTGCCAGAGCACCGATGAGGAGAAGGACTCCTACAGAGCGGAATACGAACGGAGAATGGCGGAGACCATGCATTACCGGATCGCTGGTCTTGCGGAAGAAGCTCAGGGTGGATAGTTTGATGTCGGGGGCGTTCCTTTTCCGCCCCCAGATATACCAGGCGACCATAAAGGGAAGTACCAGAAGGAGGAAAAAGGCCTCCTTGTTGGCGAAAGTGATGTTATGGTACCACTCCATCATTGATCGTTCCCTTTTTCTTGTTCGGGTGCATTCGTCTCTCCTGGGGCTGTTTCTTGTTTGGTCTGTTCGATGAATTGCCGGGTACGGGAAGCGGCTTCTTCGTTCTCATTAGCCGCGGGTTCTTCCCGGGCGAATTTGACCAGGTCCGTCAGTTCCAGGACGAATTGCAACGCTTCGCGGGCTTCATTGTTCAGTTGCAGGAACCGGAACCGGTGTAGGATCTCGCCGGTCGTTAGTTCGGGGGCATTGATCCCGAAACGTTCTTCGATGTAGGTTCGGATGATCTCGGATAGCTGGACGTGATAGGCTTTGACCTGGCCATTCTGCCAAAGTTTTTGCTTCAGTAGTTCGTCCAGGGTTTGCAGGGCTTTTTCATGGGGAGGAACAGGAGGGGGGGCTACAGCCGGTTCCGGGGAAGGTTGTCGTTTCCTTTTCTTCAGGTAGTACCAAAGGAGCAGGGCGACAGCGAGAATCCCTGCACCACCGGCCAGCCAGGGCCAGTTGTCCTGCAGCCATGCCTGGAAACTAAAAGGGATCTCGAAGATCTCCTTGATGTCCTTTACACTTTGTTGGGCCGTGTCCACTTCAACGGTACGGACTTCGAGAAGCAGGGCTTTCGTTTCGAGGGTTTGTTCACCGATGGTAAAAGAGAAGGGTGGAATGGGGTGATAGCCGGTATCGAAAGAGGTAAGGGTCAGGGTTTTGCTTTGACGGAACAGGTAAAGGTCTTCTTCTTTTTGGGGAAGCGTGGTGTCAACAGGGGTACGGCGTACTATCTCGATGGGAGAGGAAAGCGTGTCCCCGATGGAGGGCCATTCGATGGATCTTTCTCCTTCGTCCACCCGGTAGGTGATGCTGAGGTGAAGGTTTGCCTGCTCCCCGATGCGTATTCGGCTCGTATCCAGTTCGGCCGAGGCATGAGGAAGAGACGGAGTTTGCCCCCATAATGCCAGGGGAAGGAAGAGCAAAAGCAGCACGATATGGATCCACCGGAGCATTTACCGTTCTCTTCTTTTAAAGAGGTCCATGAGGGGTTGGATATAGGATCCGTCGGTAGGCAGGGTGGTCATATCCACGCCGGCCTTACGGACCGCCTGCCGTATTTCATCCTCTTTTCTCAGGGCTTCGGCCCTGTAACGGGAGCGAACCTTGGCATCGGAAGTGTTGACCCATTCCGACCGGCCGGATTCAGGGTCGGTGAACGCGACCCACCCCATGGCCGGCAAGGATCCTTCTGCAGGGTCATGAACCCGGAGTGCGACCAGGTCATGCTTCTTGTTCGTGATCTTGATGGGATCGGCGAAATTGTGGTCCATCAGGTCGGAGATCAGAAAAGCAATACTCCTTTTTCGTATTACCTGGGTGAAGTAGCGAAGTGCCTGGCCAATATCGGTCCCTTTTCCTTCTGGGTCGAGCTCCAGCATTTCCCGGATGATGCGGAGGATGTGCTTGCGCCCCTTCTTGGGGGGGATGAACTTTTCGACCCGGTCGCTGAAGAAGATCACACCGATCTTGTCGTTGTTTTGAATGGCGGAGAACGATAGGACAGCGCTAACCTCTGTGATCAGCTCTTTTTTGAGCTTGGACCGGGTACCGAAGGATCCTGATCCGCTGACATCGATCAGCAGCATGGCGGTAAGCTCACGTTCTTCTTCGAAGGTCTTTATGAAAGGTTCGTTGAAACGGGCGGTCACATTCCAGTCGATCGTCCGGACATCATCCCCGGGCATGTATTCCCGTACCTCGCTGAAGACCATTCCGCGCCCCTTGAAGGCAGAGTGGTATTCTCCCGAGAACAAGCGGTTGGATAGCCCCCTTGTTTTGATCTCGATCTTCCTGACCTTTTTCAGCAGCTCTTTCGTGTCCTTCGACATGGCAGGATATTGGGGCTTTTCGGGGGTCAGGGGATCTCCACAGTGTTGAGGAGCCGTTCGATCACATCTTCGACCCGGACGTCTTCTGCTTCCGCTTCATAGGTGAGACCGATACGGTGGCGGAGAATATCGCGGCAGACCGCTCTCACATCCTCCGGGATAACATAGCCCCGTCGTTTGATGAAGGCGTAAGCTTTGGAGGCCAGCGCCATGTTGATGCTGGCCCGGGGGGAAGCGCCGAATCCGATAAGCTGCTCCAGGTCTTTCAGTCCATGATCCCCAGGTCTCCGCGTAGCGTAAACGATGTCCACGATGTACTGTTCGATCTTTTCGTCCATATAGACTTCACGGACCGTTTCGCGTGCCTGAAGAATTTCCTCAGGTCGCAGGACAGCTTGAATGGCATCCTGGTTTTGGGGTTTGAGGTTCTGCCGGATGATCAGTTTTTCTTCTTCTTTTTCAGGATAGTCCAACACCACCTTGAGCATGAACCGGTCGACCTGAGCTTCGGGAAGGGGATAGGTTCCTTCCTGTTCGATGGGGTTTTGAGTGGCCAGTACAAGAAAAGGTTCGGGAAGAGAGAAGGTTTCGTCCCCGAGCGTGACCTGGCGCTCCTGCATCGCTTCCAGCAGGGCGCTTTGAACCTTCGCTGGTGCCCGGTTGATCTCATCGGCCAGGACGAAATTGGAAAAGATCGGCCCTTTTCTTACCGTGAAGTTTTGCTTTTTCTGATCGTAGATCAGCGTGCCGATCAGATCGGCCGGAAGGAGGTCCGGGGTGAACTGGACCCGTTTGAAATCCGCATGGATGGTCTTGGCCAGTGAGTTGATGGCAAGGGTCTTGGCCAGGCCCGGAACTCCTTCCAGCAGGATGTGGCCGTTGGACAACAGGCCGACCAGTAGGCGCTCCACCATGTACTTTTGCCCAACGATCACCTTGTCCATTTCCCGGTTGAGGAGTTCGATGAATTCGCTCTTCTCCCGGATCTTCTCATTCAGGGCCCGGATGTCAGGATCGTTCCCTGTGGTGGTCACTGTTCCGGTAACAGAGCCGGAACTAGGTTCATTGCTTTCCATCGTATTGTCACTTCTTTGCGATAAAGATGAAAGATCTGTTATGAAGCCGGGCAAGACCGCTGTTAAAATTTGTTAAGCGACGTGTGGAGGGGGAGCGGAACAACAAAAGTGTAGGGCGAATAGCGACAAGTGTCAACGCGCCATTTCTATCTCGCTGATCTGCCTGGTCGTTAGGAAAGGTCGCGAAAAGTCGGTATTGCGTTCGGGAAAACGGTGGACCTGGATATTGCTTCAGGGTTTTGCCAACGGGAATGTGGGGCCTGCACGGGAGATGGGTCGAGGATCTTTTGAGAAAAAAATAGTAGTGAGGTAGTAAGATAGTTCCCCTATTCTTACTACCTCACCACCTTGCTATCTTACTTCTGATGCGGGTTCTCCTTTTCTTCTCCCTTCAACGTTTTTTCGATCTTCACCGCGATGCCTGTGAGTTCCTGGTCGATCTTCTGTTTCCCTTTTTGGAATTCTTTTTTGCTTTTTTGGGTGAGTTCTGAGAGCGTGGTTTCTGCTTCCTTCAATGCGCTTTCGATGGCACTGGCCTGCATCTTCAGTTTTTTTTGTGCTTCTCCTGAAGCGGAGTTGGCTTGGATTTTAACCTCCTCGAACTTCTTCTTCAGTTCGTCCATTCTTCCCTGAGCAGACTTGATGAAGGCTTCTTGCTCATCTTTCAGGGTCTTGCTTCCATCTTTCAGGGACGTATTTTTCTGTTGCTGTTTGTTCTTATCATCAGCCTTTTCGGTCCCCTTTCCACCGCCGCAGGCGGTCAGGAGCAAAAGACTGAACAGAAGTGCACTTGCTTGCTTCATCATCTCGGTTTTTTGATGTTTCGCCACAAAGCTATTTGATCCGGAGGAATATTATTAGGTCCCATAAGGACAGACGGATATAAGGAATTTTCTAATTTAGGCTCCCTTGTACCAGATCCATGCCCTCTCTATACCATAATTATAGTATTGAAAAGATCCCAGGTCCGCTTGAGATCGGGGATCGTTCCTTTGAAGAAGGAGTACTTGTCACTTTTTTCGACGCTTTGGGTAGAGAGTTGGAAAGAGTCCGGTTCGGCAAAGTGGATAAAGCGACCGTTTATTCCGCTATTGAAAAAGGAGACCCTGTAGTGTTGGATCATTGCTATGTGCGAGACCTTTCCTTTTCCGAATACCGTAGGAAAAGAGGGATAGCGGAAGAGGAGCAAGTGGAATTGACCGGTTTTTTTGCCTCAGGAGCTTTTTTCGATCATGCCCGGGGAACGGACCTTTCGTATGCCTGTTTCAAAGGAGAACGTTTCGACCTGTCGGGAGCTTGTTTTGCCAACGGTGCTGTTTCATTCTACAAAACTAAATTCTTATCCCCTGAAATAGACCTTTCCGGTGTTCTGTTCGGCCTGGGTGATGTAGACTTTCAGTTTGCGGAGTTCGCAGATGGGATGGTTTCTTTAAAAGGAGCAGTATTCGGTTCGGGAGATGTTTCTTTCGTGAACACGGAGTTCGGTAACGGGAACGTGGACCTGAAGAACGTTCATTTCGGGGACGGAAAGATCGACCTGCATTTTGCCCGTTTTGGAAAAGGGAACATTTCCCTGGATGGTGCCCTTATCGGGGATGGGCGCCTGGATATGCGTAAGATCGACTTCGGAAAGGGGCGGTTTGATATGCGCCGGATCCGTAAAGGGGATGGAGATGTGATCTTCGACGAGTCTGAATTCGGAGAGGGGCGCGTGAATTTCCGGTCTTCCTGCTTCGGAAAAGGAAACCTTTCCTTCAAACAAGTTCAATTGGGGAAGAACGAAATGATCCTGGACCGGGTGGACCTGGGAGAAGGAACGATCAGCTTTCGCAAGATGACCGTGGGACATTTGTCTATCCAGGATTGTCATCTGAACAATTATATGGACCTCAGGATAGAAAGGGCGGATGTCATCGACTTGTCCGATACGGTGGTCCGGGATATCATCGACCTCATCCCATCTTCTTCAGGTACGCATATTGGAGAGCTCCGGCTGGTCGGCATGCGTAATCTCGGACAGATCTTCATCGATTGGGAACGGAACGATGTAAAGAGGATCATCGGGGAACAGCAGACCAGTTCGGACCGCGAAAAAGCAGACCAGTTCCGGACCCTCAAGGAAGGCTTTAACAATATCGGCCAGTACAATTCCGAGGATAAGGCTTATGTTCTCTTTATGCGTCATGATCTCAGGGCTCAGGTCCAGGAACACCTGGCCCGGAACCGATGGAATGCATTGTGGGCTTATCCCTCTGCGGCTTTCAAATGGTTGGTGTTCGATAAGATGGGGCTTTATGCCACCGATCCCATTCGGGTGCTGACGAGTATGCTCGTGGTCTATGTGCTTTTCAGTCTGAGCTATGTTGCCGTTCCCTGGCTTTCAAGTTCTTCGGACCTCGTCTCTTCTCTGGGCGACCCTGATCATTTGAATGTCTGGGAAGAAGGGTTCTACCACAGTGCCATTACTTTCCTGACCATTGGGTACGGGGATTACTATCCTTCCGGGCAGTTCCGATGGATCTCCAGTTTGGAAGGTTTTGTGGGGGTCTTCCTGATGGCCTATTTCACCGTTGCTTTTGTGAGGAAGATATTGCGGTAGATCCTTACCACTGGCCACACGTGCTAAGAGTCATCAGAGAAGGTAGGAGGAGTAAGGGAATGGAGCTTCATTGAAGGCTCCTGCGTTATGACTTCTCTATTCCCCATGGTTTATTTGCTGCTAGCTTTTTCCACCTCTACTTTTGAGCAGACCAACACCCTGGAATCGCTGCTGTAGGTTGTTTCGGAAGCATCCATGACATAAGGTCCTTCCACGGAACCTTTTTCCGTTTCGGCATTGCCGCAGAGAAGTAATACCACCTTTCCTTCCGGGTCGGGAAAACTGTCCCATTCAGGGAATACGATCTCTCCTTCAGCCAGCCATCGGCGTAGCCGCTTTTTGCTCATGATGCTATAAGGGTGACGGTGGCTGAGGAAATTCTCGGCCATTCGCTGGCCGGCGATCTTCCAGAGTTCTTTTTCCGTTTCCGGAGCGGTCCGGAACGCCTTCTGAAGGTTGGTCAGACCGATCCACAGGGCGGTTACCGGTGATTCGGCCGTAACGGTGGCTGTGCTGCCGGAGCCGGTCAGGCAGGCGATCTCTCCTACAGTACTTCCGGCGCCCAGGACCTCCACGACCTGCTCGCCGACAGTGATCTTGACCGTTCCGCGGGCGATAACGAACAGCCCGTCCCGCTGCGTTCCTTCCTTGATGAGATTGGCACCTACTGAATGGACCCGGCTCTGGAACAGGCCGGCGATCTTTTCGAAGCTTCGCGGATCGATTCCTTTGAGCCAGGGGATCCCTTTGAGGATCTCGGTATTGTCCGGCAGGTCCACAGTAGGAGGCTCGTTCATCAATTGCTTCATTCGTTCCTCGATGTGCTCTTTCATCTTCTCGGCTTCGTCATTCTCCAGGCGTCCTTTGTTGAGCAGGCGCTCCACGGTGCGACGTTCATAGTTCAACATGGAACGAATGGCTTCCTGTGTGGCAATGGCCGTGTAGATCTCCGGGAATTTCTTGCGCAGGTTCCGCAGGAAGGTCAGGCCATGGATGCGGTTCTCATTGATCTCGCTTTCCACTTTCTGGAGGAGCTTTTCCCGTTCCTGAGGATCCACCCCATCTTCACTTCCTCGTTGCATGCTTTCCACCAGCTTGAGCGCATCTTCCTGGGCTACGACGAACCCGCGAGCACAGTCATAACTCGTGGACAAACGCTCGAAGAACATCCGTTCCGCCACTTTTCCGATCAGGGGCATGTTCTGCAACCTACTGAGTAGCTTAGGAGTCCTCCATAATTCCTCCAGGTCTTTTCGTTCGGACAAGGCGACGTGGCCGCCCCGGTCCAGGATGTCGTTGATGGCTTCTGTTAAGCGACTAACGGAGGTGGCTCCCAACATGCCTTCCTTGAACTGGGACCAGTAACTGCTCTTTTCTTTTTCCAAAAGCCGGCGTCTCGTTTCGGCCATGGTATCGATGTGCAGATCGGCAGCATTTTCGTTGGGTGGGGAGGGCATGTATTCCTGCACGGCTTCCCAGTTGGCCCGGCTGATAAAACGGTCCTGCTTGAGCCTTTCCAGCGCGTTCTCTGAACTCTTCCAGAGGTAATTGCGGGCATTGAACATCATCAAAGCCTTTGCAGGTGGGATCTTCGTGAGTCCAAGATAGGTTACTAATGCTCCCACAGTAGTAGCATTCACGAAAAGGGTCAGCATTACGATACCGGCGGTCAGGAACAGGAAGCGGTCTTTGACCTCAGCAGGGATATATTGGTCATCAACTCCGGCTACCACCAGGGCCAGGGCCAGTCCGATGGCACCCCGTAAAGCTCCCCACCAGAGTACGTAGGCATCTTTCTTCGGCAATCCGTAGCCGATCCTTTTCATGGCAGGGAAGAAGGCGGTTATGATAATGCCCCGAATGATGAAGATGCCGGCGTATATGATGCCTAAAAGGAGGAAGTCATTGGCAGTGAAGACGGACCGTTCGGCTATCACTACCCCCACGATGATGAAAATAAGGGTGTTGGCAATGAAAGCGGCCAGCTCCCAGAATTCGTGTAGGAAGTGTTCTACCTCCGGACTGATGCGTGTCCGGCCGATCCCTGCCATCATCAGACCAAAGGCTACCAGTCCGAGTACACCTGAAACATGAAGAAAGCTTTCGGCTGCATAAAAAGTAAGGTAGGCAGCGGCTACGATCACACTGATCTCGATCATAGGGTCGTTGAAAACTTTTCGCACCCAGGAAATGGTCAGCCCACCTACGACCATCCCAAGCAAAGCACCTCCAAAAGCCACGCGAATAAACTCCAGGATCGCATTGTTCCCGGAAGCTTCGCCGGTAAGACCGAGGAAGAAGACCATGAAGATCACGATGGCCGTTCCGTCATTCAAAAGGGATTCTCCCTCGATCAGGGTCCCCAGCTTTTTACTGGCTCCCAGCTCCTTCAAAAGAGAGACGACAGCCACGGGGTCGGTGGCGCTAACGACCGCCCCGAAGAGCAGAGCAATGCTCCAGGTCCAGCCCCCGAATCCTATGCCGAAATGGTTCAGTCCCATGACCAGTGCCCCACTCATGAAGACGGCCAGGAGGATGCCAGGGACGGCCATGAGAAAGGCATTGGTAAAGGTTTTTTTGAAGGTGTGCACGTCCATGGCGAAGGCCGCTTCAAAGATCAGGGTGGGGAGGAAGACGTACAGGATCATGTGGGGGTCGACGTTCCCGGCCCATTCGATCGCTTTGTTCAGGGAGGCTGCTTCTGAGAAGTATCCCAATCGCTCTGCTCCGCCGATAAG
>CAZAYA010000029.1:1085-21330 GCA_964489175.1 uncultured Flavobacteriales bacterium | reverse complement strand
TCTTCGTCCATTCCTTCCGTCAATATCAAAGATGAGAAGGACAACTATGCGATCGAGGTAGCGGCACCCGGCCTCAACAAGGAGGATTTCAATGTTGAGCTGGATGGGCATACCCTGATCATCTCTTCCGAAAAGCAGGATAAGAAAGAAGAAGAAGAGAAGAACTTCACCCGTCGTGAATTCAGCTATCACTCCTTCAAAAGGGCTTTCGAACTTCCTGAAAGCGTGAATGAAGAAGACATCAAAGCTGAATACAAGGACGGGGTACTGAACATCACCGTTCCGAAAAAAGAAGAAGTGAAGCAGCAAGAGACCAAGAAGATCGACATCAAGTGATCGTCGACCTCAGCAGGTGAAAAGAGAAAGGCTGCTCCCGGAGGGAACAGCCTTTTTTCTTTCTTTGTTCTTATGGTCTTCCATTCCGTACCCGAAGCCCTTCAACACTACCGGGGAGAGGTCCAACCCCTTCTCGGAACGCCCCTTTCCGAACTTAATGCCACGACCATCGACCTGAGCCGGGATAACCCCTTATTACAAAAGGTCAACATCAGCAACACGGAAGAGCTCGATCAGCTGATCAAAGAACTGCTCGGGGATGCTGATCACGGCATCGGCGGATACGGCGAACATCGGGAGTGGTATCAACGAAGTCCGCTCTTCGGCACCACCGATAAGGAAGCCCGCTGCATCCACCTGGGGATCGATCTGTGGGCGCCGGCGACCACCCCCATTCAGGCCCCTTTGTCCGGCCACATTCATAGCCTGGCCGATAATGATCATTTCGGGGATTACGGCGGAACGATCATCCTGGCCCACGAAGTAGCAGGAATGCCCTTCTACACCCTGTACGGTCATTTATCAAAAGACTCGTTGACCGGCCGGGAAGAAGGGGACAGGATCAAAGGGGGAGAAGAAGTCGGCCGGCTGGGCATGCCGGAAGAAAACGGGTACTGGCCGCCTCATCTGCATTTTCAACTGATCCTCGATATGGAAGGAAGAAAAGGGGATTTCCCAGGTGTTTGCACCCTGAGCGACCGTTCCCATTTCCTGACCATCTGCCCGGACCCGTCCGTCCTGATCCGGTAAGCTCAGAGTTTTTCCGGTTCCCGGACCAAGATCCTTTTGCGATCATAGAGGATCAGCCCTTCCTTTTCCAGGTCGTTCAGCAAAGTAGTGACCGTTTGCCGTGAAGTAGCGGTCAGGTCGGCAATGTTCTGATGGGTGAGATTCAGCTTCACTTCTTTTTCATACCCCACATCACGACCATGTTCTTCCATCATATCTTTGATGAACTGCCGGATCCGCTCCGGAGCACTCTTGAAACACATGGCTTCCAGGCGATTCTGTATCTTTTTGAAGCGCAACCCGATCAGTTTGGTGATCTGCAGGTTGAACTGGGGATTATGAGCGATCAGGTCCTTGAGGTCTTCCACATCAGCAATGCAGTAACTGATATCTTCCGTTGCTTCTGCAAAATGGTCCCGCTTCTCCTCCCCGGTCAACCCCATTTCTCCGAACACTTCCCCCGGTCCCAGGATGGAAAGGATCATCTCTCTCCCCTCCTCGGACATCGTGGAGATCTTTACTTTGCCTTCTTTCAGAAAATAGATCTTGTTGCTGCTATCTTCCGGGAAATAGAGCATTTCTTTCCGGGGGGCATCGTAATGGTTCGCCCGATCGCTGAGTTTTTGCTTTTCTTCCGGGGATAGCGCTTCAAGGATATTGAAATCCTCGAAGTACCAGAGTTTGGTCTTGGTATCCATGGTCAGGGAGCGTTCCGGGCAAATTAATGATCATAAAGGTAACAGCGACAACCGATCTTAGCGGAAATTGTTCAGAAAGGATCCACATCGAAGATCAACCGGACCGGCTTGAGTTTCTGATCGGTAAAGACCTCCTCACTGACCTTTTTCAAAAGTTCCTTGGCCCGTTGCGGGTCTCCCTTCTTCTCGATCTTCAACAGCAGATTCTTATTGTACTGATTGCGGATCCGGGCCACCATAGGATATTCGGGGCCTAATACCCGTTCCTCACCAAAGGCCTTCTTCAATGCATTTCCCAAGCGGTCCCCTGCCCGGTCTACCAAAGAACGATCGCGATGGCGCAGGGTCATCCGGATCAACCGGTAATACGGCGGATAATGGAACTGCCGCCGTTCGGTCAGCTCTTGCCGGAACATGGTATCATGATCGTTGGCGATCACATTGCGGATCACATGGTTATACGGGTCGAAGCTCTGGATCACGACCTTCCCCCGATCCCCTTTTCTTCCGGCCCTTCCAGCCACCTGAGCCATCAACTGGAAAGCTCGTTCATTAGAACGGAGGTCGGGGAAGTTCAGCATGCTGTCCGCACTCATCACCCCGACCAGGTCCACATTGTCGAAATCCAATCCCTTGGTCACCATCTGAGTCCCCACCAGAACATCGATGGCCCCGGCTTCGAACTCCCGGATGATGTTCTGATAAGCGTTCCGTGTACGGGTAGTGTCCAGGTCCATCCGCCGGACCCGGGCCTTTGGAAAGAAGATCCCCAGCTCTTCTTCTACCTGTTCGGTCCCGAACCCATACATGCGGACATCAGTACTGCCACAGTGGTCACACCTGACCGGCGGCTGGCGGCTATAACCACAATAGTGGCAAACCAACTGGTTCTTGTTCTTATGATAGGTCAGGCTGATATCACAGCGGTCACATTCAGGGACCCAACCACAAGAGAGGCACCGATGAACGGGAGAATGGCCACGCCGGTTCTGGAACAGGATCACCTGCTTTCCATTGTTCAGGGCCGCCTGCAGGTGTTCCATCAAGAGGGAGGAAAAAATGGACTTCATCGTCCGTTGCTTCATCTCTTTGCGGATATCAGCACAAAGGATCTCAGGCATCTGGATACCCCCATACCGTTCGCTCAGGTTCACCAACCCGTATTTCCCCGACCGGGCGTTGTAATAGCTCTCGACCGATAGGGTGGCTGTCCCCAGTAAAACTTTCGCCTTCTGAAGAACACCGAGCATCACAGCAGCATCCCTTCCCTGGTACCGGGGTGCAGGGTCATATTGTTTGAAGGTGCTTTCGTGTTCCTCATCCACGATAATGAGACCAAGATCCCGAAACGGGAGGAAAACGGCGGAACGGGGGCCAAGGACCACATCGTACCGGTCTTTGCCGGAAGCGTTCACCCTTTGCCATACTTCAGCGCGTTCCTGGGGATTGAACCGGGAATGGTAGATGCCCACCTTGTCCCCGAAAAAGTAGCGGATACGATCGATCAACTGGGTCGTCAGTGCGATCTCAGGAACCAGGTACAACACTTGTTCTCCCCTTTTCAAACATTCCCGGATCAGGTGAACATAGATCTCCGTCTTCCCCGAGGAAGTGACACCGTGGAGCAGGACCACCTCCCTTTCCCGGAAATTATCCCGGATCGTTTCATAAGCCTTTTGCTGAGGCTCATTAAGGTCATGAGGCTGTCCTGTACCTTCCATCCCTTTCGATAACCGCCCTACTTCCTTGTCGCGGACCTGAAAGATCCCTTTCTCCACCATGGCCTTTACCACAGAGGAATCCGCAGCGACCGCTTTTTGCAGAGGTACTTTACGAACTTCTTTCCTTCCTTTCTGCTGTCGTACTTCTTTCAAAAAAGCCATCAAGACCTCCAACTGCTTCGGCGCCCTTTTCAGGTCGTCGAAAAGTTGCTTCATGGCCTCTTCTCCAGAATATTCGGGGGCCAGCCGGAGAAAGGTCTCGGTCTTCGGTACATACCGTTCTCTTACCTCTTCCTCGACCATCACATACCCCTTATCGATCATGGACCGGATAAGAGGCATAACGTTCTTTTGTCCGGTCACCTCTTCCATCTCTTTCAGGGTAAGCACTTCCTGCAGGGACAACGCTTCATGGACCAGATATTCCTTATCGGTAAGCGGGGAAGTATCTTCCGGCACATTCCTGACGGGCACTACGCGGGTCTCGCTGGCCAGTTTGAGGCTGGCCGGAAGAGCAGCGTTCATCACCTCTCCCAGGCAACACATGTAATACCGGGCCATCCATTCCCAAAAGTGGAACTGTTGCTCATCCACCAAAGGGGTATCATCCAGGATCGCATCGATGTACCGGGCGGTGTATTTTTCCGGTGCCCGGGAGTGGACTTCACGCACCAGCCCGGCATAAACCTTCCTCTTTCCGAAAGGAACAACCACCCTTTGGCCGGGGGCGATCTTATCGGTCATCTCCCGGGGGACCCGATAGGTGAAAAGGTCGGGCAGTGGGAGGGGAAGGATCACTTCGATGAATCGGGTCTGCTCCATGGCATCACTTCAAAGGTAGGAGAAACCAAAAGGCAAATGTGATACTCTTGCGGGAATGCCTTATCTTCCTTTTGAACTTCTCAACATTTCAGCCCATGGCCTTCAAAATTCGGACATCTCACCCTGCTCGTTCACGACCAGGATGAAGCGTTGTCGTTCTCTACAGAGAAACTCGGTTTTCAGAAAATGCAGGACAATGCCTTTGGAGATAACTTCCGGGGGTTGACCGTAGCCCGGCCCGACCAGCAAGAACTGGCACTGGTCTTCATATCAGCAGATCCCCCCGCCAAAAAAGAACGGGTCAGGAGTCAGGCCGGAGAGTATGTTTTCCTGATCCTTGAAACGGAAGATCTTGAAAAAGACCACCAGATCATGAAAGACAAAGGCGTGAATTTTCTGGGGCAGGGAAGTCGTGGGACTTTTACGGGAACCGGATCGACCTGTTACAACCCACAGGAATGCAGGAATGGTCATTCCTCCAGCAATTGCTGGGCATGCTCGGCCGTGATGGTCTTGCCATCGTAGATGCCGACCAGTAAGGTTTTTCCGAAGCCCTGATCGATGAGCTCTCGCTGGTAGCGGAAGGCATCCATGATATTATCAAAGGTCTTACTGGTCGTGTAGCGCGTTCCCTTGTCGTTCTTGTCGGTCTTGGAATAATCGAGGCCGAGGTACTTGTTCACGGTCTGGATAGGGATGGATTCATCATCCTTGAACAAGCCCACCTGAACCTTGAACTTGACCTTGCTTTTATCTACCGGGCGCTGGATCTCGTCCATGGAGACTTCTTCTTCCAACCCTTCGGCCATGGGGGTGCTTTCATTTGCACTCAAGGCCTTTTGGATCAATACTTCATTATTATCCGAAGCATCCCCTCCTTGTCCACTTACACCACCATCTTTCTCAGCCTTATCCACCAGCTGACCGATCAAACTGTCCAGATCATTGTAATTGTCCATATCAGCCAACTCCTCCTGACTCGGGCCATCATCCTGCTGTTGACCTGAACTTTGGCTTGCAGCCTGATCTTGCTCCCCGGATGTGCCAGCGCCAATGGTTTGTTGTTCCTGTTGAGCCTGTCCGTTTTGCTGCTGGGTCGTTTGTTCCGAAGCACCTGAAGCATCGCCGGTCGTTCCCGTTCTTCCGGTATCCTGCCCCTGCTGATCATCCCCGGTTTGCTGTCCATCTGTGCCTTCTTGCTGACCCTGATCCTGCCCTTGTCCCTGAAGGTTAGCCGGAGCCACATCCCCTTGTTGCTGTCCGCTACCCTGACCTGTAGTGTCGGAAGCGCTCTGAGCATCGGAAGCTTGTTGAGAACCGTCTCCTGTTCCCTGATCTTGTTGTTGGTCCAAGAGGTTCTGTCCCTGATCGAACTGGATCTCCCGTTGTTTTTCGATCAGTTTGAAATCCAGGTTGACCGATTTTACGCCATTGAACTGAAGGCGGTACTCTTCGTTCTCAAGCTCATACCCCTCCCCGAACACGTTGACCATGGAAATGGTATAAGTCCCGGAACCGGGAATGGACAATTGATAATGGCCATGTTCATCGGTAAGAGCGGATACCTTATGGCCGTCTTTTTTCCGGACCGCGGTCACCCGCACATCCGCTTTATCAATATCTCCGTTGTCGGAATATTTAGCCTTATCGACCACCAGTTTCCCCTGGACCCTATAGCTTTCCACCAGAGGAATGTAAAGCGTCTGATCACCGGTCATGGTCACATCCTGCTTCCTTCCGCCTACGACATAAAGTCCCCCAAGGTCCACAAGAGGTGTGAATTCCGCTTTGTAACTTCCTTCCGGCATGTTCTCATAGCTCATCTTTCCTTCAGGACCGGAAACCAGATCTTTCTGAACGAAATTGCGCCGAGCCACTCCCAGCGTATCGGTCGAATCATTATGAGTCAGTTTCATTTGAATATCCGCCACCGGAGGCTCTTCTTCATCTCTCTTTCCATTGTTGTTAAGGTCTTCAAAGCAGATCACTTCAAGATCATGGTATTTCAAACGGGGTTGGGGAATATCAAAGGATTTCCGGATCCCCAGGAAGAGGTTGAAATTCCTGTTCCGGATCGTTCCGAATTCTTCCGAACGCCGGGTATTGGTGGAAATGTTGTTGGAAAGATTGATCTCCCACCCTCTCCCCAGCTTGAAGAGAATATTGGCGTTGAAGTTGATATTCTCCCGGTCAGCAGGCATCTGGAACAAGTAGTTAAAAGCTGCATTCACCAAAATGGTGCGGTTCCGGAAATATTTCCTGAAAGACGGTCTTACCAGAATGACCTCACGGGTCGGAACTGCATCAAGGAATCCTATTTGTGCAGGGGAAAGGAGGTCGGGACCGGAAGTATAAAACCCGGTGAAACGCCAATATTTCCCCGTATAATTCAATCCTACCCGGAAAGTCGGGATACCGTTCGAAGCAATATCGGTGGTACTGGTATCATCATTCGATACCCTGTTATCGGCCAGGCCTATGGAAGCATTAGGAGAAATGCTTTGGAAAGGGCTCAACCGGAAGCGAGCACTCCCATAAAGGTTATAATTGAAACTATTGAACTCTGTTAAGGTGTTATTCAGCTCATCATATACCAGCCTGTAATTTCTTCTGACCCTTGGGCCGAACTGATAGCTAACATCGTACCGGGTAGCGAGGTTCATTAGAAGTCGCCCGTATTCGTTCAGGTTCCGGTTGCCCGGTTCAAAGAAAGCAGCAGGATATAGACTGCGTCTTCCATCTCCCCTGGAATAGATCCCCAGGACCTGATACTTCTTGTTGATCCGGTACCGTCCCTGCGCGAACCAGCGGGCTCTGTTGCTCGACCGGAGATAGTTGTTGAGGGTGTTCAGGTGACTGGCAAAGATATTCAGCTTTTTTCCGGAGTAATTGTAATTGATATCATAGCTGAATCCATATACAGTAGTATCTAATTTATACGGCCTTGGACTGGCCGGGTCATCCTCAAAATCCACCTGACTGCCCAACACGTCCATGTTCAGGGAATGTCCCTGCAAAAAACTGTACTGCCCTCCCAACTTGAGGGAATATGCCGTATAATTCAGGGTATTGTTCTGTTCAACGACCCCTTCCGTACGCAAGCGCAATTGCGGTCTGATCCGCCGGGCATACCTCACAGAGGCAGCATTGTTGTCCAACCCGATCCTGTTGGTGGCGAGGGTCGCCCCGATGGAATTCTTTTCATTCAGTTCATGATCCGCTTTGATCCCGGAGCGAGGCATGGTATACAACTGAGTGCTGCCAACATTATCACCCAGTGAGATCCTGTTCCTGGGGTCGGTATACAGGATCCGGAAATAGGAATCCTGGTTCAGATTGAAAGGACGGGCATTTTGGTAACCACCCCGGATATTGAACAGGTTAATACGGTAATTCAGGGCCCGTTCCTCAGGGAACAGAACATCACCATGGAAATTAAGCGTATAGTAGGGTTGGAGGGGAGAAAGGATATTGAAGATCCCTAATCGGACGTTCAAAGGGGTCCGTTCATCGAACAAACGATTGACGTAGTGACTTTCGAGCTTCCTGAACCATACGTAAGAAGTCCGCTTTTTCCCTTTGGAAGAAGCGGAGATCTGGACCGTGGATTCCCGCCAGTTCTTTTCATAAACATGTCGTTCGCGACTTCCCAAAGTAGGGTCGAACATGACCGGATAGGTAAGGGTCGTATCGTCTCTCGGGCCCAGCTTGATGAACTCCAGGAGTTTCTTGTCCTTTTGGTCCACCAACTTGAGCAGTTCACCGACCCCATGTTCGAGTTTGACGACCACCTGTGAATTGCCGCGATTCTTCAGCCGCACCTTGTATTCTGAAGTAGGCTCGTATTGATTGAAAAAGACCGTGGTCTGATCGACCGAGAACTCCCAATCCACTTTTTTAGGAATAGAGATGTACGCATTCCCCGAATACTCTTCGTCATTTGTTTCCAGGCGGGAATTCAATACATAAGTATTTCCTCCGATGGCTTTGGGGTGAATAGCTACGCGAAGCGGGATCAACATAGAATCTCCGGGAGCAAGATCCACAGAACGAACCGGATCCATGATCAGGTTCCATTTATCCGGAAGGGAGAACTTGAGGTTTCCGGAAACGGTTCGGTCATCAAAATGATTTTTGACCTTCAGGATATTAATGTACAGGGAATCTGCACTTTGTTCCACCCTGCCCTTAACATAAGAGAGAACAACAGTATCTTCCAGTACAACGGGTTCGCCAGTATCGGGGACAACAGCCTGGGGTCCTCCTCCTGTCAAGGTATCCTCACCACCTGTGACCGTAGTGTCCTGCCCCTGAACACCCGAAACTGCCAGGAAGAAGCTAAAGAACAAAGCTGATATAGAGAGGAGTTGGCGCAAAAGGTTCGGATTCCAGGGTCAGGGTCAGAATACAGGATTCAGTCGAAACTCCACTTGAACTTGATACCCACCTTGCTGCTCGCTTAACAGAGAATTGTTAGCTATCCCGCACTCATATTGAATATTGACCTGATGCGTGGTCCAATCCAGATCGGACCATACCCCCGGGCGGTATTCCACCAAGGTGGTCCAGGCATTAGAAAGATCCTGAAGTCCAGTATAAGTAGCCGTTCCCAACCCCATGTTGTTCGAGGCTTCGATCTGAAGAGTGTTCAACGGGAGTGTGTTGGAATTGGACTCTATACCCGGAGGAGCATTGTAAGCCCTGAATTGCAGGTCAAACCCGATAGGTGTGGGAGAACCGTTCGAGGCAGAGTCCACAAGCGTGATCCCCAATACGGTAGAGGTGTTCCCATCGATCCGGATCCCGTTCTTGTAATCATTGATCTTCATGAAGTTGAAAGGAACGGGGGATCCGTAGATCACACTCAAATGAGCATAATTCCATTCCTGGGCAAAGCTCTGCTTCCCATCAAGAATGCCGAGAAGCAGCATACCCCCAAAAAAGAACGAACGCTTCAAGAACTTCATGGAGCAATGTTTTTATACTGGTCTTGCTCTCCTTTTCCTTCCTGTCTATTCTCAAACCAGCCTCTGATAGGGCCGGAGAAATATCAGGATCTTTTTTAGGCCCGAAGGTCTTGTTCTCCAAATCTTTTCGACAGGAGATCCTTAAGAACAAAAACCCTTAAGATCAAAAAAATGGCCATCCGCTATAAGCAGATGGCCATTTTTAGTCTTGAACCATCATGCAATGAAATACATGATGAAGGAAATATCCCATATCAGAACCGGGGTACCAGTTCGAACAGTACGTTGGTCACGTACCGGTCCGGCATGGGGGAAGGACTCTGGTTCAGCAGGTTGGTTGCGTTCATCGCATCAGCCGCATCAGCAGCAGGTTCCGTAGTTCCACACCGCCATGCGATCACAAAGGAGTTGTCGGTAGCATCACCGGCATTCCGCTGACCCGCAAGGTTATGATCGTTGATCATTTCGGTGGGGTACTGATGAAGCGCAGAAATGTCCGTGTTGAAAGTCACACCGTCATCGCTCTGATCGATACCGTTGGCATTACTAGCGTCAAGTTCTGTACCGAAAACATGGGTACCGATGGCGTTGATACTCCAACCTACATTGTTAAGGGCTAATGTATGAGAGGAGGAGTCAACACCGATCAGGTTCGCATCCTCTGCTCCGTAGTTCAAGATCCAGGGTGTAGATGAACTGACAGTGAACTCGGTGTTGTAATAGTTGGCAGCACCGCCACCACCAGAATTGATACCATTTCTGTACTGCTGGATCGTGTTGAAAGTGAACTCAACATTCCCGCCATCATAAATGGTCATACGGAGAACTTGGTTCAGGTTAACTGCAACAGGAACCACGTTCCTGTCATGGACGGCCTGGCTCATGGCCAAAGAGGTCATGAACAGACCCAGAGTGATCATCGCTAAACGTTTCATAACACCAGGTTTTTGGTTTGACATTAAAAAAAAGCTCTTGGTCAAGGACAAATATAAAAGAGAATTCAGATCCATCAAATCACTTTCGATCCGTGGAGCATCCTTGGGTTCTTTTCTACGGATATTCGGAGAAGGGGTTACATAACCCTTCAGAAATACCATTATTTTTCTGTATTTCAATTGTTTAAATCATGTCATTCCCTGAAAAAGGCAAAGGGCAAGGAAAAAGATCAACTTACGCTTATATTTGCGTGAGATGGTAAAACACCCTGCATGATGAACCGCCTCTTTTTTTTCCTCGCTATTACCTTTGCCTCCGTTCCGGGGTTTCCGACCGATTCATACGCCCAGGACTTCGAAGTCGCTCCTGTTGTGATCGATTTTCATGTTGAGCCCGGACAAAGCGGAACACAATACCTCAACCTGAGGAACCACAGTAAGACCCTGCAGAAATTCACCCTCAATGTGAATGACTATGTGCTCAACGATGAAGGGGAAAAACAGCCCAAACCACCCGGCTCCACAGAACATTCCCTCGCCAACTGGATCACGGTCAATCCTTCTTTCCTGGAACTCCAACCCAACGGAAGCAAGAAGATCGAGGTCAAACTGACCGTTCCGAAGGGAGAAAACGGTACCAAGTGGGGGATGATCAAGATCCGGACAGCCAAGGAACAATCCGCCCAAAAAGCTGACAAGAAAATGGCTACCGGCCTTGTTATCGTACCTCAGATCTCCGTCTATGTCAATCAGGCTCCTGAATCCAACACCAATTTTGCCGGCGAGATCGATGGCTTGCAAGAGATCACTTCCGAGTCGGATACGGTTCGGAAATTCAAGGTGAACGTGCACAATACCGGAGACAGGATCCTCCGGGGAGCCAAGATATGGTTGGCGACCACCGACCTGAATACCGCCAAGGAAAAACGGTTCGAACCTAAAAAGATCACCCTTTTCCCCGACCGGTCCCGGGAAATGGTACTCACCCTTCCGAAGGATGCCCCCCTCGAAACTGGAAAAAAATATGCCCTGGCTGCTATTTTCGATTACGGCAATCGAAAAACCCTGAAGGGAGCCCAGATCATGATCGAAGGGAAGTGACCTCACCACCCTATGCTGGCTTTTTTCACCAACTTCCGTTACATCGCTGTCCTGCTCCTTCTTGGTCCCTGGCCAGCGATCGCTCAAAGGACCGTTACCACTCACCATGACAACGGTCAGAAAAGAGAAGTCTACGAGGTAGATAGCTTCAACGGCCGTGAGGTCAAACACGGGCTTTACAAGATCTACCACGACAATGGTGAACTCTGGCAAAAAGGGATCTTCCGCCGGGGGAAGCTGGACAGCACCTGGATCGACAACTATTACCGCGGTATGCGGAAGCAAGTGCTCCATTACGAGGAAGGACTATTACAAGACACCACTCTCATTTACTTCCGCTCCGGTCAACTCAAACAAAAGGTCCCCTACAAGGATGATAAGGTCCACGGTGAAGTCCGTCTCTACCACGAGAACGGCAACCTGAAGGAGATCTCTCATTACCGGAACGGGGCCATACACGGGGAGGTCAGGAATTTCTATAAAGACGGGGAATTACGCTCGGTACAAGAATTCAGGAATGGTATTCCCAACGGCCCTTACAAAGCCTTCCATGAGAATGGCCATATCAAGGAAAAAGGTTTCAAGGTAGGCGGGGAGTTCGACAGCACGTTCACCAGTTACTATAAGGACTACGCCAACGGGGCTAAGCAAAAGCACTGCCATTACGAGAACGGGAAGCTCAACGGAGAATTCATCACTTATCACCCCACAGGCTCGATCGAAAGCGTCAGTACCTTCAAAGATGGAGAAAGAGAAGGGGAGTACCGCTCTTTCCATAAGATCCATAAGGACAGTTCTCTTGTTCAAAAGGGAATGAAGGGTCCTCTGCGTTCTGAGGGAATATTCGAACAAAGTGAAAAAGTCGGGACCTGGAAGAGCTATTACGCCAACGGTGAGCTTCATACCAAAGGGAAATACTCTGACGATAATACTTTCCAGGGTATGTGGAAAGTGTATTATCCCAACGGAAACCTGAAGCAGGTCGGGAAATACGTGAACGGCGAAGCTCAGGGAGAATGGAAATTCTACTACTACACCGGTGAGCTCCAGAACAGCGGCTCGTACAAGAACGATAAAAAGACCAGCCTCTGGAAAACTTATTACAGATCAGGAGAACTGATGAGCGAGATCGAATACCGGAAAGGGAAACGCCACGGGATGGCCATCAGTTATAACGAAGAAGGAGAAGTTCAGCAGAAGATCCATTATGAGAACGGAGAAGTAGTGGAGAAAAAGTCTCCCTGACCCTTCATTGTTCCTCCTGCACATTGTTGAACATCCCGTTGGTGACCAGGACATCAGAACCGCCCTGCTGAGATCGGGCACTGAACTCGAACAACCCTGAAACCTTCCTCCTTTCACCCCCTTTTTCATATTCGTCGATCTGAAGGGTCCCGTTGTAAGAAATGAATTCCTCGCCGTTCGGGCTGGTATAGGTAGCGGACGGAGAACTATCCCCCAAAGGGGAATGGACCTTCTCCTTATCGCCATCGAACAGGAATTCGATCACCGATCCATCGTTGCCATTGATCACCAACCTGTTGCTGTTGTTGTCCACCTGCAGGTAACCGGTAGAGAACCGGACCCGTTGACCGTTGATGATAACTTCCCCACTAATAACATTGTCCTCTTCCTCCTTATCGCAACCTGCTCCGATGCAGGCTATAAAAGCGAACAATAAAATGTACCGGAGCATAGGAAATGAAATGAGGTGCATAGGTACTAAGATAAAGATTTAATGGGTCGTAGATTGCTGGGCCACTGGTTTCACACCAAACCGCAACAGCAACAATCCCGCTATACCAGCTATCGCGGAAGCCACCAGGATGCCGACCTTAGCCCTGACGACCATTGCCGGATCGGTAAAAGCCAGCTCGGTAATAAAGAGGGACATCGTGAACCCTATCCCAGCCAGCAATCCTACCCCGTAGAGGTGTCTCCAGGTACATTGGTCGGGCAAAGCCGCTATTCCCGTTCTCACCAGCAATTTGGAAACGCCCACGATCCCAAGGAATTTCCCGACCAAAAGACCGAAGATCACGCCCAGGCTGACCGGATGCAGCAACAGTTCGAAAAAGTCACTTTGGATCTTGATCCCTGCATTGCAAAGAGCGAACACCGGCATCACGAAATAGGACACCAATGGATGCATGGCATATTCAAGGTGTTGAAGTGGGGTCAGGGCTTCTGTACTGACATCCCGCACCCGTTCGATGATCCTTAGTTGCTGGCGGGTCACCAATGGATTGTTGTTGGGATGAGCCCGGTCAAAATGGTTATTGAGCTTCCGGATACGATCGACGAATTGCTCCTCATTGATCTCCGTTCTGGCCGGGATGGTGAAGGCAGCCAATACACCTGCTATGGTCGCATGCACACCCGAAAGCAGAAAAGCCATCCATAACCCTCCAATGCCAACGATCCCATAGAAGGTAGTGTTCCGAACTCCTATGATGTTAGCTGTGACCAAGACCAGCATGAATATCATACCGATCCCCAGATTCCAGAAAGAAATATTGGAAGTGTAAAAGAACGCGATGACCAATACCGCTCCGAGATCATCCACAATGGCCAGCCCTGTAAGAAAAACCTTGACCGAAACAGGCACCCGGCTCTTGATGAGTGTGAGCAATCCGAGGGAAAAAGCGATATCCGTGGCCATCGGCACTCCCCAACCATTGGATGCTTCTGCTCCGGAGAAAGGATTCAACAACAGATACAAAAGGGCTGGTATGACCATCCCTCCCACAGCCGCCCCAAGCGGAAGAAGGGCACGCCGAAAAGTGGACAATTCTCCTGCCATCACTTCCCGCTTGATCTCCAGACCGATCACGAAAAAAAAGACGGCCATCAGGCCATCGTTGATCCAGTGATGGAGCGGTTTGGAAAGCTCAAACCCTTCGAAACCCAGGGAGAATTCATATTCCCACAGATGAAAATAGGTCTCACTCCATGGAGAATTAGCCCATACCAAGGCAATGGCTGCCGCCAGGAACAGCACGATCCCTGTAGCCGAACCGGTTTTGATGAACTTGTTCACTGGCTCGATAACCACCCGGTCGATCCGCTCCAGCAATCTTTGAAAACGCGTTCTTCTCTTGCCAGATTCCTCCGTGTGTGTTTCCATCCCTCTAAGATTATCGAACAAAATGCATTCCTTGGATCCCCCGGTCTGTTCAGGATATCGTGAAGCTCACCTTCAGGGTCACCTGCCACTGGCTCACTTTTCCGTTCTCTATAGCTCCCCGTTGCTCGATGATCTGGAACCACCTTAGATTATCTACTGTCGAAGACGCTTTGGCGATGGCATTTTCCACGGCCTGTTCTAATCCTTTTTCAGATGTTCCCGTCAATTCCAGGGTCTTATAAACATGATCGCTCATGACACAACTTCTTTTAGAGTTTAAAAAGGAAAATTAACAAGTTACAGCCAATATCAGTCCTTGTCCGGCGGTTTTCTCCACTTTTTCTTTTCCGATCGTTCCTTTTTATCCCTTATCCTTTTTTCCTTCACCCACTTCGGAGGACGCGTCCGTTTCCGGGGCGTCTCCTTCCGCAGAGCTCTATCCATGAACCGGAAAAACCGCTCCCGGACCGCCTTTTTATTCGCTTCCTGCGATCGGGAACGCTCAGCACTCAATCGAAGAACCCCTTCTTTGTTGATCCGATGTCCCAGCTTCCGAAAGAGCTTGCGTTTTTGCTCATCCGACAAAGCCTGTGAAGCATTAACATCGAACAACAATTCTACCTTGGTCTCCGCTTTGTTCACATGCTGCCCTCCTTTCCCACCACTCCGGGCAGAATGGTACTCCACTTCTTTCTCCAGTTTGGCAATGAGGGCAGGATGCATCCGGTTTCTTGCCTATTTTTGTTAACTCCGGAATGGAAAAAACCAAAGATAACAGAAGGACCGCTTCACTGAAAGAGCGCCTCGATCTTATCATCTTCGAAGCGGACACTCCAGCCGGAAAGGCTTTTGACGTGGTACTGCTCTGGACGATCTTGTTCAGCGTAGTGGCCGTGATGCTGGAAAGTGTCCCCAGCCTCCGAAAAGACTTCGGGACCGAGCTCCGGATCACCGAATGGGCCTTCACGATCCTTTTTACTGCAGAATACCTGGTCCGTATCTGGGTTTCCTCCCCCAGAAAACGATACATCTTCAGTTTCTTCGGGCTGGTAGACCTTGTCTCGATCCTTCCCACCTACCTCAGCCTTGTCTTCGTGGGTGCCCAGACCTTGTTGATCATCCGTACCCTCCGGCTCCTTCGGATCTTCCGGATCCTGAAACTGGTTCGGCACATGGGAGCAGCGAACCATTTGCTGGTCGCCATGCATCAAAGCCGTGCCAAGATCACGGTATTCCTGGGAGCTGTCCTGAGCCTGGCCGTTATCATGGGCACGATCATGTATCTGGTGGAAAGCCCGGAAAGTGGTTTCACCAGTATTCCGAGAAGCGTTTACTGGGCCATCGTTACCCTGACCACCGTTGGCTACGGTGACATTGCCCCTCAGACCATTCTGGGACAAATGATCGCCGCGATGATCATGATCATGGGCTATTCCATCATCGCTGTGCCGACCGGGATCGTATCTGCTCATGTTGCGCGGACTTCGATGGAAAAGCCTTCCCTTTCCTGCCCTGAATGCGGGGAAAAGAACCATGCTCAGGATGCCTTCTTCTGCCGGAAATGCGGTGGGAAACTGGAATAAAAGATGTCCGAAGATCCGCCATCCTCGACCCTGTGATTCACTGGAAGGCCGCAAGCTTTTCCTCCAACACCCGGATCTTGGATTCTGCATCGGCCTTTTTCTTCTTTTCGTTCGCCACCACTTGCTCCGGGGCATTGCTAAGAAACCCTTCATTGTTCAGCTTCTTCTCGACCGACTGCAAGAAACCCTGCAGGTATTCAAGCTCTTCCCGGATCTTTTTCCGTTCGACCTCAGGATCGATGGCTTTGCCAAGGGGGAGGAAATACTCGTTGGTGCCGACGATGAAGGAATAAGCCTGTTCATCCTTTTCCTCCACTTCGGTGATCTCATCCAGATGCGCCAGCTTCTTCAAAACAGGATCGAACCTCCCTTCATCTCCATCATGATTGCGAAGCTTGAGTGAAAGAGGTTGTTTTTGCGGGATATCGTTCTCCTTCCGGACTTTCCGGACCTGGGTGATCACCTCACCTGCTTTGTCCATCTCTTTCAGCAGCGCTTCATCATACCTTCCGGCTTTCGGCCATTCGGAAGTAATGATGGCTTCCCCTTCTTCGCGGTCTCTGATCAGGTGCCACAGTTCTTCCGTAACGAAGGGCATGAAAGGATGCGCCAGTTTCAAACACTGTTCGAAGAAACCGATGGTCTTTTCATAAGTCTGTGCATCCATCGGGGCCTGATGGTCCGGTTTAACGATCTCCAGGTAACGGGAGCAAAGGTCGTCCCACACCAATTTATAGGTTGTCATCAAGGCATCCGACATCCGGAATTTCCCATAATGGTCCTCGATCACAGTAATGGCCTCGTTGAGCTTATGCCCGAACCACTGCACGGCCAACCCACTCTCTTCAGGCTGTTCGGCCTTATCATCGACTTCCCATCCCTTGACCAGCCGAAGGGCATTCCAGATCTTGTTGGCGAAGTTCCTCCCCTGGTTGCAAAGCTGTTTATCGAACAACAGGTCGTTACCGGCCGGGGAACTGAGAAGCATCCCCACACGAACCCCGTCAGCACTGTATTGTCTGATCAACTCGATCGGGTCAGGGGAATTACCAAGGGATTTGGACATTTTCCTACCCAACTTGTCGCGAACGATGCCTGTATAGTAAACGTTCTCGAAGGGCCTTTCCCCCATGTACTCATAGCCCGACATGATCATCCGGGCCACCCAGAAGAACATGATCTCCGGGGCTGTGACCAGGTCATTGGTCGGGTAATAGTATTTCAGTTCTTCGTTATCCGGCTCCTGAAAACCATTGAACACAGCGATGGGCCAAATCCAGGAGGAGAACCAAGTATCCAATACATCCTCTTCCTGGCGAAGATCATCTTCTCTCAGATCTTTATTCCCACTTTTCTCGCGGGCTTTTTCCAGGGCTTCTGTTTCATTTCGGGCCACCACGAACTCGTTATCCCCTTTCCCGAAATAATAAGCCGGGATCCGGTGTCCCCACCATAGCTGCCGGGAAATACACCAATCCCGGATGTTCTCCATCCAATACTTATAGGTGTTCCTGAACTTGGCCGGGTAGAACCGAACGCTATCGTTCATCACATTCTCCAGAGCCGGCCGTGCCAGTTCTTTCATACTACAAAACCACTGCAGGGAAAGCTTAGGTTCGATCACCGCATCGGTCCGTTCAGAATAGCCCACCTTGTTCACGATGTCCTCTTCTTTGACCAGTTCCCCGGTTTTCCGCAATGCCCTGGCTATTTTCTCCCGGGCTACCGCACGATCCTCTCCCACAAAGGATCCTGCCTTTTGGTTCAGGGTACCGTCATCATTGAGGATCTCGATCACCTCCAGACCATGGCGTTGCCCGATGGCATGGTCGTTCTCATCGTGAGCAGGGGTGATCTTCAGGCAACCGGTCCCGAATTCAGGGTCCACATGATCATCCGCGATAACAGGGACCGACCTTTCGACCATAGGGACGATAGCCTTTTTCCCTAACAGGTGTTTGTAACGCTCATCCTCCGGATGCACACAGATCGCTGTATCCCCGAGAATGGTCTCGGGACGGGTCGTAGCAATGGTAAGCTCCTCCTGTTCCCCTTCTATTCGGTAACGGACATGGTAGAGCTTGGAGTTGACCTCCTTGTAGATGACCTCTTCATCCGAAAGTGCCGTAAGGGCCTGGGGATCCCAGTTCACCATCCGTACACCCTGGTAGATCTTGCCTTTCTCATAAAGGTCGACGAAGACATCGATCACGCTCTGGTAATAGTCCTCATCCATGGTGAAGACGGTCCGGTCCCAGTCACAGGAGGCACCCAGTTTCTTGAGCTGACCCAGGATCACGCCTCCGTGTTTATGGGTCCATTCCCAGCAATGCTCCAGGAATTCTTCCCGGCTCAGGTCCCGTTTGTTGACCCCTTCACTGGCCAGTTTCTGGACCACCTTGGCTTCTGTAGCGATCGATGCATGGTCGGTCCCGGGGACCCAGCAAGCATTCCTGCCTTCCATGCGTTTTTTCCGTACCAGCACATCCTGGATGGTATTATTGAGCATGTGTCCCATATGGAGCACTCCCGTCACATTGGGAGGAGGGATCACAATGGTATAAGCCTCCCGTTCATCGGGAACAGAACGGAAATAACCACCTTCGTTCCAGAAGCGATACCATTTGTCCTCGATGGTAGCAGGGTCGAAATTCTTGGGAATATCCATGAAAACTGGCGTGTGGCGCGTTTTTCTCTGAGAGGAGGCAAATTTACGAATTCTCCTCCCCTATTCCAGCACCAAGGAAAGCCCCCGGCTTTTCGATCTTGGCACGGTTTTCGTAAGACATTGCAGGAAAGGTCGACTCCCTTGACAGGCCGATCTTTTTGTACATTTGTTCATTCGGAATCATTCAAAAAACCAACTACCATGGATATGAAGAAGTTGCTCCTCCCTTTCACGGCTCTCCTTCTCTTCGCCTTCTCCGTGAACGCTCAGGATGACGGAGGAAAAGAAATGGGCGGCGGCCCACAGATCAAACTCGATAAAGAAGTACACGATTATGGAACGATCGAGCAGGGTGCAGACGGGTCCTGTGAATTCGAAGTGACCAATACCGGAGACAAGCCCCTGATCATCAACAACTGTAAAGGGTCCTGCGGCTGTACGGTCCCGAAATGCCCGAAAGCTCCTATCAAACCCGGCAGTAGTGAATTCATCAAGGTGAAATACGATACCAAACGGATCGGTCCCATCAACAAGTCCGTCCGCATCAGTTCCAACGCTTCCAACCAGCCGAACAAGACCATCCGCATCAAAGGAAAGGTTGTTCGCCCGAAAACGAGTCCGGAAAAAGAACCGGCTGAAGGCGCCCCCGTCGAAAAGTAAAACGCCTGTCCGGCGCTTTTACTTTCTCAAAGCCCTGTCCATGCAAGGACGGGGCTTTTTTGTTCCAGAGATAGGGCGATTTTCCACATCTTTGCAACAAGCAACCCATTCTTCTCTCGTATGCCCCAAGTATCCGATAAAGCCCTTGCTATGCCCGCCTCGCCGATCCGGCGTCTGGCCCCTTTCGCTCAACAAGCCAAAGCTGCCGGAAAAAAGGTCTACCACCTCAACATCGGCCAACCCGATATCGAGACCCCCGAGGTAGTTCTCGACCGGATGCGCGATCTTGATATCAACATCATCGAATACAGTGATTCTTCAGGGTTTGCAGCATACAGAGAAAAACTCACCCGGTATTATGCCGCTTATGATATTCAGGTCACGCCCGAGGAGATCCTGGTGACCACAGGTGCATCGGAAGCTCTTCTGTTCACGATGAAGACCTGCTTCAACCCGGGGGATGAGCTGATCGTCCCGGAACCTTTTTATGCCAATTACAATGGTTTTGCCGTGGATACGGGCATCCGGCTCCGCCCCATCACCACCAGTATTCACAATGCTTTCGAACTTCCTCCCATGGCCGATATAGAGCAACTGGTCACGGAAAAAACCAAAGGGATCCTGATCTGCAATCCGGCCAACCCAATGGGACACCTCTATTCCAAAGAGGATATCCTCACCCTGCGGGACATCGTCAAGAAACACGATCTCTACCTCATCGCCGACGAAGTCTACCGGGAGTTCTGCTACGATGGGGCACAGCCGTTCTCTGTCATGTACCTGGACGGCATCGAGGACAACACCATCCTGATCGACTCTGTTTCTAAACGTTACAGCATGTGCGGGGCAAGGGTAGGGGCCATGATCACCAAGAACCGGTCGGTAATGGGAAACGCCC
>CAZAYA010000029.1:0-1075 GCA_964489175.1 uncultured Flavobacteriales bacterium | reverse complement strand
GAATATTTCCAGCAAGTGAAACAGGAATACGTAGAGCGTCGCGACATCCTGATCGAAGGGCTACAAACCATCCCAGGCGTCACTTGTCCCAAACCCAAAGGAGCTTTCTATGCCATGGCGGAATTGCCGGTCGACAGTGCCGACAAATTCTGTGAATGGCTCCTGGCCGAATTCGACCATGAAGGACAGACCGTTATGATGGCGCCCGCCGCTGGCTTCTATGCCACAGAAGGACTGGGAGAAAAGGAAGTGAGGATCGCCTATGTCCTCAATAAGGAAAGTCTGCAAAAGGCGATCCAATGCCTTAGAGAAGCCCTGAAGGTCTACCCCGGCCGAACCGCCGACCCGACATCCCGGGAAACTGCCCGTTCCTGAGGACCCGGGGATGATCACCGACCCTGAACCTCTTCGTAAAGAAGGTAAGGGCGGCGTTTTTTCCGGAAAGTTTCTATACCAGCTTCCCATCCTTTCCGGATCTCGTGAGGTGATCTCCCGGCCTCTATATCCAACCGCAACTGATCAGCACCGGCCAGCAGGTCGAAAAAGTCGTTGAAGAATTTTTTCTCTTCAGGAAGACTGTCATGCATGCCTTTCAGCCAATGAAGGTAGATCTTGCCCATATCGCGCATGAAATGCTGGCCAAAAGTTTCCAGGTCGAACCCCCGGCATTCCTTTCCCTTGTGCTTCGGATCCTCGCTCACTCCTGGTATCGATCGGGGGAGAAAGACCGTATCTCCGCCGGGAAAAGATGGATGCCCGATCATCTGGAACGGTTTGTCCGTTCCTCTCCCCACACTGATAACGGTCCCCTCAAAAAGACCCAGTGAAGGATAAAGATAGATCGAGGCCATGTTGGGAAGGTTCGGAGAAGGGGGGACCGGCAGGCGGTAATGGTCCCCGTGATCGTAATTCGAACATTTTACCACTTCCAGGTCGCACTTCGCTCCATCAGCCAGCCAGCCTTCCCCGTTGATCATTCGGGCATACTCGCCGATGGTCATCCCGTGTACCAAAGGGACCGGGTGGAGCCCAACAAAAGAGCGAAACTCCTCTTCCAGCACGGGGCCATCTATAT
>CAZAYA010000028.1:0-21449 GCA_964489175.1 uncultured Flavobacteriales bacterium | reverse complement strand
GAGATTCTGACCAACACCGGTCTGGAAGTTGACGAAGAAGAAACGCTCGAGACTGTAAAGGGGGGGCTGGAAGGATTACTGATCGGTAAAGTTGAAAAAGTCGCTCCTCATCCGAATGCTGACAAGCTTCAACTGACCCGGGTGGATGTGGGGAATGGCGATCCTTTGCCTATTGTTTGCGGAGCACCCAACGTGGCCGAAGGGCAGAAGGTCGTGGTGGCACCGGTAGGGACTACGATACATCCCACGGCAGGAGACCCTTTTAAGATCAAAAAGGCCAAGATCCGGGGCGAAGAGTCCCGGGGCATGATCTGTGCTGAGGATGAGATCGGCCTGGGGGAGGATCATGATGGTATTCTTGTCTTGAAAGAAGAAGCTCCGGTGGGTCAGCCGGTCCGACAGTATTTCGATGTTCAGGAAGACCGTATATACGATATTGATATTACTCCTAACCGGGCGGATGCGGTCTCTTATGTGGGTGTGGCCAGGGATCTGGTCGCTTACCGGCGGACGGCCGGAGAGGGAGACCCTTCGGCTGAGCTTGAATGGCCGAAGGTGGATGCTTTTCAGGTCGATGACCGGTCCTTGCCTATCGAGGTCGATGTTCAGGATCCTGAAGCATGTCCGCGATATGCTGGCGTATCCCTGACCGGTGTTCAGGTCGGCCCCTCTCCTCAATGGCTCCAGCAGAAACTTCGCTCCATTGGTCTTGCTCCCATCAACAATGTAGTGGATGTCACCAATTTCGTTCTCCATGAATTGGGACAGCCCCTCCATGCTTTTGATGCTGGACAGATCGATGATAACCGGGTGGTCGTCCGGAAATTACCTTCTGGAACTTCCTTTGTCACATTGGATGAGGAAGAACGGGAGTTATCCTCCGACGATCTTATGATCTGCAATGGGAAGGAAGAAGGAATGTGTATTGCTGGTGTTTTCGGTGGGGCTGCATCCGGGGTAACAGAAAAAACGAGTGATATCTTCCTGGAGAGTGCTTATTTCGATCCGGCCACTATTCGTCGTACCGGCAAGCGGCATGACCTTCATACCGATGCTTCCTTCCGTTTCGAAAGAGGCGTGGACCCTAACATCACCCTCTATGCACTGAAAAGAGCTGCTTTGCTGATCCAGGAGGTTGCCGGAGGGAAGGTTTCAATGGACATCGTTGATCATTATTCCCGACCGGTCCCGGACCATGAAGTGGACTTTGATCTGGAATTCTGTGATCGGTTGGTGGGGCAACGCATCGACCGGGATCTGATCCGGTCCATCCTTACTTCCCTGGAGATCCGCATCAAAGAAGAGGAAGGACAGATCCTGAAGTTGCTCATCCCACCTTACCGCGTGGATGTGAAGCGGCAAGCCGACGTAGTGGAAGAGATCCTGAGGATCCACGGTTACAACAAGATCGCCCCTTCCCGGGAACTGACCACAACGCTTTCCCATGAGAAAGGACCGGATAAGAAGCAATACCGTTCGGTTGTTTCCACTTTCCTGGCGGGAAATGGCTTTCATGAGGCCATGACCAATTCACTTACCTCTTCGGAGTATGTACGGGAGAACAAAACCCAACAACTGAAGGAGGAATTCAATGTTCCTGTCCTCAACCCTATTAGCACCGATCTGGATACCCTGCGGCAGTCGATGGTCTTCAGCGGTCTGGAAGTGATCGCCTACAATGCCAATCGCCGGGAAAAAGACCTTCGTTTTTATGAGTTCGGCCGTACCTATCACAACTATCCGGAGGAAGGATACACCGAGCATGAACATCTTGCTTTGTTCCTCACCGGCAGGAAAGAGAAGGAAAGTTGGAACAACCCTTCGGATAAGGTGGGTTTCTTCGACCTGAAGGGGCAGGTGGAACAGGTGTTGGAAAAGTTCGGATTGTTGTCCTGCAGTCGCCGCTCGGCGGTCAGGTCCGACATATTCACCGATGGTTTGGTTTACAAATTCCGGAAGAGGCGATTGGTGGAATCCGGCCGGGTCAAGCCCTCTGTGTTGAAGGGGTTTGGTATCGAACAAGCCGTTTATTTCGCTGAATTCAACTGGGATGCCTTGGTAGCACGGGCAGAAGAAACTGAGATCAAGTACCGGGAAGTATCGAAATTCCCCTCCGTTCGCCGCGATCTATCCCTGATACTCGATCGGGGCGTACAATTCGCCGACATTGAGGAATCCGTTTATCAGGCCGACAAGAAATTGTTGCAGGAAGTGGACCTCTTCGATGTTTACGAAGGCGATAAGATCGAGGCTGGAAAAAAATCCTATGCCCTGAGCTTTATTCTACAGGATGAGACCGGGACGCTCAAGGACAAGCAGATCGATAAGACCATGGAGAAGATCCGCAACACCCTGGAAGAAAAATTCGGAGCGCAGGTTCGCGATCAGTAAATGTTCTCCGCCTTTTCAGCGGACTTGATGATCCCTTTGATGAGCGCTGAGCTGAATCCTTGATGTTCCAATTCGTTCAGTCCGGCGATGGTACAGCCTCTGGGAGAGGTTACCTTGTCGATCTCCCGTTCAGGGTGGATCTCTCCGGAACTCAGCAGTAGTTCCACAGCACCTTTGGCGGTTTGCGTGGCCATTTTCAGAGCTTCGTCCGCATGAAAACCGATCTGCACTCCTCCCTGGGATGCAGCCCGGATGGTCCGGAGGAAAAAGGCCGTTCCACAAGCACAAAGGGCGGTGGAAGCGGTGATCATGTCCTCGCCGATCTCCAGGGTAGTTCCAACGGTGTTGAACATTTCCTGCACGACCGGTACTTTGTTTTGAGCCTTCTCATTGGAGGCCATACAGGTCATGGATTCCCCGACTGCGAGGGCACTGTTCGGCATGGCCCGGATCACACCGAGGTCCTGGTTTCCCATTTTTTCCTTGATGGTGTCGATCGTGACGCCCGGCAGGATGGAGATAAGAGTATGCTTTTCGGGATCGAGGAGGGGAGCGATGGCTTTGGCTACCGCATCGAATTGTTGGGGCAGGATGGCCAGAACGATAAAGTCGGAATTTTCCACGACCTCATGGTTCTCAGAAGTTACGTTGATCCCGCGCTCTTTTAGTGATGCGAGTTTTTCGGTCTTTCTTCTGGAAATGGTGATGCGGGAAGCGTCCCAATTGCCTTTGTCCAGGAGGCCGAGGGTCAGGGCGATGCCCATGTTCCCGCCCCCGATGATACCGATCTGAATGTTGTTCGATGCGCTCATGGTCTCTTGAAAATGGAGGACAAAGGTAGGAAAGATCGAGGTTCAAAAGGTTAGCGGCCCAGCTCAGAGGCATTTTCCCGGATCCATTCAACCGTCTCCTCAACGGCTTGAGCAAAGGGGGTGATCTCGTATCCCAGTTCTTCCTGTGCTTTGCTGCAATCCGTTCCCCAGTGCTGATCATATTTTTGTACCCAAAGCGGGGTGATCAGAGGGGCAGTATGCGTCAATTGAGAATAGGTCTTCATGAGGTGGGCAATGGCCATCATGGACCAGTGGGGGAGGTGGATCATACGCCTGCGGATCCCGGATACCCTGGCCAGGGTGTCGAAGAAATGATCGAAATCCAGGTTCTCGCCCCCCAGAAGGTATCTCTCGCCCGCTTTTCCTTTTTCCATGGCCCTGATGTGTCCTTCCACAACATCACTGGCGTAAGCATAATTTCCCATGCTTTTTCCGTTGCCGGGGATGATCCGCCATTTGCCTTCCAGGTAACCTTGTATCATTTTGGTCACTGCATTGCTGGTGCTCAGATGGCCGGGTCCGAAGATACGGGTGGGGTTCACGATAACAGCATTGCCCCCGTTTTCAGCGTATTCCCGCACCAGCTCCTCGGCTTCGCTTTTGGTCTGCTCGTAAAGGGTCAGGGGAGAGTAGTCTGCGCCATCCTTTTCCGTAACAAAATGCTCTGGTTGGTGTTGAGGGCCGATCACTCCTGCGGTGGAAGTATGTACTACCTTTTCGATGCCATGTTCTTTGCAGGAACGGAGGAGGTTGCGGGTCCCTTCCACGTTCACCCGCCGGAAAAGATCGGGATCGCTGGCCCAGTTCGAGGCCAGGGCTGCCAGGTGATAAACCCGGTGACAACCTTCGATCGCATCATGGAGACCTTCCGCGTCTTGTACATCTCCCCAATAAACGGTGATGTTCTTGTTGAATTCAACCTCTTCCCGTTTGGAGGTATGGGCAAAAGCATGGACCTCCTCTCCCCTTCGGGAGAGTTCGAGTAACAGCAAGCGGCCTAAATATCCTCCGGCTCCGGTGATCAGGGTTGGCATGAATTACGGGTCTTAAGGGAGGGAACAAAAGTAAGCATTGAGCACGCCGAGGAACCAGTGAAAAAGAATGGCCCAGAACACGGATCCTGTTCGGTAGGTAAGCAGCCCAAGATAAATGCCGGCGATAATAGCTCCCACTGTTTCTCCCATGGGTTTGCCAATGTGCATGAGGGTAGTGGTTGATGTTTGGAGCGCAATGGCTCCGAAGCTCCCCAGCAGAGGGCGCATGCCCATCCCCACGAACCCCCGGAAAAAGGTTTCCCAACCGGTGTAGTGGAGCCCATAGGTTATGCCATAGAGCATGAAATACGCTGGAGAGGAAAGCGCCGTGCTGGAGCGGGGATAGTAAGCCAGGTGTTCCGGATCACGGGTCAGGTAGTAGATCGGCAGGGGGAGGAGGATAAAAGCGACCAGGGTCGCTTTCAGTCCGAAACGCCAGTCCCCTATGGTGAAGCCGATAGCGGAAGGGGACATGTTCAGCGGCCCCCGGACCAGCAGAAGCGGAATAAGAGCGAAAAGCAGGAAGGTGGAAAAGAAGTGGTATTGCCATTCCCACCATTCCAGCCGTTCCGGGTCTTGTAAAAAAGAGCCGGCCCATTGGTGAAAAAAGGCATGGTCTCCGATCAGGACCTTCAGGGTAGGGAGAAGCAAGAAGGCGGACCATAGCAGGACCTCCCGCTTTTCTACCCCTTCTTTTAGGGGAGCCCAGAAAGAACAGCCGCTCATTTTTTCCATGCCACGAAAGATGGGGGGGTCATAAGTTCCGGAATAACCGGTACCATCAGAGCGACCCTTCTATCACGTCATCATCAGCCTGGTTGGGAAGCGTAACCCTGAGCAATGGCTCTTCTTCCATGGCCCTTTGGATCGCATGGAGAGCTCCTTCGTTCCGGGCCCAGCTTCTGCGGGCAATGCCATTGTTCACATCCCAATGAAGCATTTGCCTGATCCGGCGGTCGGCCTCTTCAGAGCCGTCCAGTACCATGCCAAAGCCACCGTTGATCACTTCCCCCCAGCCGACACCGCCCCCGTTGTGCAGGGAAACCCAGGTGGCACCGCGGAAAGCATCGCCAATGACGTTGTGTACGGCCATGTCGGCTGTGAATTTCGACCCGTCGTAGATGTTGGCGGTTTCCCGGAAAGGAGAATCCGTCCCCGATACATCATGATGATCGCGGCCGAGCACTATCGGCCCCTTTAGTTCTCCCTCCCGGATGGCCTTGTTGAAGGCCAGGGCGATCTTGATCCTTCCTTCACAGTCAGCATACAGGATGCGTGCCTGGGAGCCCACGACCAGGTTGTTATCGGCTGCTGCCTTGATCCAGCGGATGTTGTCGTTCAATTGCAGTTGGATCTCGTCCGGCGCTTTCTCATGGATCTTTTCCAGCACTTCGGTGGCGATCCGGTCGGTAAGGACCAGGTCACCCGGCTGGTTGGAAGTGCAGACCCACCGGAAGGGGCCGAAGCCAAGGTCGAAGCACATGGGGCCCATGATGTCCTGAACGTAAGAGGGGTATTTGAAATCTCCTTTGTTATCGAGGATGTTGGCGCCGGCCCTGCTGGCTTCCAGCAGGAAGGCATTGCCATAGTCGAAGAAGTACATGCCTTGCGCTGTGAGTTGGTTGATGGCGGCTACATGTCTCTTCAGACTTTCATGGACCTTTTCTTTGAATTTTTCCGGTTCCCGGGCCATCATTTCATTGGCTTCATCAAGAGAAAGCCCGGCCGGGTAGTAGCCTCCGGAATAGGGGTTGTGGAGGGATGTTTGGTCGGAGCCAAGGTCGACCGGAAGATCGCTTTTGGCGAGCTTTTCCCACAGGTCGACCACATTGCCTTCATAGGCAAGCGAAACGGCTTCTTGGTTATCGCGAGCTTCCTTGATCCTGGCCAGTAACTGGTCCAGGTCCTGGTGGACCTCATCCACCCACCCTTGTTCATGACGCTTTTGGGCAGCCTTGGGGTTCACCTCTGCGATCACACCGACCGCTCCGGCGATCACGGCAGCTTTGGGTTGGGCACCTGACATTCCGCCCAGTCCACTGCTCACGAAAATGCGGCCTGCAAGACTGTCCGAGCCTTCCTCAGCAGCTACTTTCCGGCCGGCATTAAGGACGGTGATGGTCGTTCCGTGGACGATGCCCTGGGGGCCGATGTACATGAACGAACCGGCCGTCATCTGACCGTATTGGGTAACTCCGAGTGCATTGTGCCGCTCCCAGTCGTCGGGTTGGGAATAGTTGGGGATCATCATTCCGTTGGTAACAACCACCCGCGGCGCTTCCGGGTGGGAGGGGAAAAGTCCCAGGGGATGGCCGGAGTAGAGGACGAGGGTTTGTTCTTCCGTCATTTCGGAAAGGTACTGCATGGTCAGCCGGTACTGGGCCCAGTTTTGAAAGACCGAACCATTTCCACCGTATGTGATCAGTTCATGGGGATGCTGGGCAATGGCTTTGTCCAGGTTGTTGTTGATCATGAGCATGATGGCCGCTGCCTGCCTGGAGCGAGCCGGGTAATCATCGATGCTGAAGGCTTCCAGATCAAAGTCCGGGCGGAAGCGATACATATAGATCCGCCCATAGTCTTTCAATTCCCGGGCGAATTCAGGGGCCAGAACGTTGTGTTGTTCCTTCGGAAAATAGCGCAATGCATTCCGGAGGGCCAGTTTTTTCTCTTCCGGTGTCAGGATATCCTTTCGCTTGGGTGCATGGTCGATATCAGGGTCATATGGTTTCGGTTCCGGAAGGTCCTGCGGGATCCCTTCCCGGATCAGGGCATGAAGGGCGTTGATGGTATCGGAGCTCATAGGTTCAGGCCTGTTGTTATGTATCTTATTATGTCATCGTCTTTTCTCCTGCACGGGATGGAGAAAAGAGGTTGAGAAGCATTCTTATTACTTTTTCCTTAATTCTTCTTTCCTTTTCCCTTCCGGTCCGAACCCATAGGGACAATGCCGGCACCCCTTTTTGCAGCAGTAGCCACGGCGAAGAAGGTATTGCCCGGTCATCACGATGTACCCCCGCTCGTCATAGTAATAGTCGCCGGGTTCGAAGCGATCGCTATGGGAAAAACCGGAAAGAGGCATGTTCGTTCAAAGATGAGGATTTCCGGGATGATCATCAAGCGGGTCAGTTTTCTTCTTCCTCCATGAAGTCGTGGCGGATCTTACACTCGGGTAACAAGGCTTTGAGAACATCTACCTGGTAAAGGGAAAGGTAGTTGTCCCGTACATCGAGTTCCCGGAGCTCCTGTAGGTTGCCGATGGTTTCCGGTAGCTCGTGGAGGAGGTTATTGCGGAGAGAAAGGTACTCCAGTTTCTGCAGTTTTGCCATTTCCCGCGGCAAGGCTCCGATCTTGTTATTTTCGAGGACCAGGACCCGGATGTTGCTCAATTCCCCGATCGAAGGAGGAAGCGTGTCCAGGTCACAATCGCTGAGGATCAGTTGCCGGAGGTTACTCATACCTGTAACCCCTTCAGGAAAGCGGGTCAAAGGGCTTTGATGGATCGCCAGGAGTTTTAATTCGTCCAGATCCCGGATCGATCCTGGCAGAAAAAGTGGCCCTTGGTTGCCGGAGATGCCCCATTCCTTAAGATGGGTCCAGGCTGCTGCACTTTCGGGAATGGAGTCCAGCCGTGTCCCTTTTAGTTCAAGGTAGTTCAAAGCGCGCCAGTTCCGGATCCCTTCCGGAAGGGCCTTGATAGGGTTGCCTTCGGTCCGGAACATGGACATTTTCGTGAGCATTCCCACCTCTTTCGGAAGAGTATCCAGCAGATTGTTCTCCAGGATCAGCCGCTGGAGCATTTGCAATCGGCCAATCTCCTGCCAGTGTTTGGCTTTGGGACGGGTCCCTTCCAGTTTCAGTTGGTATACCTGATAAGGATCCCTCAGGGCCTTTTGAAGAGAATGATAAACACCTCCTTGTCCTTCAGAGGAGTGTGAGGAAAGAAGCAGCGTACTGCTGAGCAGGAAAAAGGACAGGGGTTTGCGAAAGGAGCTCATGAGCGATCCGGCTTGAGATGAAGATAAGGATCTTCAGATCCATTCATTTTTTAACGGACCGGGGTGGTGGAATATTTCTTTTTCGGGAGAGGAGAGGGCGGATCCGGACAATAGGCTAATTTTGTCTGGTAAGTTTTCCCAGCCATGCCATCTTCCTCTTACGGACCGGGATCTGCTGCACTGAAGGACCTCAAGCTGAACGCTCTTCTCGAGGTGACCAAGGCCATCAATGAGAATTTGTCCACTGAAAAGCTGCTAACCCTTTATGAGTATATCCTGAAGGACCAGCTTGGCGTTGACCGGCTGGTTCTGTTCAATAACTATGAAGGATGGCAGCGCTCCCTTAAGTTCGGGGTCAAGGGGCAGCTCAGGGAGGTGGATGTGGAAGAGGACCTGTTGCAGTACAAAGAGATCACCCATATTGAGTCCTCCATCAAGGAAGTCTTGTCCCAGTTCGATATTGTGATCCCGGTCTTCCACAAACATCATCCCCTTGCTTTTGTATTGGTCGGGGGGATCACCGGGTCTGACCCGGGACGGAACGGAGAGTTGGAATACCTCAATTTCATTCAGACCCTGACCAATCTGATCACGGTAGCTATCGAGAACAAGCGATTGGCGAAAGAAAGTCTGCGGCAGGAGCGCTTCAAAAAGGAGTTGGAACTGGCCTCGGAAATGCAGACGGCTATGATCCCTACCCAGCTTCCCCGCAACGAGCATGTCGAAATGGCCGGCTATTACCAGCCTCACCAGCAAGTTGGGGGAGATTATTACGATGTGGTAAGGCTGAACGAGGAAGAGTTCATCTTCTGTATGGGGGATGTTTCCGGGAAAGGGGTGACAGCAGCGTTACTGATGTCTAACTTCCAGGCCAATGTGCGGACATTGCTCAACTATACCGATCTCTCTCTGGAAGAGCTTCTCCATGAACTCAACTATAAGGTGAACGAAAGTGCTGAAGGAGAGCGTTTCATCACCTTTTTTATCGGGCGTTATGACTTGCAGGAACAGGAACTGGAATACATCAATGCCGGCCACGACCCTCCCCTTTTATGTTATCAGGGAGAGACCCGGTGGTTGGAGACTGGCAGCCCCGGTTTGGGAATGTTGGACCAACTGCCGTTCGTCAAAAAAGGTCGGGAAAAGTTGGCCCCCGGAACTATTGTCGTTTGCTATACTGATGGTGTAGTGGAATTGGAGAACGAGGAGGGAGAGAACTTTCGGAGTGAACGTTTCGAGACCATCGTTCGCGATCATGAACAGGAAGTGTCCATGGAAGCGCTGAACCGGTCTATCCTGGACGATCTTGGGACTTATGGAGACCGTGATGATACGGCGCTATTCTCCTTCCGGGTCCTTTAGCACACTTTTTTTGTGGTAAAGGTCGATCACGACGATGATCGCTGCAAAGCTCCAGAATGGTATGGCTGCTTTGTCCGTGGTGAGGAAGTTGTTGAGAAAGCCGTGGATCATGTAAGTCACCAATCCGATGAAGACACTGGTAAGCAATACTTTGATCTCGCTTTTTCGGGTTTCGTAAAAGACCCGGAAGGCTGTGTAGGTGATCGACAGGACGATACCGAGAAAGCTCAGGCTCCCTAACAACCCTGATTCTGCCAGCGGGCCGAGGTATTCACTGTGGGCATTTCCCTTGTTCCCGAAGTTCGTGCTGATAACGGTCATTTCGCTGGATCGTTGGAAGGGGGCGTACTGGAATTGATAGGTGCCCGGCCCCCATCCCAAAAGAGGTTTTTCCCGGAACATTCTGAGGGCACAATTCCACCGATTGATGCGTTCGAGGTTAGAAGCATCGGAAGCAACGTTGGAGATGGACTGAACATGTTCGGCCAACTCATCCGAGGAATCCTGGCGATTTTGCTCCAGTTCCATCAGGATCTTTCCCTGGTAGGCAAAGAACAGGATCATCGCCGTTGCTCCTATAACGACCAGACTTGTTACCCGAATGCGCAGGAAAAGGCAAAACAGGATAAAAGCGGCCCCTAGAAGACTTACCCATGTGGCCCGGGTATAGGAAAAGACGATGGCAATGTTGAACAAGCAGACCAGCATCAGGATCAGGAACTTAACGGGTGAGGAATGGCGTTTCAGAAAAAGGGCTCCTATCAATATCGGGAAGTAGAGTGCAAGAGAGGCACCATAAGAGGTGTGATCCTTGAAGAAAGGGGTCATTACCCAGTGGGCGGGGTCTTCGGCAAAATTGTGGAGGGAATGATTGATAAGGGTATAGAGGATCACGCCTGTGAACGGGATCAGGTAAAGCCACAGGGAAGTCCGGATGTTCGGATAATGACGGAAAAGCTGGGTGGCCATGAAATAGAAGGTGATCACGAACCAGAGCCGGGCAAGTAAGAACTTCAGGGATACCAGAGGCATGGTACTTGTCAGGCTCGTCAGCGCGATCCAAAAGAGGTTGATCAGGATCATGATGCTGACCGGGTGGCGGAGTACCTTTTCGTCAAAACGTTTTTCATAAGCCAGTTTGATCAGGAAAAGAAGCATGACACCGAACAACAGGGGTTCTGTGGGGAGGAACATGCTGATCTCTCCAAGAGAAAGGGCTTCCAGTTGGATCGAGAGGGGAGTGGCGAAAATGATGAAGAGCATTAGCTTGTCAAGGGCAAAGAAACTTGCCAGGACAAGTGTCAGGGCTAGGGGGAGTAATGAGAACCAATAGAGGTTCTGTGCTATGAGAACGCTATTCAGCAGGATGAAAGCGAAACTCACCAGGTAGATCCAGTATGGTCGGAGGAGGCGGATCACCTTGGACAGGATACTTTCTTAAAATTGATCATTGCCGTTGTTCACGGCGTTCTTCAGGCGAGGCCAAAGGTTATCCCGTATGGCCAATAACAAGGCGGCCAGCACGAAAGCCGAACCCGTGGAGATCACCACGATCAACCAGCGTATCGGGAATGCTTTTTTGTCCGCAGGAAAAGCCTGGTCCACCACGAATTTGTGCGGGATCCTGGCATGGGCATCCACCCGTGCTTGTTCATATTTCGTTTTCAGTTCGCTGAGCTCTTCGAGGTCGTATTCGTGACTTTCTTTCAGGGACCGGTAGGTTCCCCCGTACTGACCCAGCACATCAAGTTGTCCCTGGAGTTCTTTTTTGGCCCGGTGGTTGTTGTCCAGTATTGCTTTGGACAAGTATTCGCTAAAGACCTCGGTCTGGGCTTCATAATTGTGTACCCCCTTTTGGCGCAGGATGTCCATGGAGTCCTCCATGGCCTTCACCTCCCGTTTTTTCTTTTGGTATTCTTCCTTTACGATCTCCAGTGCTTCCAGCGCCCTTTCCTTTTGGATCCGGTTCTTGGTGCTATCCACCAGCGAAGAGATGTCGTTAGCAATGGCGGCGGCTGTATCAGGACTTTGGTCCAGCACTTCGATCCTGACGGACCCGTATTGGGTTCGTTCGAAACTCACCCTTTCTTCATAGGTTTTACGGAGGGTGGTCTCCCGGTAGGGGCTTTCGGGATCGATGCCATAATGCTTCATCAAGTCGTACTTCTCTACGATGCGGGTCATGATGGCATTGGACTGGAGCAGTTGGAGCAGTTGTTCTGCCTCTTCTTCATCTCCGAAACGCAAGAGGTCTTGTCCGGCCCTGTTCTCCCCCAGCAGGGTATTGGAAATGGCGCTTGTTTCCGCCGGGAACATGATCACGGAGGAGCGGTATTTTTCTTCGATCATCAGGGAGACAACGGCTGAGATACCTGCCGCCAGCATACAGATGATCAGCAACGACTTTCGACGTTGCCAGAGAAAGAATAGGATGTTGGATGGGTCGAGGGTTCCCTGATCCTCACTGTTTTCCTGACTCCCCATAGCTGATGTTTTAATGCTCGTTCAAAAGTAAACAAATTGGAAAATGCTGTTGGTTCATTCGTTCCGGCGTATGATGGTAGCCAGCTCCTCAAGGGCTATGAAGCGGGAGAGAAAAGCCAGCAGGAGTCCTCCTGTGGTCATGGCCAGTACTGATACCAGCAAGCCGGCCCCGGTCTGGGTGAAATATCCTCCCAATGCCACCATACCTGACGTAAAAAGCAAAAAGGAAAGAATATATTGCCGGGAAAGAGGGATGCGGTATCTTCTCCGGGCGATCAGAGCCTGGACCAGAGCCGTTAGTCCCTGGGTGATCAGGGTGGCCATAGCCGCTCCGGTAGCATGATGTTCTGGGATGAGGATCAGGTTCAGGACAAGGTTCAGGGCTACTCCTGCTCCGGCTACCATGTTCAGGGTCTTCATATGCCCTTCTGCCGTTAGTAAAGTGCCGAAAATATAGGTGGTGCCGATAGGGATAAAACTGGTCATCAACAAGGCGAAAACGAGTGGGGTGGTGTCGAAATGTTCCGTGTACATCAATTCCATTAGTGGCTCCCGGAAAAAGAAGCACGTTATGGCCAGAAATATGGCTCCTGCCATGATCAGCCGGAAGGAAAGGCCTGCGAGCTCCCGGACCGGTTCCTGTTGTTTCAGCATGCGTGAAAAAAGCGGAAGCAGCAGTCCGGCAAAGAGAAATCCGATCATATTGGCAGCGTCCAGCAAGCGATATCCCTGCGCATAGATGCCGGCTTGCTGTGCTCCGTCGGGAAGCAGGCGTTCCAGCATGACCCCATCCAGCCGGTTGTAAAAGGTCATGAACAGGATCAGCAGGGCGTAGGGAGCACTTTTTTTCAAGATCATCAAAGCGAAAGCAGGATCCCAGCGGGGGCGAAAAACGGTGGCCTTCCGGATCACCAGGATGGTGGCCACCAAGGCGCTCAGTCCGTAGGAAGCGGTTTGGGCATAGATGAACCATTCGATCCGGAAGGGTTGATGAACCCAGTTGCTCCAAAGCAGGACAGAGCAGATGCCGATCATCAGGGCCCGGTCAAGGACGGAAAGGATGCTATCGGCTTTGAACAGATGCAGGCCAGCCAGGTTCGACCGGAGATAGAGGAGAAGAGAGACAAGAAACTGATTGAAGGCCAGGAACCCCAGGAAGTAGAATTGTCGCGAGGAATATCCGAGGACCCATCCCGAAAGGGCGATGAGCAACAAATAACCGATCCCCAGGAGCAGTTTCAGGGAAAAAATGCCGGAAAAATGTTTGGCCAGCAACTGCCGGTTCTGAGTAATGTTGCGGTTGTTGAAATTGGTGATCCCGACATCCAGCAGGATGTTCAGCAAAAAGGAAAAATTGAGCAAAGCGGAATAATCCCCGTAACTTTGAGCGCCAACAGCATTCTGGACCGAACGGTCCACCCCGAGGATCCAAAAAGGCTTCACCAGCAGGTTCAGGAAAAGAAGAAAGGCAAGATTGGTGAGGAACTTTCGTTGCATCGGGGGTTGTTCAATGACCGGGAATGGGTGTGAAAAGGCTGAGAAGAAAGGGACCTCCCGGCAAATATAGAGCTTCCTTTTCACCCAAAATGACGGGGACCATACCCCTGGCTTGAGGATCGCTGTCAACACCCGTTTGCTTCTGAAGGACCGGCTCGAGGGCATCGGATGGTTCACCTATGAGGTGTTCCGGCGACTGGTGCGGGATCATCCTGAGCATGAATTCTTCTTCTTTTTCGATCGCCCTTATGACGCTTCTTTTGTATTCGGGGAGAACGTCCGCCCTTTGGTGCTTCCGCCCCCGGCACGTCATCCGGTCCTCTTCCCCATTTGGTTCGAAGGGTCGGTTCGAAGGGCTTTGGCTCGCTATCAACCTGATGTGTTCGTCTCTCCGGACGGGTATTTGTGCTTGTCCACTTCCGTGAAAAGCCTGCCGGTGATCCATGACCTTAATTTTGAAGCTTTCCCGCAAGACCTTCCTTTCCTGGTGCGGAAGTATTACCGTTCTTTTTTTCCTCGTTTTGCCCGTAAAGCGGAACGTATCGTTACGGTATCCGAATTCTCCCGGCAAGACATCACCGCCCGCTATGGGGTCTCCCCCCGGCGGATCGATGTCGTATATAACGGTGTAAACCCTGCTTTCGTGCCTCTTGAAGCAGAAGAAAAGGAAAAGGTCCGGCAACAATGGACCGAAGGAGCGCCGTATCTTCTTTTCGTGGGAGCGCTTCATCCCCGCAAGAATATCACCCGGATGCTGCAGGCATTCGATGCGTTCAGAGCCACTGTGGACAAGCCATTTCGCTTGCTGTTGGCTGGAGAGATACAATGGTGGACCGGTGAGATGCAAGCGGCTTATACCAGCATGCGTTACCGGGATGAGGTGATCTTTGCCGGGCACCTGACCACGGAAGGATTGACCCGTGTGGTCGGAGCTGCTTCGGCCATGGTATATATCTCTTATTACGAAGGGTTCGGGATCCCTCCTTTGGAAGCCATGCGGTGTGGTGTTCCGGTATTGGCTGGGGATGCAACCGCTATTCCTGAGGTTGTGGGAGAGGGGGCTTTGTTGGTCGACCCATTCTCCCTGGAAGCGATCCGGGAGGGCATGTTAACCCTTGTTCGGGACCGGGCAAGAACGGAACAATTGGTGAAGAAGGGAATGGAGCAGAGCGGGAGTTTTACCTGGGATCGAACAGCGAAGGCAATGATGGCAAGTATTCTGAAAACTGTTGACCATGGTTGAATTGAAGCGGTATTTCCGAAAAGGAGTGGTCGAGGCAGGATGCGATGAGGCAGGCCGTGGATGCCTGGCTGGTCCGGTAGTAGCTGCTGCAGTGGTGCTTGAGGATGAAATTCCCGGCCTCAATGATTCCAAGAAGCTCACGCAAGCCCAAAGAGAAGCATTACGCCCTGTGGTGGAGGCAAAAGCCCTCTCCTGGTCGGTGGCCTTCCTTTCTCCGGCAGCGATCGACGAGCTCAACATCCTCAGGGCTTCTTTTCAGGCCATGCACCAGGCTATTCAAGATCTTTCTGTTCGCCCTGAATTGCTGCTGATCGACGGAAACCGGTTCGACCCCTTCCCGGAGGTACCGCATGAATGCATTGTGAAAGGAGATGGAAAATTTCTCTCCATCGCAGCCGCTTCGATCCTGGCCAAAACCCACCGGGATGCTTATATGAAGGAGCTCCATGGGGAGTTCCCTTCTTATCAATGGGACAGGAACAAAGGGTATCCCACACCTTCTCACCGCCGGGCGATCCGTGAATACGGGATCACGCCCTATCACAGGAAGAGTTTCTCCCTGACCGGTACCCAGTTGAAAATGGGGCTCTGAACGTTCCGGATCTAACATCCCTTTGTTTACATTGCTCCTTTATGCCTGTGATCCTGGCCCGGATCATCGCTAATTTTGAACGGTAAGTGAGCTATAGCTCCTCTTCTATGAGCCTTTTCAGAAAGATCTTCTCCGTCGCATTCATGCTTGGGGTCCTTTTTCTGGTCTTTTGGGGGTACCGCTATTTTCGGAATACTCATCAACCGGTCGGGGAAGCCATGGAAGCCGTGCCAGGAACGGCCGGACTGGTTTTTGAGACCAATGACCTGGATGAAGTGTGGGAGAAGTTGTCCGAAACCAATATCATGTGGGAGGCACTCCAACAAGCTCCCTATTTCCGCAGAACAGATACGGTGGCGGAACACCTGGATTCCCTGATACGCTCCCATCAGGAACTGGAGAATTTGCTTCAGGGGCAACAAGTGGTCTTTTCCGCGCACATGTCCGGGGCCAGGACTTATGACCTTATGGCAGCCATTGCTATGCCCGGAGGAATGGACCAGAAAAAACTGATAGCGACCGTCCGGGAACTTGTGGGGGAGGATCATATGATGAAGCGGAATTACGACGGTGTTCCGCTTTATGAAGCTGAACACCCGGAACATGGTTTTGCTTTTGCTGTTGAGAAAAGTTTGTTCCTGTGCTCCCGGAATCCCATGCTCGTGGAAGAAGCGATCCGGCACTTGCACTCCGGGACCCCTCTTCCAGAACAGGCAGCTTTTCAAAAAGTCCGGAAAACCGCGGGCAGGGATGTGGATGGTAATCTTTATCTGAATTACCAGGAATTGCTCCCTCTTTTAGCTACCAACTTCAATGATAAAGCTCTTTCTGCAGGGGTCCAGGATGTTCCTTTTGCCAAATGGGCTGAATTGGACCTGACCCTGAAGCCAGATGCTTTGATGCTGAATGGGTTCACTTATGCTGAGGAAGGGACGCGGGATTTCCTCAATATTTTGCGGGACCAGGAACCTCAGGATGTGGAACTTCCCTATGTGCTGCCGTCTCATACAGCATTCTTGTTCTATTATGGTATTGGGGATCCCCAGCGTTTTCTGAAAGCACGCCGGCAATATCTGGAAAAGAACAATCGCCTTTATGAGTACAACAAGGCTTTGAAGAGGGTTGCCGATAGCTGTCGCTGCGACCCCGGGGAGATGATGCTTTCCTGGATGGGCAATGAAGTGGGGGTGGCGGTCACGGAGCTGTCCAAAGGGGATGATGTGCAGAATAACATGCTCACCGTGGTCCGGACAACAGATCCTGATGGGGCCCGGGAAAAATTGAAGGCTTTGGAAGCATCGCTTTCAGACTCCGCTGAAGCAAAAAACAAGGAGGACACTTTCCGGGATGTGACCATTCGCCGCTTTCCGGTAGGAAATATCTTCCGGACCTTGCTGGGAAGCCCCTTCCCCCGCATGGCCAATCCTTGGTATATCCTGCTCGATGGACATGTGATCCTTGCTGCGAACAAAGGGGCTTTGCGGGATGTGATCAACGCTTATCAACAGGACCAGACGCTTGCCAAGAACATCGATTTCGATAGCTTCACCGAGAACCTATCCCGGAACGCCAACCTTTTCCTGTACTCTAATATTGGCCGCTCTCCCTTTCTTTATTCGAAATACCTGGAAGAAAGCCGGGTTGGTAGATTGACCGACCATCTTGACCTTTTCCGGCAATTCCAGGCAGTAGGCTTGCAGTTCATAAGTTCTGGCGATGGCTTGTTCTATAATAACCTTTATCTGGAGTATGACCCTGTTTACAAGAAGGAAACCACTTCTCTCTGGGAGGTGGGACTCGATACTGCGGTCAGGGGTCGTCCCCGCCTGGTAAGGAATCATTATACCGATGCATTGGAGGTCTTTGTGCAGGATGCGAATAACAAGGTCTACCTGATCAGTAATACCGGCAAGGTGCTATGGTCCAAACAATTGCCTGAACCCATCATGGGAAAAGTCCATCAGGTGGATGTATACAAGAACGAGAAGTTGCAGTTGCTGTTCAATACCCGATCCCGGTTGTACCTTCTTGACCGCAAAGGCCGGGATGTGGAGAATTTCCCTGTTGATTTCCGGTCTCCCGCCACATCCCCCTTAGCGCTTTTTGATTATGCCAATACCCGTGATTATCGGATACTGGTGCCTTGTAAGGACCGGCATGTGTACAATTACGATAAGACCGGGGAACAGGTAGAAGGTTGGGAGTTTGGCAAAACTGCCACCATTGTGCAACGGACGCCGCATCACATTCGGATCAATACCAATAACAAGGATTTCATTTTCCTGGCAGATTCCGCAGGGAATATCCATTTGCTGGATCGCAGAGGTAACCCGCGCTATGAAGTAGAGCGTACTATTACTCCTGCCCCTGGTTCAGACTTGACGGTGGATGAAGGCAAGACCATTGGTGTATCGGAACTGGTGTTTACCGATACCTCCGGACAGGTGGTCAAACTTGCCTTCAACGGAGAAAAAGAGGAGATCGACCTGCAGGACAATTCTCCCCGTCATGCTTATCGGTATAAGGATGTGGACGGAGATGGTCGGCGGGACCATATTTTCCTCGACCAGAACCAGTTGTCTGTTTATGCTGCCGATAAGGAACGCCTTTTCGAAGAAGCTTTTGACAGCACCTTGGTGCGCTTCCCCTCATATTTCCGCTTCCCTGATGAAACCGTTCGCATGGGAGTTGTGAACCGGAAGACCCATGAAGCTTATCTTCTGAATAAATTCGGCTCCCGGGAGGAAGGCATGCCACTGTTCGGGTCGACCTTGTTCAGTATCGGGGATATCAACAAAGATGGTACCTTCGAGGTGGTCATCGGCCACTCCGACGGGAACATCTATACCTATACCCTTGAATAGAGGTTAGCCTTCCAGTTGTTCTTCCAGGCTGTTCTCGTAGATCTCCCGTGCTTCTTCGATGAAACCGAAGTGGTCGTCATCGATCATCATCTTGCCGCGGGTTACATGGCCTAACATGGTGAAATTCAGTTTTGAATCGCTCATCTTATCGATGAAGGCATCTTCCTGATCTTCGTTCACAGAGACCACGATGCGTCCCTGACCTTCTCCGAAGAGGAATGCATCCGGCCGGACTTCGCTGTCTGTTACGATGTCGAAACCTAATCCTTGCGGAAGACCTTTTTCCACCAGCGCAACGAATAGTCCTCCATCGGAAATATCATGGGCCGAAGAAATAAGCTCTTCATGGATCAGTTCGCGGACGGTCTTTTGCAACAACACTTCCTGATCGATATCAAAAGTCGGGGCGGGGCTGTGACGAATGCCGTGCCAGGCGGAGAGGTATTCGGAAGCATTGATGTCATCAGTGGCATCCCCCAAAAGGAAAATAAGGTCGCCCTTGTGTTTGAATTCCAATGACATCATTTTGTCTTTGTCCTCCAGGATACCCATCATGCCGATGGTGGGCGTCGGGAAGACGGCTTCTTCACGGTCATCATAGACCAGTTGATTGTAGAAACTTACGTTACCTCCGGTAACAGGGGTGTCCAGTTTTTCGCAGGCAAGGGACATTCCTTTGATCGCGCTGACGAATTGCCAGTAAACTTCCGGATTATAGGGATTACCAAAATTCAGGCAGTTGGAGATCGCACAGGGAAGACTACCGGTGCAGGAGATGTTCCTGGCTGCTTCGGCTACGGCCATGGCTGTCCCTTTTTCAGGATCCGCATATACATAGCGGGGGTTGCAATCGACCGTCAGGGCAAGGGCCTTGTTCGTTCCCTTGATGTGCACTACTCCTGCATCTGCCGGCCGGTTGGTGGTCATGGTCGAGGTGCCGATCATCGAATCATATTGCTCGGAAACCCATCTTTTGGAAGCGATGTTGGGGTTTTGAAGCAGGGCGTTGGCGACTTTTTTCAGGTCCTTCGGTTCCTTGACCTGATCGATCGAGAAATCCTTTACTTCCCCGAAATAGGCAGGTTCCTGGTATTCTCTGTCGTATTGCGGGGCACCCCCTCCCAGAACGAGTGAATCGGCCGGGACGCTGGCCACGGACTCTCCGTTCATGAAGTATTCGAGTGTGTTACCTTCAGTGATCTCTCCGATGCAGGCGCAATTGAGATCCCATTTTTCGAAAATGGCTTCGACCTCTTCCTCTCTTCCTTTCTTCACCACTACGAGCATGCGTTCTTGTGATTCGGATAACAAGATCTCGAAGGGAAGCATGTTCTCCTGTCGGAGTGGGACCTTGTCGAGATGGACCTTCATGCCACATTCCCCGTCTGCGGCCATTTCAGAGGTGGAGCAGGTGATGCCGGCTGCGCCCATGTCCTGCATCCCTACGATGGCATCCGTATCTGCCAACTCCATGGTGGCCTCCAGTAAGAGTTTTTCCTGGAAAGGGTCACCGACCTGTACGGCCGGGATATCGTCCATGGAGCTTTCGGTCATATCCTTGGAGGCAAAGGCAGCGCCATGAATACCATCCTTTCCCGTGGAAGAACCGACGATGTAGACCGGATTCCCGGGCCCTCCGGCTGTGGCGGATATCACTTTATCCGTTTCAACGATGCCGGCGGACATGGCATTGACCAGTGGGTTCGTATTGTAGCAGGGATCGAAGAAGACTTCTCCACCCACTACGGGAATGCCGAAGGAGTTACCGTAATCGCCGATGCCCTTTACCACCCCTTTAACGAGCCAGCGGGTCTTGTCGAGTGTCAGTTCGCCGAACCTAAGGGAATTCAATTGAGCGACGGGACGTGCTCCCATGGTGAAGATGTCCCGGTTGATGCCGCCGACACCCGTAGCAGCACCTTGATAGGGCTCGATAGCAGAAGGGTGATTGTGGGATTCGATCTTGAAAGCACAGGCGAGCCCATCGCCAATATCCACCAGCCCGGCATTTTCTTCACCTGCTTCGGCCAGCAAGCGTGATCCTTTTTTGGGAAGTTTTTTCAGCCATTTGATCGAGTTCTTGTAGGAGCAATGCTCCGACCACATGGCGGAATAGATGCTCAATTCGGTGAAATTGGGCTCCCGGCCCAGGATTTCTTTGATGTGATCGAATTCTCCGGTGAGAAGGCCGAGCTTCTCAGCGGTCTCGGCATTGACTTTTTCCTGTGTTGTCGGGCTGTTCATGAAAAGCGGGTGGAGTGTTTCAGCAAAAGTAATAATTCGTCAGGTAGGAATAGCTGAACAAGCTGCTCACTGCTTACTGTTCCCTGTTCACTTCCTTATTTGGAATCCAACTTCCTTTTCTTCACCTTTAGCTTTCGTCTGATAAGCTCCCGAAGTTGATGGTCGTTCATGTACTCCTTACCCTTTTTTACCTGGCCCTGTTCGGGGTGGTGATACGGAAAGCCCGGTTTTTTGCCGCTGACATTCCTCGTAAGGCTTTTCTGGGGGCTTTTGGGTTGAAGGTCCTGGCTGGCCTGACCCTTTGGGCAATATATTCCTTTCATTATGGGAACAGGGATACCGGGGATTCCTTCCGGTATTTCGACGATGCCATGGTGATCCGCAAGAGCCTCCATGAGCATCCCGGGAATTATTTCCGTTTCATGACCGGGGTAGGGGATGATATCAAAGCCCTTGACCCCTATAAGAAGCGGATGTCCAATTGGGAAAAGCCATACAATTATGGTATTACCAATGATAACCGGACCATCATTCGGCTCAATGCCCTGATCGGCCTTTTCTCCTTCGGGTACTATCACGTCCATACCGTATTCTTTTGTTTTCTGTCCATGCTCGGTATTACAGCCCTGTATAAAGTATTCCGGTATTTCCCGGGGAGTGGCCGCTGGACTTCCTTTGCTGCCTGCTTTTTAGTGCCGTCGGTGGTGTTCTGGGGATCCGGGGTATTGAAAGAAGGGGTCTTGCTCTTTGCCCTGGGTTTCTTCCTTTACGGAATAGCCCGGCTTTTGTACGAAGGGGTCAGTCTCAGGCGTATCCTGGGGGTTCTTTTGCTGCTCGGCCTGATGATCATCATCAAGATGTATGTATTGATGGCGCTGATACCGGGTATTTTGTTTTGGATACTGGC
>CAZAYA010000027.1:20223-21485 GCA_964489175.1 uncultured Flavobacteriales bacterium | reverse complement strand
CCCCAGGTGATGTCGTAGCTCACGGCGGCCGGGTCATCGATCTTGATCCGTCCGGAGCAGTCACCGTAGCAGGTCTCGGGCTTCACGGTCACATTATCGATGATCAGGTCTTTGGGTTGATGGATCACGGTGTCCTGCATGGCCGAACAACCGACCGCATCCTGGGCGATCACTTCATACCGGCCTGCACAAAGTCCCTTGGCCGATAAGCCCTGGCCGATCTTCTGTCCGGTGGAGTCCAGCCAGGTGATGGTCCAGTTGCTGATCACGCCGGTACCGCCCTGGGTGTTCATCGAGATCTCGCCATCGCAGCTGCCGTGGCAGGTAGCGTCGAGGGTAGAGAGGCTGATGTTCACTTCCGGATGGACCGTTACCGTGGCGGTGTCGTAGTTGTAGCAACCCTGAGGCCCCTGGCCGGTAAGCTCGTAACGGACCGTCGTGTCGTCCATGGTCAGCGCTACGGTGGGGTTGGCCACGGTGTTGTCGCTGAGACCAAGGGCGGGTGACCACCAGTAATTCTCCGCTCCGCTGCCTTGCAACTGGACCGTTGCCCCGGGGCAGATGCTGGTGTCCGGGGTGGCTGTTACGGGGGGAAGGGGATGGACGGTGATGTCCACGGTGGTAGTATCCTGGCAGCCTTCCGCACTGGTGACCACCAGTTGGTATTGGGTGTCCGAGAGGGGGTAGGCCGTAGGGTTCGCCAGGGTGGGATCGTTCAGGCTTCCGGCCGGGCTCCAGGCATATTGGGTGCCTCCGGAACCCCTGAGCTGGAAGGTATCTTCATAGCAGATGCTGGTGTCCGGGGCTGCCTGGGCGACCGGAGCCGGATAGGGGTTGAGCGTAACGCTGTCGCTTTCTGCACAGCCATTGCTGTCGGTTACGGTGACAGTGTGGGTGGTGGTGTCGGCCGGGTCCGCCCAGGGGTCGGCAATGGCTGGATCGATCAGGCCGGTCGCAGGTTGCCACGCATAGCTTTGGCCACCGCTGGCCTGGAGCTGGATCGAATCCTCCGGGCAGAGGGAGGTGTCCATGCCGGCGTTGGCCGGGGGAAGGGGATCGACGGTGAGTTTCATCGTGTCGCGGTCCTGGCAACCGTTGGCATCGGTCACGAGGAGGGTGTAGTCGGTCGTATCCGTTGGTGAGGCCCATGGATCGGCCAGGGTGGAGTCGTTCAGGCTGGTGGCCGGGCTCCAGGCAAAGGTGGTGCCGCTGCTGCCTTGCAGTTGGATAGAGTCGTTGAGGCAGAGGGCCGTATCCGGTCC
>CAZAYA010000027.1:4408-20213 GCA_964489175.1 uncultured Flavobacteriales bacterium | reverse complement strand
CGGCAACGGGTAGCGGGCGGACGTTCACCTGGACCGTATCGCGGTCCTTACAACCATTCGTATCCGTTACCACCACTTCATAAGCGGTGGTATCCATAGGGAAGGCCAGGGGGGAAGCCACCGTGGTGTCGCTGAGGCTGCCGGAAGGGGACCATGCATAAGTGCTTCCGCCGGTGGCGTTCAGCTGTACAGAGTCTTCCCGGCAAATGGCCGTGTCAGGTGTGGTCGTGGTGGCCGGGTTCGGATACGTGATCACCTGGATGGAGTCGGTGGCGGTGCAATTGACCCGGTCGGCGTCCAGGGTGAACAAGGCGGTGTCTGGGTCTGGTCCGGACGTGGTGTGGGTGAACACGGGGTTAGCCACGGTGTCGTTGTTCAGGTCCGTGGAAGGGTCCCATTGGTAGGTATAGCCAGCGAGGGAGTCTGGACCAAGGGTAAGAGGAATATCGGAACAGGTAGCCTGGTTCGGGGCACTGTGCTGGTATTCCACCGGCAGGGGGATGGCTGTGGGGCGGCAGTTGCATTTGTTGCGGGAGGTGTCCAGTACAGCCAGGAGTTGGCAACTCTTGCCGGGTTCGACGTCGATGGTTCCGCTGTGAGCGTATTGGGTATTCTGTCCGATGCGGTCGAAGATGGTGTCGGTGGTGAGGAATTCATCGGCAGCGGTCTGCCGGCCGTTGGTATCCACATCGTAATAGAAGCCGATCACGGTAGCATGGCCGGAATCGATGGTCTGTCCGGTGTTCTCAAATGTGAGGTCGTATTGCACGCTTTCCGTGGGTGGGGTGGGAGTGGCCGTTCCACTGGCGCTCAACAGGTCGAAATAGCCTTTGTAGGTGAAAGCGTTGTCGATCGTATCACCGGTAGCCACGTTGATGGTGCAGTTGTTGCCTGTGGCCACGCATTGGAGGCTTTTCTGGGTGGTGGTTTGGGCGTAGAAGGGGTAAATGGTGCCGCATTGCAGCCGGTCGGGTTTACCATCATAGCGAATACGGAAACGGACGGTATCCCCGTTGTTCAGTCCGGCGGGGAACCCCCACTTCAGTTCTTGCTGATCGTTCAGGCTGTCCATGACGGGGGTGGGGGTCATGGTGGCATTCTTCAGGTCAGCAAAGGAGCCGGGGATGTAACTAACGCCGGGGGGGAGAAGGAGACGGAGGGAATCCGAGGTGCTGCTGGATGCAGGTCCCTGGTTGACGAAGGCGACATCCATGGCCGAGAATTTCGAGCAGGGGGAGATGAAGGAGTTGTCGAGGTGGATGAAGGTTTCGTAGGGGGGTGTGGCATTGGTGATCTCCAGGGGCAGGCTCCGGTTGAGTTCTTCGCCTGTTTTTTCTCCGCAGTTCGAGCGCCCGGTGAGCAGGAAGCGGATGATGCTCCCGCTGGTGTATTCGCAGCTGGTGTTCACCTGGAAGCGGATCTTGAAGCTGTTCTCGTCCTCCTTCAATATGCCCGGCAAGCCCCGTACGCCTATCAGGCTGTCGATCGCGGAAACGTTGTATTCAAAACGGGTCTGGCCGGTTTGGACAGGATCGGAGATGGGGCGGAAGGTGGAATCTTCCGGGTACAACAGCTCGCTGGAGCCGGGGACAATGTCAATGCCTTCGGGAAGGATGGTGGACAGCCGGATCTGATAGGCGTAACCGGTCTGGATGTTCCTGCCTTCCACGATGTATTGGGCCGTGTCGCAAAGCCCGAGGGTGGAGTCCGGCCCGTTGATATCGGCTTTCAGGTCGGGTGGCCGGGGGGTTTCGTAGAGGGTGATCTCCTTGGTCTCGCAGGTGTTGGCGGCCAGACTGTCCGGATACCCCTGGCAGCTCCAGCTGGCCATGATCACGATGGAGTCTTTGTCGCAACTGGTAAAACTGCCGCGGATCGCCACTTCTCGGAGGCCGTTGGCGGGAATGGAGTCGAGGCGGTAAATGCCGTTCTGGGGGGTGATAAGCTGGCCTTTGTCCAGGTCCTCGACCTCCTGGATGGTGATGCTGGTGTTGGTATTCTTCGGGGCGATCCATACGTTCTTCGCTTCGGAATCCGTAAAGTTGTTCACCTGGACTTCCCATTCTGCGATGCGTTCATCGGCGGTAATGGACTGGAGGGGAGATTGGATGTTCCAGTCGACGCCGTGGTAGTTCAGTTCGTCGTAATCGGTGCGGGTAATGCTGTTCGGTGTGGTATCGTTCTGCAGTTGTGGGGGTTCTGCGAATTCGTAATTATAGTCGACCCCCAGAAGGGTGTCGGTCGGGACATTGCAGGAGGGGATGAGGTAGGTTTCCATCCTTCCCAGGTAGCCTTCGTCGCTTGGTTCGAGTGTGCCACCCTGGTCGGTGAAGAGATCGCCGGTGGAGAATTCCAGGGTGTCCGCGTTCGGGTCCACGGGAGTGATACCTATCCAGGCGCTCCCGTTCCGGTTGCCGCTGCCTGCTGTTCGAACATGGCGGTAGGTAGCACTGGAAAATCGGAAGCCAGCAGGGGGTGTGATGCGGATGGTGTCGATCCTGGAGAAGTTGCGGTATTCGTACTGGAAGAGGTTCCCCCCGGCATGGCTGTTGCCGATGTAGGCGTAGAACCGGTTCTCGACCCGTACACTATCGCAGGAGCGCAGGTCCGATCGTTCCTGGTTGCGCATGATATAGTCGTATCCCAACAGGTCGAAGGAATTGTACCGGTCGTTGCAGCCGTGGATGCTGTCAGGATCGGAAGGGTTGCGGTTATCAGCCAGGTAATAATTCCCGGTCACGAAATTATCGGCCAGCCGGCTGCCGATGTTCCCACCCACGATGTAGCGGGGTTTGAAGACCAGTGAATCCCCATCCGATGGGGAGTAGCCGGCAGGCACGCAGCCATCGGCGATCAGGTCGGGGAAACTGAGATCGAAGGTGAATTGGGTGCTGTTGCCTGTGTTGACAGTATCTACTCTTGAAGTTGGGATGGGGCAGGTATAGGCTGGTCCCGTTCCGCCGGGGTAGACTTCCACCTGACCATCCAGGTAACCTACAGCCCCCAATGCATTGTCCAGGTCCAGTTCGGCGTACCAGTAGTCCCAGCCGGGGGTGTTCGTGGAAGACTGTACGTGGCCAGCGAACACGGAGGAAAGGGTGTCGCCCGTCATGGCCCGGTCCTGCCGCACGTTGTTCATGTCGAGGGTAGCCGGTGGCGGGTCGGGTAAACCATCATTGTCATTGTCGGGTTGTCCGTAGTTGTCGCGCAGGAGGGAGAATACTTCGAAGGTCAGCCCTTGGCAGGAATCGGTCGGGCAGTCAATATCGATAGGCGCGGTCACACAATTGGCCAGGATGTCCTCGGAGCAGGACTGGTCCTGAACAAAGTGGGACCTCATTTCCAGGGTGCGCAGCCCGCCGCCACATCCTCCGCCGCAGGTTGCTCCCAATGTGGCGCTTAGGTGGGCGTTGAGGTCGAAGGGTTCTTGCCCGGAAAAATAGGCACTCACCGTGCTGCCCTGGGTGGTGATGGAGTCGGGTGAAACAGTGGAGCCGTCAGGGTTCTGGGCTTCGAAGTTGCCGGAATAATTAACGCAGGAAGGCAGTTGAAGATCGATGCGCCAGTGGGGGTTCGTGCCGGTGGTAAGGCTGTTGTCCAGGGCATCGATGAGGAACTGGAAGTCCTGGGTTTCTCCATCGGTGAGCGTTACGTTCGGGTTATCGTCGCTCATGGTGTGCTGGATCCGTCCGCCCCCGTTCCAGCGGTTGAAGGAGAAATTCTCCCCACAGAGGTTCTCATAAGTGCCTCGCAGTCGCCAGGGAGATACGCGCCGATTCCCGCCGCAGCTGCTGGGGAAGCAGACGGTCTCCTCCCATTCGATCACCAGGGTATCGCCTGCCGGGAGGCTGAAAGGGTCGATGTAGGCACCCTGATGACCATTGGCCATGCAGGCGATGGCACCGGTCTCGGTGGAGTCGGGGGTGAAGGAACTGTCCGCACCTCCATTGGACCGCATGATGAAGCTGCCCGGATTCCATGCGCTCTCGCGGTGGCTGGGTTGGAAGATGTCGAGGTCGAGGTTGAGGGCGGAGGCTGTTCCGGTATTGATGAGGGTGACCCGTTGGAGGTGGGTTGTTCCGGGGCCGGTGCAGGGTTGCATGAACCGTTCGGTCTGCACCTGGATGCTGGGTTTCTGGCCGGGGAAGGTCATGTTAGCCGTGGAGACGGAGTTCTGGCACTTTTGTCCGCCGCACCCCCAGAAGGCATCGTATTCGGAGAGTACATCGTCGCAATCATCCACGGAAACATCCTCGCAGATGGTGATCTCCTCACCGTTGTCGAAGAACCCATCGCCATTGCCAATGCCGGAGAAATCTGCCGGACCGAGGATGACCTCTTCGGTGGTGCCGTTGGTGGTCCAGTTGCCTTTGTCCACATTGGTGATGGTGAGGCCAGAGCCGTGGTCGTTGTTGAGTTGGAAGTAACGAAGGGAGCCGTTGCCTGCGTTGCGGATCGTAATGCAGCGGGTGATGTTATCACCGATAGAGACATTGATGGTCCGGTTGGTGATGTTGACGATCGAGATGTTGGGTTCCAGGATGTCGTAGAACCCGGTGGTGTGGGTGGTGGTGCGGTTGGAGCCGTTCCCGTGGTAGTTGAAGGTGTAATTGTTCTGAATAGGTTGGCCGCCATCGATGTAGCTGATGATGTCGCATCCTACCTTGGCCCTGAAGGTGATGGTCCGGGTGGTGAGGGAGTCCATGTTGGCCAGGGAGAAGAGCGGATCACTGGGGTCGCTGATATCGCTTTCGTTGCCCTGCTGAATGGAGCCGGGGATGTACTCGATCCCTTCGGGGAGGTTGGCTTCGAGTTCGAGATTGGTGATCTGGAAGGGGGTAGGGTTCTCGATCTGGATGGAGAAAGTGCCGGTGTCTTGGCAGACCGTTAATTCGGAGGGGACCGTGGCTTGGTTGATGGTGATCAGGTCATTCCCTGCTCGCGCCAGGTCTCCGAAACAGAAAAGCAGGAATACGAGGATTCCTGCTCGTTGTGGGTTTTTGAGATGCAGGGACATTTATCAGGACCGCTTCGGCATTTCCCTTTTTTAGAATTCCAATATTCTAATATACGAAGACGGATGGGGATCGGGGACGTTGCTTGGGAAAAGAGGGAGAGCGAAAAGCGACTGGTGAATACCGAACTAGAGGGGCCCTGTCGGGGCAAAAGCGGCCATTCGTTATTCGCCCCCTCCTCGCTCTTCACTCCTGCCTCTTCGCTTCTATCTCAATACACCAACCCGAAATACCAGAGCGGAAGCGTTCTGCCCACAGGAAATTCCAGATCGTCACGTACAACATGGGCATTCGGGATGCCCGAGATCTGTCCTTTTTCCTTGTTCTTTCCACCGATCTCGAAAAGGAGCCTGTCATCGATTCTAAAGTCTCCTTTTTGCGGGGCGGAGATCTGATGATCGACCTTGGCCTGGCTGAAAAAGAACGCTTCCCTGACCGTTCCGATAGATGGTGAGGGGCTTAAGGCATAATGGAGCGTGGGGTTGTTGAGGAGTATCTTTTCCGGTTTCTGGAGGGTGGCTACACTGTTACCGGCAGGTTGGAGCAACCCGATAAGGTGGGCTTGTTCCAGGAAGTGGAGGTAGTTGGTGATCGAATTCCGGTGGATATGGGTTTTTTGAGCAAGCTGGGAGATGTTGGGGCGGAAGGGGACCTGGTCGGCGATGACGCCCAGCAATTGCAACATCTTACGGGCGTTTCGTATATCGAAACCCTTCAGTTCCGCCATGTCGTATTCCACGATCGTTCGCACGAGTTGTTGCAGTCGTTGCTGGAATTCGATCACTTCATCGCTGAAAAAAGGATAATAGCCATGTTCCAGGTAGCCTTTGAAATGGGCGAGTGGTTTGAAACCCTTCGGCAAGTCCTTCCGGATCCTTCCCGGGTTCTTGAGCAACTTTTCCATGGAATAAGCGGGAAGGTCGATCTCCTGGAATAAGGAAAGGTATTCCCGGAAAGACAATCCGTGGAGTTCATACATGAGCACTCTTCTGCTCAGGTCCCCTTCCTGCCGGCTGATGTCGATGATCGAAGAACCTGTGAAGATAAGTTTGAGGTCGGGATAGAGGTCGTACAGGTTCTTGATCTCCCGGGCCCATTGGGGGTATTTGTGTACTTCGTCGAGGACCAGAACGGTCCCTCCTTGTTGATGGAAGGTGCGGGCTGTTTCTACGAGGGAATGGTTGGTGAAGTACAGGTCGTCGAGGGTCCAATAGGCAGCTTCAGGTGCATGGTATTCATTTTCCTTCAGCCATTGAAGCAGCATTGTGGTCTTGCCCGTTCCCCGGGCTCCCTTGATCCCGACCAGGCGGTCTTCCCAGTTGATCCGATCGAAAAGATACCGTTTGAAATCGATCGGTGTTCGTTCGATCAGCGCCTCCGATCGTTCCAGAAGTTCATTCATTGCACATGCATTTGTGCAAAAATAATAAAAATTTGCACAAATGAACATTCATTTTAGAGGAGGGGCCATCTTTGCTGGCTGCTTCTCTTTTTGATCAGAGAAAGAACCGGGGTTAGGAATATCCGGGCGCAGAGGAGTCTCAGGGTGATATTCGTTGGTCGCCCCCTCCTCGCTCTTCACTCCTGCCTCCTTACTTCCGAAGGGATTACTCCGTGAACCCAAAGGGGGAAGTTTCCAAAGCAAGCCACTCCCTGCGGTCGTGGTTCATTTTTTTCGCTTGGACCTCTGAAAGCAAAGCTTTCGAGGTCCCGCTCAAAAAATACCCCGCCTGAAAAGGCGGGGCTTGCTTTGGCGGAGAGAGAGGGATTACCTGACGATGAACCCTGAAGGGGGAGGTTCCATCAAAAAACCAGTTCGCTTCGCTCACGTTGGCTTTTATTGTTCGATCCTCGCTTGAAAGCAAAGCTTTTGCTCGGCTCTCTCAATAAAAGCCCTCCAGCTCAAGCTGGAGGGCTTTTTTGATGGCGGAGAGAGAGGGATTCGAACCCCCGGTACCTTGCGGTACACCCGATTTCGAGTCGGGCCCGTTCGACCACTCCGGCATCTCTCCGTACAGTACGAAGATAAGGCCTGTAGAGGATCCTTATTCGCTGGCCATCGATCCGGGGAGGGAGGCGCTGTTGGTGTCGAGCTTGCGGTCCACTTTCTTGAGCAGGCCCTGGAGCACTTTGCCGGGACCGACCTCGGTGAAGGAGGTAGCGCCGTCCTCGAGCATTTTGTGCATCGTCTGGGTCCACTTCACAGGGGCCGTGAGCTGGTCGATCAGGTGCTGCTTGATCTTGGCCGGGTCGGTCTCCGGAAGGGCCGTGGCGTTCTGGTAGACCGGACAAACGGGGGTGTGCAGTTCGGTCTGCTCAATGGCTGCTTGCAGCTCCTGGCGGGCAGGCTCCATGAGGGGGGAGTGGAAAGCTCCGCCGACCTGCAATACCATGGCCCGCTTGGCGCCTTTTTCCTGCAATTGTTCACAGGCTTCGTTCACGGCATCTACTGCTCCAGATATCACGATCTGGCCCGGGCAATTGTAATTGGCCGGCACCACGATGCCCTCGATCGAATGGCAGACTTCTTCCACCACAGCATCGTCCAATCCCATAACGGCAGCCATGGTGGAGGGTTCGGCTTCGCAGGCTTTTTGCATGGCCTGGGCGCGTTGGGAAACGAGTTTCAGTCCGTCTTCAAAGGACAAGGCCCGGTTGGCCACCAGGGCGGAAAATTCGCCGAGGGAGTGGCCGGCCACCATGTTGGGTTCGATGCTCAGCAATTCGGCCAGGATGACAGAATGCAGGAAGATGGCGGGTTGGGTGACCTTCGTTTGCTTCAGGTCCTCTTCGCTGCCGTTGAACATGGTATCGGTGATGGGGAAGCCGAGGATCTCATCGGCCTGGTTGAACCGGCTGCGGGCTTCGTTGGAATGGTCGTGGAGGTCTTGCCCCATGCCGGGGAACTGGGCCCCCTGTCCGGGGAATACGTATGCTTTCATGCTTCTCGGATCTTTTTGCAGTGGTGGCTGAAAATAAAAAAAGAGGCTGACAAAGCCAGCCTCTTTTTCTGGATGTTCACAGGTTCATCAATCCCTCCCACCACCGAGCAGGCGAAGGAGGAACAGGAACAGGTTGATGAAGTTCAGGTACAGGCTCAACGAGCCCATGATGGCGAGTTTGTTGCGGTTCTCGGCACCGTATTCTTCGCCACTTCCGATCCGCTTGAGGCGTTGGGTGTCATAAGCGGTGAGGCCGGTGAAGATGAACACGCCGAAGATGCTGATGATATAGTCCATCAAGGCACTTCCCAGGAACATATTCACCACCATGGCGATGATCAGGCCGACCACGGCCATCATCAGCAAGGAACCGAATTTGGTAAGGTCGGTGCTCGTGGTGTAGCCTAACAATGCCATGACGCCGAAAGTAACGGCTGTGATAGCGAAGGTCTGGTAGATGGTCCCGGCTGCATAAGTGAGGAAGATGGTGCTGAGGCTGATCCCCATCATGCCTGCAAAGGCGATGAACAGGCCGAGCAGGGCCGTGGAGCTGAGCTTTTCCAGTCCGAAGTTCATCACCAGCACGAAGATCAGCGGGCTGAGGGTCGCGACCCATCCGAACAGGGTCAGTCCACCCTGCTGAGAAACGATCATCGAAAGCAGTCCGGCGCTGTGGGCGAACACATAGGCCAGTACGCCGCTGATCGCCAGGGCACCGGTCATGTAGGTAAAGACGGACGACATGAAGGAGGCCGTCGCTTCGTTGCTTTGTACACTGCTTTGTGCTTGTGCCTGTGCAGGGCTGTTGCCGAAAAAGTCGATGTTCTTGTTGGTGTTCATGGTCGATGGTTTAGGAAACAGTGAGCAGTGAACAGTGAACAGGGGTGAAAAGTTCTCGCTCACTGCTCTCCAAAATACGCTACAATATTATTTTCCGTTTCATACAACTTTACGCTGTACAGTTCATGCCCCAACTGGCGAATGTCGCCTTCCAGGATATCCCAGATGGCAATGGTCAGGTTCTCCGTGGAGGCGAGCTTCCCTTTCATGAAGGGGACGTCCAGGTTGAGGTTCTTGTGGTCCACTTTGTCCGTTATCTTCTCCCGGATCAGCTGACTCAGGTCCTTCACGTTCATCACGAAACCCGTATCGGGGTCCGGTCGGCCCTTCACGGTCACGTACAGGTCGAAATTGTGCCCGTGGTAGTTGGGGTTGGCACATTCTCCGAACACTTCGAAGTTCTTTTCCTCCGACCACGCCTCGTTCCAGAGTTTGTGGGCGGCATTGAAATGCTCTTTCCGCGTAAGGTGTACGGGTCTCATGGCGGAGCAAATATACGATGTCCATGGGGTTCTGGGAAGGATGACTATTTTTGGAAGTGAACAGTGAACAGTAAGCAGTAAGCAGGATGCGTCTTCCTCCCCCCTGTTTACTCTTCACAGCTTACTGTTCACTCAAATCTCTCTGCCATGATCGTCGTTACCGGAGCCGCAGGATTCATAGGAAGTTGTCTGATCAGTTACCTGAACAAGGAGGGGTATTTCGATCTCGTCCCCGTCGATGATCCCTCCGACGAAGAGAAGATGAAGAACCTGGAGGGGAAGCAGTACACCACCTTTGTTCATCGTGATGACTTCTTCGATTGGTTCCGGGAGAACGAGCGGCGCATCCAGTTCGTTTTCCACCTTGGCGCCCGTACCGATACGACCGAAATGGATGAGGAGATCTTCCGGACGCTCAACCTTGATTACAGCAAAAAGGTGTGGGAACTGTGTGTGGAATATGCCCTGCCGCTCGTTTATGCTTCTTCGGCTGCTACTTATGGCAAAGGAGAGCATGGTTTCGTGGACGACCACAGTATCGTGGAGCGATTGGAGCCCCTTAATCCCTACGGGGTTTCCAAGAACGAATTTGACAAGTGGGCCCTGGCCCAGAAGGAAAAGCCGTTCTACTGGGCTGGTTTGAAGTTCTTTAATGTCTATGGCCCTAACGAGTACCACAAAGGGCGGATGGCTTCTGTTATATGGCATGCTTATCAACAGATCCGGGAAACGGGGAAAATGCGCCTGTTCAAGTCCCATCATCCTGACTATGCTGACGGTGAACAGCTGCGTGATTTCATCTACGTGCGTGATGTGGTGGACATCTGTACCCACCTCATGCACCAGCGCCGTGGTCCTGGCCTTTACAATGTGGGGACCGGCAAGGCCCGTACTTTTCTTGACCTCACGAACGCAGTGTTCGCTGCCCTGGGGAAGGAACCCGATATAGAGTTCATTCCAACCCCTGAAGACATCCGCGAGAATTACCAGTACTTTACCGAAGCTGATACCGACAAGCTACAGGCCATCGGTTACAGCAAACCTTTCACCGAACTGGAGGAAGGGGTGAGGGACTATGTGCGGAATTACCTGGAAGAGGGGAGGTATTTTTAAAGTAGCGACTAGCGACGAGTGAATAGTGAATAGAAAAGGCAAGAGGAGATGCCAGTAGGTTCCTGGTAAGCCCTAGTCGCTCGTCACCAGTCACTATTGGCTCCACTACAAATTCTTCCTGAGCTCCACCAGGAAAGCCCTGATCTCCTTCAGGGAGCGGACCACTTCAGCCTGGTTCACGGTGTCTCCCTTATTCTCGCGAAGCTTCTTCTTGGCGCCGTCGAGGGTGAAGCCTCGTTCCTTTACCAGATGGTGAATGAGGTGCAGGTTATCGATGTCCTTGCGGGTGAAGAGGCGGTTCCCCTTGTTGTTCTTCTTGGGCTTGATGATGGAGAACTCCTTTTCCCAATAGCGGATCAGAGAGGTATTGACACCGAACATTCGGGCTACCTCGCCAATACTATAATACAGCTTGTTGTCCGCCTGAGCGGGGTCGGGATTCTCCTGGTCCAAGGGGGCGTGTTTTGATCTTCCTAAAATTAAGAAAGATCGCTCAGAGAGAAGTCCTTGTATGGGCAGCGATCTCGGCGACGCGCTCGTATTCCTCGGGGGACAACTCATTGAAGAAGTAATTGATCGGGTCGACTTTCTTGTCGTCCTTGATCACTTCGTAATGGAGATGGGGGCCGGTGGAAGTACCGGTGTTGCCGACCTCCCCGATCACTTCACCGCGTTTCACTTTGTCGCCGACCTTCACGCGGAACTTGTGGAGATGGGCATAAAGCGTCTTGTAACCATGGCCATGATCGATGGTCACGTTCATGCCATAGCCCTTTTTCTTGCGTTCGATCTTTTCTATGACCCCACTGCCGGTGGCGTGGACCTTGGTCCCGATATCGGACGTGAAATCGACACCAGAGTGCATTTTCATGGTCTTGTAGATCGGATGGATCCGCATCCCGAAGCCGGAAGCCAGCCGTTCTACCTTGTCATCCGGTACCGGGCGAATGGCCGGGATGGAGGCCAGAAGGTCCTTTCGGTCGCGGGCCAGATCCATTACTTTCTCAAAGGAGCGGGATTGTACCTTCAGTTGTTTGGAAAGCTGGTCGAGTTTCTGATTGGTCCTGACTACCAGTTTGGAATGATCATAGCCTTTGAGATGCTTGTAGCGATCCACACCACCAACACCGGCCTGCCGGACGTTCTCTGGAACAGGCTCGGTCTGAAGGATGGTCCGGTAGATCTTGTCGTCCCGTGATTGGATCATGGCCAGCGTTTGGTCCATTTGTTCCAGGTGCTCGTTCATGGCAACGTATTGCTGTTCGAGCAACTTCTTCTCGCGCTGCAATTCACGGACTTTGCTCGAAGGGCCGAAGAGGTTCGAGGCATAGAGCAGACCCAGCAGGCCTGCCATCGCACCGATAGCAAAATGAAATACCCCCGATCCGAGTACCTTGCGGAGCAGTCCGGGCTCTACCCGTTCATAACGGAGTGTATGGGGGTTGTATTTGTACTGATACCGGCTCATACGTACCCGGTTTTTATTAAGGGCCAAATGTATGAAATAAAATTAATTTTGCCCTTGCAGCCTTGTGCTGCGTCGTTTATTCGTCAACTTACCACTCTGCGGGGGATAATATTGCGAAGCCATGGGGTCAAAAGAGATCAGGGAACATTTTTTCCGGTTTTTCAGGGACAAAGGGCATGAGATCGTTCCTTCCGCCCCGATGGTGGTGAAGAACGACCCTTCCCTCATGTTCGTGAACGCTGGGATGAACCAGTTCAAGGACATCTTCCTCGGCGACCGGAAGCCTCCCCATGCCCGCGTGGCCAATGCCCAAAAATGTCTTCGCGTATCCGGAAAACACAATGACCTGGAGGAGGTGGGCATGGACACCTACCACCATACCATGTTCGAGATGCTCGGGAACTGGTCCTTCGGCGATTATTTCAAGGAGGAGGCCATCGGATGGGGGGTGGAGTTGCTCACCGATGGCTATGGTATTGATCCGGACCGGCTCTATATAACGGTATATGCCGGAGATGAAAAGGATGGCCTGGGGCGGGATGAAGAAGCTGTGGAGATCGCTCAAAAGTATTTTTCCGAGGACCGCATCCTCGAATTCGGCAAGGAGGAGAATTTTTGGGAGATGGGGGATGTGGGTCCCTGTGGTCCTTCGGCCGAGCTGCACGTCGATATCCGGGATGAAGCCGAGCGTAAGGAAAAGGACGGCGCTTCCCTTGTCAATCAGGACCATCCACAGGTGGTGGAGCTCTGGAACCTTGTCTTCATCGAGTACGACCGCTCTCGCAAAGGCGACCTCAAGCCCTTGCCCCAGAAGCATATCGATACGGGCATGGGACTGGAACGCCTGGCCATGGTCCTGCAGGAAAAGCAGTCCAACTACGACACAGACGCTTTCACCCCCCTCATCCAGGAGATCGAAAAAAGCACCGGGAAACAGTATGCAAGGAGTACGGACCAGAAAGATGTCGCCATCCGTGTGGTGGCCGATCATGTGCGGGCCGTTAGCTTCGCGATCGCTGACGGGCAATTGCCCTCCAATACTGGTGCTGGCTATGTGATCCGCAGGATCCTACGCAGGGGCGTCCGTTATGCATATAGCTTCCTGGGCATGGAGGAGCCCTTCATCCATTCGCTCGTGCCTGTTCTTGTACAGCAGTTTCGGGAAGTTTTCCCGGGGATCGACCAGCAGCAGGAATTGGTGGGGAATGTGATCCGCGAAGAGGAGGAAAGCTTTCTCAATACTTTGGAAAAAGGGATCACCAGCTTTGAAAATTATATCCAGAAAACCCTTTATGAAAAGAAGGTTAAAGATTTTGAGGGGAATACTGAACATGAAAAAACTGTAAAAAGCCTTCCAAAAAAGGTCATTGATGGCAGTTTCGCTTTCGAACTGTACGATACCTATGGTTTCCCCATCGATCTTACCCGCCTGATGGCCGGGGAAAAAGGATTGGAAGTCGATATGGACGGCTTCCGAAAGGAGCTGGAAGCCCAGAAGGAACGGTCCCGGAAGGCTGGGTCGGTGGAAGCTGGTGATTGGATGGTGTTGGTCGAGGATGAAAAAGAGGAATTCCTCGGTTACGATCGTTTGGAGACCAGGGTTCGCATCACCCGTTACCGGGAGGTGAAGGTCAAGGACAAGACCCGCTATCAGCTCGTTTTCAACGTTACGCCCTTCTATGCCGAGAGTGGTGGACAGGTCGGCGATACGGGCTTCATCGAAGCCGGAGGCGAAAAACTGACCATCCTCGATACCAAGAAGGAGCACGATTTGATCCTTCACATCGCCAAAGCGCTTCCCTCCGATCCTGGACAGGAGTATACTGCTGTGGTGGACCGCGTGAAACGGGAAGGCGCGGCGAGCAATCATACCGCCACGCACTTGCTGCATATGGCCCTGCGCCGTGTCCTGGGCGGTCATGTGGAGCAGAAGGGGTCGCTCGTGGCCCCGGACCATTTGCGCTTTGACCTTTCCCATTATGAAAAGGTGTCGGGAGAGGACCTGCGAAAGATCGAGATGTTCGTCAATGCCCGCATCCGGGAGGATCATCCTTTGGAAGAGAAGCGGGAAGTTCCTATGGATGAGGCCATGGAAATGGGAGCGATGGCTCTTTTCGGCGAAAAATACGGGGATGTGGTCCGGGTGATCAAATTCGGAGACTCCGTGGAGTTGTGCGGGGGAACGCATGTTCCGGCCACGGGCCGGATCGGATTGTTCAAGATCACTTCAGAAAGCGCGGTGTCAGCCGGTGTTCGCCGCATCGAGGCAGTGACCGGCTCGGAGGCCGAAGTCTATGTTCAAAAGGAGGAGGACCTGTTGGGTGATCTCCGGCAACTGCTCAAAGACCCCAAAGACCTTCACAAAGCCGTGCAGAACCTGATGAAGACCCAGGAGGACCTGGAAAGGGAGGTGTCAGAACTAAAAGCCCTTCAGGCCCGGTCCGTGAAGGCTGAGCTTCTTGAAAAGATGCAGAAGGTAGGGGATATTACGCTGATCGCTGAGCAGGTCTCTCTGGATCCCGCTACTATCAAGGACCTGGCCTTCCAGCTCAAAAAGGAAAAGGACCATTTGTTCCTGTTATTAGCAACCGAAAGCAAAGGAAAAGCGAACCTGACCCTGATGATCACGGAAGACCTGGTAAAAGAGAAAGGCCTGGATGCTAATGCCATCATTCGGGAACTGGCCCGGGAAGTGCAGGGCGGGGGTGGTGGCCAGGCTTTCTTTGCCACGGCTGGAGGTAAGGATGTGAACGGGCTGGAAAAAGCTTTGGAAAAGGCCCGGGATTATCTTTAGGCGGTGGCTCGCTGCGACTGTTCGTTCTTCACACCTCCTTTTTGAGACGCTTTCATATCCATCCGCTGCTTGTAGACCGGCCCTTTGTAAACTTCTTCCTCGGCTAACCCCAGGTATAGCACGTAAAGTCCGTTGAGGAGGATCACCAGGATATAATCCCCGATCGAATACCGGCCGAATGAATTGCACAATTCGATGTACACCTTGATGATGAAGTAGATGTTGTACACCGGGATCAGAAAGAAAACGATGTGCCAGGCTGGCCTTCCCATGATCTTCAGGAACTCGATCACGTTCCATACAGGAACGATGCAGGCTACACCTTTGAGGCCACATTTCTCATATAAATTCCACTGAGCCAGGATCCCTACCGCAGTGAAAAGAATGAGGGGGATGAAAATAAGCGCCCCGTAGGAGCGGTACATTGACTGGTAGATCTCTTGAAGCGCTTCCATGGTAACAGGATTTAACGGGGTTGAAGCGTTCGGGACGCATGACGAACCCCTTGTTTTACACGATCAGTCCTGTCTAAATTACGACGAAAAGTAAAAAGGGGTTGCTTTCCCCCTGATGGTTTCTCAACGGTCAATGTTGAAAACTCACTGTCCCCTGTTATTTAAGGGAAAAGCGCGGGGAAGAAAAATTCGGATGAAGAAGGGATCCTGGCGAGGTCATTATTGTCCGGGGTGGGCGTATTGGGCCACATCCCTGGCGCTTATGCTATCCTCGCTCAGGATAACAAGCCTTTCCAGGACGTTCCGCAATTCCCGGATGTTCCCTGTCCATGAGATCTTTTGGAGTTCTTCCACTGCTTTGGCCGCGAGCTTCTTTTCGGGGATCCCATGGTCTTCACAAATGGTATGCAGGAAGTGTTCTGCCAGGAGTGGAATGTCCTCTTTCCGTTCATCCAGGGGGGGTACGGGAATGAGGATCACACTCAGGCGGTGGTAGAGGTCTTCCCGGAAACGGTTCTCTTCGATCTCTTTTTTCAGGTTCTTTCCCTCGGCCTCGGATAATTCCTTTTCACTGACCAGGCTGTTGATAAATTTTTCAATCTCATCCTTTGACATCATAAACGCGCTCTGCCAGAGGGAAACATATTTTTTCCCGTATCCGAAAAGGGTTCCTCTCCCTTTTCGCAGCATCTGCAT
>CAZAYA010000027.1:0-4398 GCA_964489175.1 uncultured Flavobacteriales bacterium | reverse complement strand
CGATCACCCGCACATCTACCTGGATGCTCTTATCGCCGCCCACCCGGCTGATCTTGTTGTTCTGAAGGGCGCGTAAGACCTTTGATTGGGCTGACAAGCTCATATCGCCGATCTCATCCAGGAAGAGCGTTCCTTCGTGGGCCTGCTCGAAACTTCCTTTACGTTGCTTGATGGCCGAGGTGAAAGCGCCTTTTTCGTGGCCGAACAGTTCGCTTTCGATCAGTTCCGAGGGGATGGCGGCGCAGTTGACCTCTATGAAAGGCTTTTTCGACCGCGGACTTTTCTCATGGAGTTGCCGGGCCACCAGCTCCTTTCCGGATCCGTTCGGGCCGGTGATCAGCACGCGGGCGTCCGTGGGGGCCACCTTGTCGATCATGGTCTTGACCTCCCCGATGGCCTTTGACTCCCCGATGATCTTCGTGCTGGCATTCTTATTGACCTTGCGCTGTAATTTCTTTTTTTCCTTTACCAGACTGGAGCGGTCCAAAGCATTACGGATGGAGACCAGGGTTCGGTTGAGGTCGAGCGGCTTTTCGATGAAATCGTAGGCTCCTTTGCGGAGCGCTTCTACGGCAGTATCGATGGTGCCATGGCCGGAGATCATGATGAAGGCTGTTGTGTCCAGCCCTTTTTCCTCGGCTTTTTCCAGGAGCTCCAGTCCGTCCATTTCGGGCATCTTCACGTCGCAGAGAACGGCATCGAATTGCTTCTTCCCGATCTTTTCCAGACCCTCAGCACCGTTCTCGGCCAGGTCTACCTTGAAACCTTCCCCTTCGAGGATCTCACTGAGGGTGTTACGGATACTTTTTTCATCGTCGATAACGAGGATCTGGGCCATGGGTCAGGGTTTTTTCGGAGGGGGTTCGGTGGCTACTGCCATCGGTTCGAGGGTTCCGGACAATACTTCTGCCAGAATGCCTTCTTTCAGGGCATAATAGGAACACCGGATCGTTTCGATGCCGAGTTCTTTCACCACCAGTTCGATCAGGAGCGTTCCGAGTACGATCATTCGGGCCCGCATGGGGGAAAGGCCGGGGATGGCTTTTCGTTCCTCCAGGTCCGAACGCATCAGCAAAGCATGGATATGGTGGAATTCTTCCGGCCTAAAAATATAAGAACTCATTCCGGCCAGGTCATCATCCTGGTGGAACCGGTGGGCGATCATCGCGGCCAGAGCCTCGAAAGAACCGGAAGAGCCGGTCAGGACCTTTACTGGTGTTTCCCGGCATCGTTCGAACAGGGGTTGGAGATGATCCCGGTAATGGTCCCGGATCCGATCCGCTTCTTCGGGCAGGATGGGCTCGTGGTGGGGAAAAGCTTCCAGCATTCGTGATACGCCCGCCTCGATGCTGAGTTTCCACAGGAGCTTCTCATCCGTGGCAAGCACGAATTCATTGCTGCCGCCACCTACATCCAGCAACAGGGAAGGGGTGGAGCCGAGGGAAAGCGCCTGCCTGGCGCCCAGCCAGATCAGTTCGGCTTCTTTATCCCCGTCGATCACCTGGATGGTCAGCCCCAGCTCTTCCCGGGCTTTGTTCACCAGTTCTTGTCCGTTGGTAGCTGACCGGATAGCTGAGGTACCGAAGGCCAGCACCTTGTCGCAATGGTACTCGTGAATGGTCTCCAGATGTTGCTGAAGGGCTTTGATGGCCCGGCTTATCGCCTCGGGGGTGATCCTTTGCTTTTCGATCCCTCCTTCTCCCAGCATCACTACGGTCCGTCCGGAATAAATGCGTTCACTCCTTTCAGCAGGCAACAGGGTTCCATCTTCCTTCACCGATACGATGAGCAGGTTGAAGGTATTGGTTCCCAGGTCGATGATGCCGAGTTTCATGGTCAGGCTTTATAGGAGAGCCACTTCCAGAGCTCCTTGTAAGAAGCTTTCTTTCCGTACATGAGGATACCGGTCCGGTAGATCCTGCCGGCCAGCCAAGTAGTAAAGATAAAACCGGCGATCAGCAGGGTCATGGAAAGGTACAATTGCCAGATGGTGTCTGTATCGAATCCCATGGCCACCCGTACCATCATCACTACGGGTGAGGTGAGCGGGATGATCGAGAACCAGATGGTCGCCGGCCCTTCCGGATTCTGCAGGGCCATCTCGGCCACGATGAAGCCGAAGATCAGCGGGATCGTGATCGGCATCATGAACTGCTGGGTGTCTGATTCGCTGTCCACCGCCGATCCCACCGCAGCGAAAAGAGAGCTGTACAGCAGGTAGCCGCCCAGGAAGTAGAAGAGGAACATGCCCAGCATCAACGGAAAATTGATGCGGGCGAGGAGGTTGAGCACATCGTTCTTGGCCAGGTCCACTTGCTCTTCCTGTTCTTGTTGCTTTTTCACTTCCTGCGATACCTGGGCTTGTTCTGCGATCGCTGAGGGATCGTACCGGTCCTGGAGCAGGAGAGCCTGTCCGCCCAGGGATAGGACACCGGTGAGGATCACCCAAAGAATGAACTGGGTCAGGCCGACCATGGCCACGCCGGTGATCTTGCCCATCATGAGCTGGAAAGGTTTCACCGAGGAGATGATCACTTCGATGATGCGGTTGGTCTTTTCCTCGATCACGCCACGCATGACCTGCACACCGTACATGAAGATGAACATGTAGATGATGAGGGCGAAGAAGAAGCCGACAAAGGCCAGTTCCCGCTTGTATTTGTCCTCCTTTCCGGTTTCGATGTCGATGCTCTTCAGCGAGATGAAGGTCTTGATCTTCTCATACTCCCCTCGTGAGATCTCGTTCTTGTTCAGCTTGTAATTCTCGAAGGTTCCTTCCAGCTGGCCTTTGATGTAGCTCTGGGTGAAAAAACTGGGGGTGGATTTGTAGTAAAGCTCTACAGCTCCTACTTCCAGTGCCTTTTCATTGATATAGAGCAACAGCGTATAGGGACTTTCCATGAAGGCCTCATCGCTGAGATCTTCCCTGGAATAGAAGAACTGGACATCCTCCTTGTTCTTGAGCTGGTCGGTCACGATCTGGTGCTTGTCCACCACAAGCACCTTGTGCGTCCCTTCCTCGGAAAGCCCCAGCCAGATGGCCAGTACCAGGAATCCGGCGATCAGTATCGGCCCCAGGATCGTCATGATCAGGAAGGACCGTTTCCGGACGCGCGTCAGGTACTCACGCCTGATGATCAGCGGGATCTTGCTCATGGTCCTCCTTTTCTTCGTTGACGAGTTGGATGAAGATGTCGTTCATGCTGGGGATCACCTCCCTTACCCCGTGCACCTCCACATGCGGGAGGATAACATTCAGCAACTGGTTGAGGGTGCTATTGCGCAGCAGTTGGATCCTGGCCTTGTAAAAGCCATCCTTTTCTTCTTTGTAAAGCAGTTTGAATTGTGTCCACAGGGCGTTGGTGAAGCCGATGATGTTCCCTTTGAAGGTCACCTCGTATTCGGCGGCGCTGTGTTCAGCCCGGATCTGGTCCACATGCCCCTCCAGGATCTTTTCCGAGCGGTGGATCAGTGCGATGCGGTCGCAGATGGCTTCCACCGATTCCATGTTGTGGGTGGAGAAGATCACGGTCGTTCCTGCTTCCCGTAATTTCAGGATCTCTTGTTTGATCAGGTCTGTGTTGATGGGGTCGAAGCCGCTGAAAGGTTCGTCCAGGATGAGCAGGGAGGGCTGGTGGACGATGGTGGTGATGAACTGGACCTTTTGGGCCATGCCTTTCGACAGTTCTTCGATCCTACGGTCCCACCAGTCCATCAGGTCAAAACGCTCGAACCATTCGGTGAGTCGCTGATGGGCTTCCTGATTGTTCAACCCTTTGAGCCTTGCCAGGTACACGGCCTGTTCGCCCAGTTTCATTTTCCGGTACAGTCCTCGTTCTTCCGGTAGGTAGCCGATGCGAGTGGTGTGGGAGGGGTGTAATTTTTCTCCGTCGAACCAGACTTCTCCGTTGTCGGGACCGGTGATTTGGTTGATGATGCGGATGAGGGAGGTCTTGCCGGCCCCATTGGGACCCAGAAGACCGAATATGTTTTGCTTGGGGATGTCGATGCTGACATCCTTCAGGGCAGTATGGCCGCTGTATTGTTTGGCCAGGTTCCGGATGCTGAGAAAGGGTTGTTCCATAGGGGGCGCATCAGGCTCGGCCAAAGATAAGGAAGGTGAGGGAGGATGGTAGTGGGAAAAGTATCAAGTATGAAGACCTGTTGATCCACGATCCTTAAGGTCTTCATACTTAATACCAGTGAGGGGAAATAGTATAGCTTTCCTTATTATTCGAACATTTCCTTCACCTTCTGGAAGAAGCCTTTCTCATTCTCTGCCGGAGCAGGTTTGAAGTTTTCGGATCCGCGGAGTTTTTCCAGGAGTTCTTTTTCTTCCTTGGTCAATTCCTGAGGGGTCCAGACGTTGATGTGGACCAGCAGGTCGCCTTTCCGGCC
>CAZAYA010000026.1:8900-21648 GCA_964489175.1 uncultured Flavobacteriales bacterium | reverse complement strand
ATTGCCCCCCTTCCTTTTTTTCAACCGCTGGTACATTTTCAAGGAAACTTTCCAGCGCTGGCAAGCATGTTCAAAGGAGAAATTCAACCGAGTAGTCATCGAATGTACAACGTCACGACCATCCCTGACCATGAAAATGAACCTGGCCTGAGGAAAGAGCAAATGCAGCCAATCCAACCGAACCATTAAATACGGCGTCTTATCCCCCCACCCGATCATTTTTTCACCTTTCTTCTCTTTCCCATATGCTTCATAAACCCGTTTGATAATGGAAAAATACGTCCTGGCTTCCTGAGGGAGTTGTTCCAGCTCCTGAAACACATCAGGCACCAGGGGCAAGTCCCAGTAATGGAACGCTGGATCCTTTTCAAGAATGCGCAGTATATTTCCTACCCTTTCAGGCCAAGACAATGGCAGATCCTTCAGGTATTGCTGGGCAGTTCGGGGGATCAGGTCATCCGTTTCAGGCGGGATCACCACACCGGAGTGGGCCTGAAGGATCCGGCGGAGCAAAGTAGTGCCACTCCGACCCGCCGAAATGATGAAAAAAGGCTGCTCATGAAGCTGCGAAGAAGTATACAGCACTCCTTTATTCCGACTCCCCTTCTTTTTGAGGGAATATTCTTTTCCTGTACGAAAAAGCCTAATCAACCTGTTCATATAACCCCCACCTAATGGGTCCCGGGTTCTTAATATCAAAACTTTCCGTATGTTCTGTTCATCCTTCTTCCCAATGAAAATGGTTTCCCAGCAGCAACCGAAGCTTTTCCTGGTCCTCCCTGAAATAGGGGAGAAACTCCCTCCGAATTTCGTCCGATAGCTTACCGAAAGAATCGGAATTCCTGACCCCAAGGTCTTCAGGGGGAATATGATCCACGCCCAGAAGATCGTAAACCTTCGCCAATTCCCCTTTTGGATCCTGAAAAAGGTCCTCACTTTTCAGGATCAGGAACTGCTCCCAGGAAAAATGCCGGAACCATCTTTCCAACTGTTCATGGTATCGTCCCCTGGCGATATATGAATATTGCTGTAATGCAGAACTGTGATATTTTTCCTCCCTGAGGAGTTTCTCCATTTCCCCTCTGGTCCTTTCTTTTTCCCTTTCAAGGGCTTCCTCGAACGGCAGTGTTTCAGTCCCCCTTCTCTTTTCCATAGAATAATGAGAGTAGGCCCTTTCGAGAGGATCCCTGAGCAGTACGATGAGTTTCACATTAGGAAGACTGTCCTTGACCCGGTATGGTACCTGGGGGTGAAAAAGGTAATAGGGGGTGGCTTCACCAGTTATCGACTTACTGAATTGGAAAGGGAAAAAACGCCGGTACCACGAAAGTGCCCGGTCAAAAAAACGATCAAAATAATGGACCTCTTTGACTTTGGGGAGGAAGAGGCGTGGATGCTGTCTGAGATAATAGGCCAAAGATGAAGTCCCTCCTTTTTGCGCACCAATGATCAGGAATTCCGGTAATTTCCTGAAACCAGAAGTTATTCTCCTGAAAAGATCGCTCCCTGATCTTCTTATCTTTCTTTTTCCGCTTGACCGGCTCATATTACCGATCCTTTACCAACGGTATGCTTTTCGATCAAAGGAGCCCAAAATGCCGGATCATATTTCTCCCAGGCATGTACTCCGAAAGGCAGGCCTTTTTCTTCATGCCAAAGGGCTGAAGGATACTTTTCCAAAGCGAATTTCCTTGCTTCTTCTACTGGCGCTTTCCGAAAACTCGGGTCCATCTTTGAAGCGTGAAAACTCCAGAACACATCCTCGTTATCTTTGAAATGCTTCAAGATCCAGGGCATTTTATTCCTGAATCCCAATGATTTGAAAACAGTCTTGACTTCCCGAAGAAGCCATGGATCACCTTTAGCCTTCATTTTCTCCCGATAATCCCCAGTAGCAAAGAAATTCTTGCGGGACTTCAACACCCTCAGCATGCTGCTGACTTTTCGTAAAGATAACCCTCCGTTCCCTGTTGTCCAGTTCTCCAGCTTCCCTGGATCATCCTCCTTCTGGATAAAGGAAGGAGCTCCTACATAATCATAGCCTTTTGCTACCCATTGCTGTAACTCATCCCGAAAAACGAACACATCCAGTTGGTGGATAAGAAGATAATCATGATCCCTAAAGCGGTCGTAAAGATCCGGTGATAGCAGCAACCGATTGTACCCCTCTCTCCCCTCAAAAAATTCTGGAGGGAAGGTTTCTATTCCAACATTCTCCGGAAGATGCAGGGCCAATTCATCCAAGTCCAGTCCTTGGGGCACTACAAGAACCTTGGGGTAGCTTTTCAAAACAGCAAAGCATTGAGAAAGAGAAAGCCGCTCCGAAGGAGCAAGATCGGTGGAATACAAGGGTATGACGATCAATACAGCATCTTGTGCCATGGGTCAGAACACTTTCCCGGTTCGGTAAGCTTTTTTCAGGACTGCTTTGAATCGTACAAAACCCATTGAAAAGGGATCCTTTCCATTTTCCTCTTGACCGCTAAAATGGCGAAGTCCATCATCCAGGTATTGCTGGATCTCATCTTTATGCTCCTCCACTTTCAGAGGAAGGGCAAAGTGACCAGCTACCTTCTCCAATAAAGTCAAAGGATCTTGAAAGAAAGCCTCATGATCAACGGTAAACCGGTCTCTTCCCCGAACATTTTTTTCCAATGCATCCCGGTAAAAAGAAGACAATGCCAATCCGTGGGAGAGCCGGAAGCGGTTCCTTTTTTGAAGGGATCGGGCCACTTCCAGATCATTTCTCCTCACGATGATCAGACAAGGCTGTATGCCCATTCCTTCCATAGCTTTCTCGAACAAAGGGAGCGTGATCGACAAACGAGGGTCTTTGATCGCGAAGTCGCCCTGGGAAAATTTCCTTTCCAGAAAGTTCCTGATCTTTTCCTCAAATGTTGTGAACTCCTTTTGCTCGAACCAATTCGCGGGGAGCCTGAAAAGCTTGTCCCATCTTCCTCCCAAAGTCCCAAGGACAGCATCGTTCAAGGCAACGACTTCCCGGTCCTCAAAGAAACCCTTAGGATTTTCAGGCAAAGGGGGGAGCAGGTCCTCGCCGAAATTCATGCCGGCTTTGGCCAATGCACCAGCAAAAGCGGAAGTTCCGCTTCGATGCATTCCGGTTATGATCACTCCTTTGGACATCATTCACCCGGCATGGTCCAGAATGTCCTGCTTGGTGAGAAAGATCTCCCGGTTCGGGTCATTGATGAAATCCTCCAGTCTTCTGAGGAACGCTTTGTTCTTTTCACTCCATTCCAATTCCCCGATCATCTCCTCCTGCCACTCCTTTTCATGTTTACTGAACGATAGCCTTTGTTCATGGGTTGTATAAGGAACAATGAAATGATTGGAAGGGGAACTCCCCAGGCAGAAATGATAGATCAGATAAAAAAGCAACCGGGCTTTCTCCTGATCTTTTTCCGTAGGTGGGCGGAGAGGATTATCCCTGGAAAGTTTCAGCAACAATTCCTCATAAGAGGGTATATCAACGGGTTCGTGACAGATCCCATACCCTGAATAGTGATTTTCGCCGGCTAATACACCCGGAACTCCGAAACAACTGAATTCGAGCCCCGCGGTCCCCATGCAGGTAACGATACCATCCGCCACATTCTTCAGGGAAGCTGCATTGAAATCTTCCTCCTTGTTGAGAAAAAGAACATGGGGATCTTCCAGCACTTCGAAGATCCCTTCCAGGTTAGCATCATCCGGGTAGAACTTACTGCTGGGATGTTCTTTGAAGACCCAGTTCACTTCAGGATTTCGCCTGACGATCTTCAAGGTTTCAATGAACCATCGGTAGTAATCCGTGAAAAGATCCCCGGAATAGTGATGGGGATAATCATTAAAAGAATGGAGCATAACGAAAACACAGGGCTTTCCGTCAGCCAACCCATATTCTCTGATGAAGGCATCCTGCTCCTTATAGATCTTTTTTTCTTCTGAAAAAGCCCTTTGAGACCCCAGGTCTTTCTGACCTCCCCTGAATCGCTCTTCAATGAATCGTTCGGCATTTTGAAGCAAACCCTCCCTGGCTGCATCATCCTCCCAGATGCTCATGAAAATATCCCTGGGGAAATCGCTCGTTCTGGGAAGCCTCACCCCATTAAAGGAGCGATGTTTTCGTATCGTAGCCCCAGTCCCTGCGTTTCCCGTATAACTTTCGATCCCCTGAGTGGAGAAAAAACGATGAGAGAAGGATTTCACGCCCGCTGAATGCGCATGAAAATTTGCTCTTACATCATATTTCCTTTGAACTTCTTTTAATCCATAGTAGATACGGACAAGCTGCCGTAACTTTTGGACCACATCCTGATCGATATACCGGATCCGGGCTTTCCAGTGCCCAGTACGAAGAGCAGAGTCATAAACAAGATCTCCTACTTGTATGCCTTTGTATTTAAGCCCTAGCAAAGCTTCCGGCCCATCCACCTGCTCCTTCAAAGCTTTCACCTCCTCCTCGATCTCCTGCTCATACCCCTCACACAGATCCCGAAGGTCAAGATCGATACAAGAGGAAGAAAAACTTTTCCGCAAAGGGTCGAGGATCGCATTGAAGCCATAGTGGATATAAGCTACTCTTGCATGCTTTTGCCTGGCCAGTACATTGGCCAGCACGAGCCTTCCGTAGGTATACAAGCCCTGATTGGCTTCTGCCAGGACAATGCTTTTACTATCGGGTTGATGACCTTTGAAGTAAGACTTCCAAAAAGCCCGGTTGGCACGGATCAATTTCGCATACCGCTTCTTTCCCGAATACCGGTAATAATACCGCTGTAATAACCGCTTTATCTTCTCCATGAGCACCTGGTTCTTTATTCGAACCGGTCCAGGAACTCCCATTTCATTGGCGTTCCTTTGCTAATATCGCATGCTGCTTTCCTCCCGATCAAGTCTTGATAGTGTTTGGGATGGAGTCCATATCCCGGCCTGATGACGCGGAGATTTTCCGGGCTGAGGAGTTCTCCCTTTTCCACATCTTTCACGATGAACACGGACCGCCCCCCAAACCCTCGAGCCGCTCTTTTCTTTTCGCTCATGGAATAGTCCACTTCCCCTACTGCTTTTTCTGCATTGCGTACTGCCCGGACCATTTCTTTGAATTGCTCCGGATCCAGGGAAAAAGAAGCGTCAGGACCACCGATAGAAGGGTCGAGGATGAAATGCTTCTCGATCATCGCCGCTCCGAACGGGATCGATGCCACCGGAACCTCTACCCCGGTAGTATGATCGGACAATCCAGACAACACACCGAAAGTTTCAGCGAGGTTGGGGATGGTCCGTAAATGGGCTTCTTCTTTGGGAGCAGGATAGGCCGAAGTACATTTCAAAAGCACGAGTTGCTCATTCTCAACTTCCCGGCATGTTCTCACAGCAAGCTCGATATCGCTCAGCCCAGCTACACCAGTACTGATGATCACAGGCTTTCCTTTGCTGGCTACATATCGGATCAAAGGAACATGGGTGACCTCAAAGGAAGCGATCTTATAAGCGGGACAATCAAGTTCTTCCAACAGATCGACCGCAGTTTCATCAAAGGGGGAAGAAAAGCAGATCAATCCTTCCTCCCTGGCCACTCTGAACAATTCCTCATGCCATTCCCAAGGCGTATAGGCTTCCTGATAAAGTTCATAGAGGGTCCTGCCGTCCCAGGGGGTCCCCTGGTCCAACCGGAAATATTCATTGTCACAATCCAGTGTAATGGTATCCGGCGTATAGGTTTGCAGTTTGATGGCATCGGCTCCTGCCTCTTTAGCTGCTTTTATGGTCTTTTTGGCCATTTCCAGGTCCTGCCCATGGTTAGCGGACATTTCAGCGATGATCAAGCAAGGAGCTGCCTCTCCAATGGTCCTGTTATCGATCTTGAAGGAATGCATCATGAGCCGGAATGAAAAGAATGAACGAAGATAAGGGGATCCGAGGAAGGATCCGTAGCCTGAAAACCTGCTTTTTGGAACATTTTCACCGAAGCTACATTGTCTTGCTTCACTTCTCCGATCACCGCATCCTCTATACCCTCCTCCTTCCTGAATTGCTCCACAGCTTTGCCCAACAACGAAGCGCCCCATCCTCTTCCTCGGATGAGCGCATCAAAAGCGATACTGATCACGTATCCCTCTTCGGCTTCCTGCAAACGAATATTCCCTACCGGGAGCCCCTTAAGGATGAACGTATAAAAAAAGACCCCCGCTTCTTTTTGTTTTTGAGAGAACCATCGGCGATGATCTTCATAGGGGATCCAAGAACAGTTGAAGGAGAACTGTCGAACAGCCGTATCATTGGCCCATTTAAAGAACGGTAACATATCTTCCGGGAGGGTCCGGCGCAGCCTCACCTGATCAATGGATGGGTTTGCCCCCAATGGGTTGTATTCCATCGTAGCCGTTACGATCCTTCTTCCTCCCTTCCCGTCGACTTCCCGTTGCCCTGCCCTACTTTTCTTGTTCCGGACCTCCTGGGAAATGTTGTTTTTCAAGGCTTCTTTCAAATGGCTCAGCAACCGGTCACGCTCCTGCTGCATGCCAATGTTGTCGATAAAACCAGCCCGTTCCCAGGCTTTCAGATTGGCCGCCTGATTATCGGCGACCCCGAAAGCAATGGTAGGAACTCCCAGCCGGGCCAATTCATACAAAGTTTGTCCGGCAGCAGATATCGCCAGATCAGCCATGGCCATCAACCCACACATTTCCTCTGCCCCCGGAGCCACATTGATCTCTGCAGAAATCGATCGTTCGAGCCGGTCCCGAAGCTTTGTAGCCGGTTCCTGTCCCAACACGACCTTTATCCTTACCTGTTCTCCGAATTCTGCCCGGACCTGTTCCGCCAAGAGCGGGAGCAACTCCCCCCACTCGCCACCACCAAGGGACAAAAGGACCGTTTCAACCTTTACACGAACCACCCTTTCCGGAACGTTCCAGAAAGGACGCCTCAAAATGGCATATTGCCCCCCGTAAAGGAATTCATGGCCTCCCGAGACGTCCGGGAGCTTCTCTTCTGCATACAAGCACCCATTCACTATGATACCATGGGGGTAGTCCTCCCTGCCTATATCATCCAGGAACACGGGACACGATACCAGGTCGGAAGCCGCCTGGAAAAAGGAAGAGGAAACATCATAGGAATCCACCACCGCAACATCTGCTGCTACCATATCATCATAGACCCTTTCAGGTTCACTTACCCAATCCTGAAGGACCAGCTCTCCCTGCGCTTTCACCTCCCGCAACAAAGGATGATCCGGGTCTACTCCCCCTCTGATGAACAGCTTCGTCCCTACTCCTTCTTCCTGAAAAGCCTGAGCAAGAGCAAAAGACCTTGCAATATGCCCGAAACCTTTTGAGCCTCCTCCTTCGGTGAAGAACAATGCTTTCATCCCCCAGCTCCTTTCTCTGCCAGGAACCTGGCAAGGTCATAATCCCACTGCGTATCGATATCGACCGCCCGTTCAGGAGGCATTGTATAAGCCCCGATGGGATGGAGGAAATAACTTCTTTCCTCCAGAAAAGCTTCCACCTCCACGATCACGATCGCTCCATTGATACGATAGGTTTCCGGGAGTTCCTGGGAACGTTTAGGAAGAGAATCCGGGAACAAAGGCTCGATCCTGCCAGCTTTGATGCAGACCGACCGGAAGGCGTTGGGCGCAGTCGGGGAAACCGACATCAGACTTTTCCACTCTCCTTCCCTAACGGAGCGAAAAGCCCCCTGTATATCCTGAAGGGTGGTCAAAGGGGCTGTCGGAAGAAGAATACAACAATAGGACCAGGAAGCGTATGCTGGAAAGCGGGTGAGAAAATCAACAAGAACATCAGCCACCCCATAAGGGTCCCTGGAAAGCTTCTCCTCCCTTCGGTAAGGAACGGAAGCCCCATACCCGGAAGCCACTTCCAGGATCTCTTCGGACTCTGAGGAAACGACAACATCCGAAAAAAGACCGGAATCGATCGCATTACGGATGGGGTAATAGATCAACTCCTTCCCGTTCAAAGGAAGAAGATTCTTTTTAGGAAGCCGGGTCGAAGCAGCTTTGGCAGGAATAAAACAGAACACTTCAGATGTGCTCATAACTCAAAGGATCCTCCTTTTTGATCGGCTTGATGAGTTTCTTTCCAACGAAAAATTCAAAATCCTCACTCGTTATGCCAAAACCCGGCCGTTTGAATTCAAAATCCTCCTTTTTTACAATAGCTCCTTCCCTCAGGTTTAAAAGAGCATAAGGGGACCGGCGGGAGCGTTTTCGCTTTTCCTTTTCTTCCGAGGGGATGGTGCGCCGGGGGTTCCCCAAAGCAGTCTCCACTTCTCTGATCGCTTTTACAAAGGCTCCAGCTTCTTCCGGTTCGAGAGAAAAGGAATGTTCACAACTCTTGATGGTCTTGTCCAGCGTTAGGGTCTTTTCCACCATAGAAGCTCCCAGAGCGACCGCCGCCACATCCATATCCCATCCGGGTGAATGATCGGAGAACGCCACGGCATGGTCAGGAAAAAGCTGCCGCAGAGTAGGGATCATCCGCAAATGAATGCTTTCCAGACGAGCAGGATAACCCGAAGGGCAATGATGAATGATGATGTTATCACAACCAGCTTCTTCTGCCTGGATCACCGCTTTCTCGATCTCCCACAGGTCAGCATTACCGGTGTCCAACTGTAGATTCACCCCCTTCCGGGCACAATAACGGATCAACTCTTTTTCATTGACATCGGAGGAATTGATCTTGATGCTCTGCATCTGCAACTGGTCCACGATAAAGTCAACTTCATCCGGATAGGTCGCTGTGGTGAAAACAAGGATCCCGATCTGTTGGCAATAGTCCCGAAGCTCCTGCCATTCCTCTTTTTGAAGCTCTCTTCGTTTCAAGATATCATACAAGGGCTCTTCGGTCGGCACGAAAGTCTCTTTTCCCAGGTCATCTCTTTCGAGGTATTGGTAGGAGAACATTACCTCTTTGTTCGCCAAAAGCCGATCTGCAGAAAGCATCTGGAATTTAACAGCATCCGCTCCGGCTTTCCTGGCTACCTCAGCCAGTTGTTTGGCACTCTCCAACCCCGTGTGGGTCGGCCCGGCTTCCAAAACGATGAAAACAGGAGCTCCTTCGCCGATAGGTTTTCCTTCAATGGTGGCTTGTTTCATGTCAGGGGTCTTCGGTACTTGCAATGATCAATAGTGGGAGTGGGAACGAATGTAGGAGCTCGGATTTCACAATACCCTGCAAAGGTACGGTTGTTTTCATTTCCCTCCGATCAGTCTTTCAGCTTGGATTTCTGTGGGAAAGGAGCATCTTTTTGGTACAATGTCATTCCTACCTGTTCCACAACCCTCATGATCCGATCCACCTGATCGGTGGAAAGGGTATTTCGCCAGCCCATAAGGTCTTGTCCTCCTCCTTTGCGAACGGGCGACTGAACTGTTGTGGTCATACTGGGCTTTGCTTCGTCCCCTCCCTTTCTGTCTTCAAAAGGAACCTGCCATCGGCCGGAAAGATCACTCATGACCGTTTGGAAATTTTCGACCAGGTCTTCATAGAATATCGTTTCCCAACTCCGCTGATCTTCCGGGATACTTAGGGGAATCTTGTTCTCAAGCGCCCAAACGAATGCCAATCTTTCTTCCGGGGTCCGAATAGAATCAATAAGGGAAGTATGTTCTTCATAAACCGACCGGAACGGGATATCCGGAACCCGAAAAGTAGAAGGGATGTGATCCCAACTGCCATGCTTCAACTGGGAAGCAACCACCCCGCAGGGGTGACGTACGATATGGACTGCGGGAAAGGGTCCGAACCGCTCCATCAACCAGGGAAGCAACATGTTCGCCCGGCAAAATTTGAACAAGACTTGCCTGGCTTTCCAAACCCGGGCCGTTCTATTTTTTTCCAGTTGAGCAGGCAGCACATTCTTTCCTGACAACAATCCTTGAAAGTAGTCTTCAGCCTCAGGCCATTCAAACCCTTTGGGAATATGCTGGCGCCACCCGAAACCCAGTCTTTTTACCAAAGGGTTCTTCCCTATGTTCAAAGGTTCCCAGACCAATATAGAATCGGTTCGCTCCATAATGACTTCTGCCAACCACGTGGTACCACTTCTTGGAGATCCCGTCACCACCAAAGGCCTGGAAGGAGGGAAACCTTCCTCTTTTTTTACTCTCCGGTCCAGCAAAGCCTTATTGACCGAACGCCTTAACCGATCCATGAATTCAGGCATGAGCACCGATCTTTAATGAGGATGAAGGGACAACCATTTCCGCAAATGGTATTCGAGTTTTCTCGGGAAAGACTCTTTTCCTCCCTTCCAGGGCGATAGGTTGGCTGGAATATGGTAGGTCTTCTTATCCACACTGGTTGGCAGGTACTCCCGGATCAGTTGTTCGGTCCTGGGAAAGAACTGATATTCCTCCAGGACCAACTCCCGTGCCCGGCGAAGATCATCCAGGCGATCTTCCCATTCATTGTTCCGGATCACGGAACGGAGCTGATCCAAAGCTCGTTCCGGCTTCCTTGGATCAAGAGGGATATAAGCTCCCCGAGGAAAATACTCCGAAATATTGGAGGCACCCCAATATAAAGGGAGGTTCCAGGACAAGAAAGCATCAGCGATCTTCTCCGTCCAATAATGGGGATAGGAGCTATTTTCAATGATCAGGCTGTATTTAAATGGGTAAAGGGCCGAGAATTTATCTTCCACGAAACGAATCCCCCGGCCGAACAGCTCGACTTCAGGTGGTTGTTCCTTTTGAATGGCCTCGACCAGCTTCATCCGGTAACGATGGCCACTGGTCCAGGCCAGGTTGCTGGTCAAAAAGGAAGCCTTGTTCTGCTTGTTCTCCGACTCAGGCTTCAAGGCTTTGAGGAATGCATAGTCCTGCTGGACCTGCCAGGGTTCAGAGCCATGCGTTAGGATATGAGAAGTTCCTTTCACGCCTTTGAATTGGGAGAAGACCCGGTCAAAATGCGGAAAACTCCTTTTGTACCAACGGAAAGGGGGGATCGGAGGTTCCCTGGAGATCAACCAGCACCCTCCCTCCCGGCATCTCACCTTAAGGTCTACCGGCGGGAAATTGAAGACGATGAGCATGTCGCATTCCTCCACCGGATTGGTCGTGAACTCCAGTCCCTTCCAGCGAAGCCCTTCTTCAGGAGTTTGTTTGACCAGCCTTTGGTAAAGGGTTTCCCGATTTTCTTCCTTAATGACCAGTCTTATGAGCATAGGAACGATCGCTATAGCGGGATCGGGTGAACAGGGGAATACCGGGTAAAAATGACAATTATTTCCAAGCCGTACAAGCCCTAACCGGTCAACATCTTGTTATGATCGGCAGGAACGGCGATCGACAGAGAGAGATGAGGGGCTACCCTCTTTTTCTCTCCCATTCCTGAACGACCCTGATCACACGATCCTGTTCTTCCTTTTCCAGGGAGGGATATATCGGCAAACTCAAGCAAGTCTTGTAATAAGCATTGCCCCCTTCTCTGCTTCCACTCACATCATCGACCAGGCCTTTGTAATAAGGCATTTTAAAAAGCGGGATGTAATGAACCTGGGCCAGGATCCCGTTTTCCCTCAAATGATCGTAGAGTTCCTTTCTCCCCGGGGTGTGTACAATATATAAGTGATAGGCGTGGGAAGAGGGGTCACTCGGAATCACCGGATCGATGACCGAAGAGGAGGCGAATGCCTCATCATACCGGGAAGCGATCCTTCTCCGCTCAAACAGGTTCTCTTCAAGCCGGTCCAATTGTGAAGTTCCCAGAGCAGCATGAATATCACTCATCCTGTAATTGAACCCCAGCTCCTGCATTTCATAATACCACCCACCATCATGATGCTCCAGTGCTTCCGGGTCTTTAGTAACCCCGTGGGCCCGGAGCAACCGGATCCTGTGAGCCAGTTCACCATCATGGGTCGTGACCATCCCCCCCTCTCCGGCCGCAATGTGTTTGACGGGGTGAAAAGAAAAGATCGCCAGGTCCTCATAAGTACCACTTCCACAACCTATCGTTCGCCCTTTCGAATCCACAAATGATCCTCCGGGAGCATGGCAAGCGTCTTCCATTAGCCAGAGGCCATGCTGGTCGGCCAGCTTTCTGAAAGCTTCCATATCCACAGGGTATCCTCCGAGGTCCACGGGGATGATCCCCACGACCCCTTCCAGGTCGCTGTTCAACAGCTCTTCAACAGCTTCAAGGTCCAAAAGTCCGGTATGAGGATCCACATCAGCAAAAACAGGCACTCCCCCACAATACTGGATGCAATTCGCCGTAGCAGCAAAGGTCACGGGGGTGGTGATCACTTTATCACCGGGCTTAACCCCCAAAGCCAGGGCGCCAAGGTGAAGGGCAGCTGTTCCGTTGGCCACGGCTACAGCATGTTTTGCCCCGATCTTTTCAGCAAAGCGCTCCTCAAATTCCCTGACCCGGGGACCTTGGGTCAGATGATCCGACCCCAGCACATCTACGACGGCCTGAACGTCTTCGGAGGTAAGGTAATGCTTTCCGTAGGGAATCATTTTACCTGGCTTCGAATTGAAAAGCGTTATCCTTCCTGATCAGGGTCCGAAGTTCTTCCACGGATAGCCACCGATCATTCGATCCTGAATTGAAGCAGAACCCTTCCGCCACCTTTTGGGCTTTTTCCTTTTCCATGAAATCATCAAGGGAAAAGGTCGGGGATTGAGGAACGATCACATAGTATTCTCCTACATCATAAGTATTGTAAGAATGAGGAATTTCCAACTGTTCCCATAAAAGGAAGC
>CAZAYA010000026.1:5537-8890 GCA_964489175.1 uncultured Flavobacteriales bacterium | reverse complement strand
ATAAGTATTGTAAGAATCCGAAGCGGTGATCATTTCTTCATGCAATTTCTCCCCCGGACGGATCCCAACGATCTTTTTCTCACATTCCGGCCCGATCGCTTCTGCTAAGTCAAGGATCTTGTAAGAAGGGATCTTGGGAACAAAGACCTCTCCCCCCCAGGCATTTTGAATGGCATGAAGGACTAGTTCAACCCCTTCTTGCAGGGAAATGTTGAACCGGGTCATTCTTTCGTCGGTAATGGGCAAGATCCCTACTTCCCGCTTTTTCAAAAAGAAGGGGATGACCGAGCCTCTCGACCCCATTACATTGCCGTACCTGACCACGGAGAATTTCAGGTCGTGTCCGCCGGCCATGTTATTGGCAGCAACGAATAATTTATCCGAGCAAAGCTTGGTAGCTCCATAGAGATTAATAGGGGCAGCAGCTTTGTCCGTGGAAAGCGCAACGACTTTTTTCACCCCGGAATCCATGGCCGCATTGATGATGTTCTCCGCCCCGATAACATTGGTCTTTACGAATTCCATAGGATTATACTCCGCTGCCGGCACCTGCTTCAGGGCTGCTGCATGGACCACTGTATCAATACCGTGAAAAGCCCGGTAGAGGCGTTCCTTATCCCTCACATCACCGAGAAAATACCTGACCTGAGGATACTGTTCGGTCGGGAAATGCTGGGCCATTTCGTACTGCTTCAATTCATCCCGCGAGAAGATGACCAAACGCTTGATGTCAGGGAACCTTTCAAGAACCGTGGAGACGAATGCTTTTCCGAATGAGCCTGTTCCTCCGGTAACGAGAACTGCACTTCCGTTCATGGGATCATTGTTAAAGTTGTTGTAACTGGGTCATTTTCCTGAAGATGGTATCTTTTCCCATCAGATCCTGATAGCTTCCCTTTTCCCGGACCTTTCCCTTCTCCAGCACAATGATGTCATCCACGTTCTTAATGGTTGAAAGGCGGTGAGCAATGATGATAACGGTAAGTTTTCCTTTCAACTCATCGATGCTTCTCTGGACCAATTTTTCACTTGCCGAATCAAGCGCGCTCGTGGCTTCATCAAGGATCAGCAGGTCCGGTTCCTTATATAGCTCACGGGCAATGGCCAAACGCTGTTTCTGACCACCCGACAAGCGAACCCCTTTTTCCCCGATCGGCGTATCCAGGCCTTGAGGCATGGTCTGTATGAACGCTTCGCAGTAGGCCAGACGAGCTGCTTTTTCCACTTGTTGCCGGATCTCTTTCTCTTTTTTCGACTGATCCCAGAGAGAAATATTATTCGCAATGGTATCATCGAACACCACGATGTCCTGGGTTACAAAACCGATCGACCCCCTCCAGCTTCTTTGGTCGATCGTATAATACGGCTTCCCGTCCAGATATAGTTCTCCGCTGTCAGGTTTGATCAGCAAGGTCAGCAGATCCACCAGTGTTGATTTTCCTGCCCCGGATTCCCCGACCAATGCGATCGTACGATTTCTGGGGACCTCAAGGTCGATATGGCTCAAAACATTTCGCCCCTCATCATAGGCATAGGAAACATCCTGAAGAACGATCCCGGTTTGCAAGCGAGGGACCTTTTCCTGGCCATGTACTTCCTGATTGGCTTGAACTACACTGAACTCATTGACCACCATTTCCAGTCCTCCCGACATTCCTACCAGTTTTTGCCATTCCATCTGCGCCAGGATCATCGTATTCATGGCCCGGTAGAAAAGGATGAGCGTTACGATGATCGGTTGAATGGGGCGGTCAAAAGCCATGACCTGGATCAAAATGATACCGATCATGAACAGGATCGTGACCGGCTCCTTGAAAGCTGCTACCATGGCATTGGCCCGCATGGAAAGGAACTTGTAATGACTCAGCTTCCCAATGCTTTTTCGGGCACTGTGTTCTACATTCCGAAACCGATCCGTTGCAATAAGGTATCGCAAGGCCTGCAGGGTCTGGACCAGGAATTTATTCAGATTCCCTGCTTCCCGGGAGGTAAGGTAGGAAAGTCTTCGGTTGAACCGAGCCAGGTACCGTAACATGAAGATCACCCCTCCCCCCAGAACAAGGGCCATCAAAGTGAACTGCCATTCCAGGAAACACGCGATCACAAGGTACGTGATGCCCAATAAAGCCCTGGCACTGAACTGGGAAAAATTAATAAAGAACTGGGTCGCCCGGTTGACCTGGGTGTTCACTACATTAATGTAATGCCCGGTATTCTGTTTATAAAAGAAGGAAAGGTCGATCTGCCCGTATAACTGGACCAGCCTGGTCTTCAGGGTATAGATAAGATCTTTGGTCAATCCTGCTTTATAGCTTCCTTCCCAATATTTGACCACTCCTTTGAGCAAAAAGATCAAGCCCATAGCCAGAAGAACGCCGGAAATGGTAAATGGAATGCCCGTGAATTCAAAAAGCCGTACAAAGAACGTAGGATCTCCTTTGGCACCTCCTGACCCGATATCTCCGGCCTCCAGTAATGGAAGTAACATCGAGATCCCCACCCCTTCAAGGATGGCCATAAAAAGGGTGATAGCCCCAAGAACAAAGATCCGCCGTCCCACGAACCTTTGGATCTTCGTGAAATAATCCTTGTATTCAGAAAAAAAATTGGGGAAAGTCATAAGGGCGTCCGATCGTAACCCTGAAAAGGGATTCAAAGTTAATTATTATATTGTTTACCACCTTTGTGAAGCGATGCCTCAAGCGATGATCCCCATCCGAAAATTTTCCTTCATCAAAAGGTTCATAACTGTCTTTTGGATCTTGTGGAGTTCTATGCTCTCCGCTCAACCCTACCAACTGATCGATACCATTCCTGACCAATACTTCTGGCATCGCTCCGATTCCGGTATTACCCACACCGACAACAAGGTAACGGATTGGAAAGACCTCAGCGGATCCGGCTTCAACCTGACCCAAAGCGATACCAACCTCAGCCCTGCCCTACGCCCTGATTCGATCAATGGAGAACCCGTCCTGCATTTCGACGGAACCGACGATGTTATGCAAAGTGCAGACACCATGGACCTGAGCGGAGCGTATACGCTCTTTTTCGTGGTAAGGATACATACGGTCAAAAAACACAATGGGTTGTTCCGGTATGCTGGTTCTCTTACCGATTCATCAGCCATGGAGTTTTATTATGATGACGGTGGCGGTGTCGGAAAAGTACTCTTCGTTGGGAACCGCGATTTTGGAAGTGCTATGGTGGAAAAGTTCGAAGACGCTCCTCCCATCCAAGATCAGTTCTTTCTCATTTCCCTCCGGATCAGGAACGACCATTTCGAGATCAACGTAAACCAGAACGACCTCCTGGACAAGAACCTGGACCGAACCGTCAGTACTTCCGGACTT
>CAZAYA010000026.1:0-5527 GCA_964489175.1 uncultured Flavobacteriales bacterium | reverse complement strand
CTTTTATAGGAACCCGCTCGAACAGTGGGTCGGACTTTCTTGACGGAGACCTCGTGGAACTGCTTGGATATAAGAGACATTTATCCGATGCTGAAATGGACAAGGTGCGGCAATACTTCCACCTCCGCCTCACTCCTCCCGTAGAACTCGGCCCGGATACGATCCACCGCTATGGTTTTTGCGACACGAGCCTGTCCGTAGCAGATCACTTTATTACTCAAACCTGGTCGACAGGGGCTTCTTCCCGATCTATTTCAGTGGACAGCACTGGCAAGTATTGGGTAGAAACAACCGGTCCCTTCGGATTCACCTCATCGGATACGGTTTGGATCCAATTCCCTTATTCTCAACCCCTTTCTTCCATCAGTTCTTTCTGTGCAGGAGACTCGCTGGTCTGGGATACCGACCTTCCCCAAGATGATTATAACTTCCAATGGCAGGATAACTCCACGGATTCCGTTTTCACCATCAAAAGCAAAGGCACCTTTTATGTAGACATCATGGACACCAATGGTTGTTCCATAACTTCCGATACGGTCACCACCGTCATCGACAGTTTTGCTTTCGATGCCTCCCTCGGCCCCGACACTTCCCTCTGCAGCGGCAATGAGATCCTCTTACAGCAAAAAGCACAAGCAGCCAGCACTTACACCTGGTCCACCGGAGAAACCACACCCACCAAAACAGTCGACACTTCAGGAACTTATTCCCTCATTGCCTTTGATAGCCTCGGCTGCCAGGCAAACGATACCATCAATGTCACGATCATCGGAGATGCGCCCGAGGTCGGATTCAAGACCGATACTTCCTGTGCCAATGCACCGGTAGCGTTCACGGACACCTCCATTGCCCCGGGAGGGGACATGATCACAGATTGGACCTGGGCCTTCGGTGACGGAGACTCCTCAACAACCCAACACCCTACTCATTCCTTCCCAGATACTGGCAACTACCCGGTTACCCTTCACGTTACCCTGAACACCGGATGCAAAAGCCAACATACAGACACTATCAGAGCCCACCCCAAACCGACGGCCAACTTCCTCTACAACAGTCCCTGTTCCGGTGATACAGCCTTTTTCACGGATACTTCATCTTCACCAGAAGCCACCGTGAACAACTGGTCCTGGAATTTCAACGATCCTGCGAGCGGACTGAAGAACACTTCCTCCCTCAAAGCCCCTTCTCATGTGTTCGCCAATGCCGGAAGTTACCAGGTGGAGCTGATCGCCACGGATACCAATGGCTGCCGGGATACGATCACCAGTCCTGTTTCTATCCGCCAAACCCCGACTGCTTCTTATACCGTAAGCGACGTCTGTGCTGGTGACCCGACCCAATTCACCGACCAGTCATCCGGTACCATCACTTCCCGCCAATGGGACCTGGGCAACGGAGACAATGCTCCCGGCCAACAGCAATTCGCTTATGTCTATGACGATCCGGGCACCTATACCACAACTTTGACCATCACTGCCCAAAACGGCTGCCAGGACGATTCTTCCCACAACATCACCATCCACCCGCTTCCAGAACCCGGATTCGACCATGATCCCATTTGCCAGGGGAACCCTGTTACCTTCCAGGATACCAGCCGGATCGATACGGGAATGGTCCAGGACTATTACTGGGAAGTCCTCGGTGTGGATACCTCGATCAAGCAAAACCCCACTTTCACCTTCTCCGACACCGGAACGTACTCAGTTTTCCTAAAGGTGGTCTCCGATCAGGGGTGCCCCACCCAGATCACTCGCCTGGTAGAAACCCACCCCATCCCTGAAGTGGATTTTTCGATCGACACGAACTATGGGGCACCTCCTTATCGACCTGCCCTGACCAACCTCAGTAATGCCCAGAATTATTCATGGGACTTTGGGGACAGCAGTACCAGCACAGCCATTACTCCCCTCCATACCTTTACCGACAGCGGCATTTACACCATCGAATTAAAGGGGACCTCTCAGTATGGATGCTCCGATTCCACCAGCCATAAGATCTACGTGATCGACCCGGTGATCGATGTGGTGGTCGAAGAACTGGTCGTTCAGGAAACGAACGGCTTCCTGGAAGTATCCGGCAAACTGCTTAACCTGGGCCCCATCGAGTTGCAGTCCCTCGACCTGAACCTGAGCTACCAGGGTGGCCCTACTTTCAGGGAAGAATGGAAAGGAAAAGCCCTTCCGGGAGAACGGTTCCAACATACTTTTCAGGGCCGGTTCGAGCATACGGAGAGCGATGATTACATCTGCCTGACCGCTTCCAACCCCAATGGGCTTCAGGACGACGACACGACCAACAACACCGTTTGTGAAACCTTCTCCCATGATTTCCGGATCCTGAGCTTGTACCCTAACCCTACCTCCGGAGATATTACACTTGAATTCACACTATCCCAACCGGAAACGGTCACCCTGGTGGCTTATGACCGGGCAGGGAAGCTTGTCCGGAAAGCAGTGATCACCGACACCCAAAAGGGCCTCAACAGGATACGGCTCGGAACGGAACATTTCTCCGAAGGCATCTATACCCTTCAGCTCAGCTTCCGGAACGAGGAGGCCCATGCTACCTTTTTCAAGAACGACCATGAGTAATACCAACACCCAAACCCTCGTCTTCGCAACCAACAACGCCCACAAGGTAGAGGAAGTAGCCGCTTCCCTGCCACAAACCTGGACAGTTAAAAGCCTGCAGGATATCGACTGCCAGGAGGATATCCCGGAAACGGCCGATACTCTTCAGGGAAACGCCCTTCTGAAAGCCCAGTTCATCCGGGACCGCTATGGCCATGATGCTTTTGCCGACGACACCGGACTGGAGGTCGACGCCCTGAACGGAGCCCCAGGGGTATACTCAGCCCGCTATGCCGGTGAGGACCCTTCCTTTGCGGACAACATCGAAAAACTGCTCCGGAACCTGGAAAGCCAAGCCAACCGAAAAGCCCGGTTCCACACCGTGATCGCACTCCTCTTGAACGGAGAGACCCACTATTTTGAAGGAAAGGTGGAAGGTCGTATTCTGGAAGACCGACAGGGAGAGCAAGGCTTTGGTTACGACCCGATCTTCCAACCTGAGGGGTATGACCGGTCCTTTGCTGAAATGTCCCTGGCAGAGAAGAACACGATCAGTCACCGTGGCAAGGCCGTAAAGCAATTGGTCGGCTTCCTGAAAGAGAAGGTTCCTTCCTGATCCCGGTCCCCGTTCTTACAACTTTTCCAACAAGAACCAGGTCAGGTCGTCCTGGGGAAAAGACTTGTCCCTCCTGTAACAAAACCCATAATCGACCAAGTCCAGATCCTCGTATTTTTCAAGCATTTCTCCCGCAAAATCTCTCTTAAAAAGCCGGTCTGTGTGCCCCCGGTAAGAGACGGTCACCGGAGAAGGGTTGTAATATTCAGCGATCAAAATATATTTTTTACTTGCCTTGTAGAGCTGTTCATACATCACAGGCAACTGTTCGGGGTTGATGTGGATCAAAACGCCCTTGACCATAGACACATCAAAAGAACCGGAAACTTCATAGTCGAGTGCGGACCCCTGGTGCACGTTCTTCTCCCCGATAAGCTGACCCAGCTGGTCTGCCGCACTCTTGTTGATCTCCACCCCGAACAGATCGATCTTCGGGAACAATTGCTTAACAGCCTTAAGATTCATCCCCACATTGGCTCCGAGTTCGATCAAACTATCCGGTCGGTCCTTTTTTTGAAAGACCTTCGAAAAAAAATTGATGTTCGAAGCGAGGGCCTCTCCGCTTTGATTCCGGGCATTGTATTCGTCTCCGAATCCGCCTGCCCAGAACTCCTCCTGTTCTGTCTTGAAATCCATGGATCTTTAGCTGTCAGGGGATTATTAACTTCCGCTGCTTCCAGCGCTTAAGCCCTTCAAATTTACGATTTGATCGGTCAGGTCAAAATTTATGGCCCGAAAACACCTTCTCTTGACCTAGCCTTTCCCCAACCCTTCCCCGATCACCTGCGAGATCATTTCCATGAAGTCCAGTCCGTAGGCTTCGGCTTCCTGGGGCAGCAAGCTGGCATCCGACAGCCCGGGAACCGTATTCACCTCCACCACATACCATTCCTCCCCACATAGGAAAAAATCGATGCGGACCATGCCCCGGCAGTTCAGGGCGTTGTAAATGCGTTCAGAAAGTTTCAGGCAGGCTCCGTATTGAGGCTCCGGGATCCGGGCGGGCGTAATCTCCTCCGTAGCCTCGGAATGGTACTTGGCATCATAATCGAAAAAATCATTGTGGCTGATGATCTCGATCGGTGGCAAGGCGGTCACTTTCCCATCGATCCTCAATACCCCGCAAGCCACCTCCCTTCCGTTCAGCAAAGGTTCCACCAACACTTCCTCATCGATCGTAAATGCTTTGTCGAGAGCAGACCGTAACCCTTTCCGTTCCGTTACTTTGGAATTTCCCAGGCTCGATCCACCATGATTGGGCTTCACGAAGCAAGGCAGTCCTACTTCATCCAGAACAGCTCCTTCATCCAAAACTTCTCCCTTTTTCACCAACACATCGCCAGGCACGTTCATGCCCCAACACCGGAGCAATTCATTGGTCTTGTACTTGTTGAAGGTCAGAGCGGTGTTCAAGACCCCCCCCGTCGTATAGGGGATCCCCACCATGTCGAGATATCCCTGGATCCTTCCATCTTCACCGGGTGTTCCGTGAACGGCGATGAAAGCCAGATCGAAGATCAACCGCTCTCCGGCCACCTCACAGCTCATATCGGTCAGGTCAAGCGCATACTCCTCTCCTTCATATTCGAGGGCCCAGCTTTCCTCGGTCACCCGGATCAGATAGGGGGTGAAGCGCTCCTGGTCCATATGCTTCATCACAAAAGCAGCGGTCTTGTAGGAAACTTCCTTTTCTCCGGAGTATCCTCCAGCCAACACAGCGATGTTCCGCAACTTTTTCACAACTACAAAAGTACCGTTCCCACCCCCCTCTTCCCCAAGGCAGGGTGTGAAATATCAAGAACCGATCGTTAGCATTCGGGAGCGTCCCCTATACCGATGTCTTACCGGATCGGGATCATGATCGGGCAGGAGGTTATATTTGTTGTTTATGCCCTACTGAACCCGAATGTCCATGAAAACCCTCTTTTATTTCTTTCGGAGCAAGACTTTCCTGGTGAACCTGATCCTGGCGATCTTGTTCGTCATCGGAGCTATCTGGGGGACCTTCGCCTGGCTGGACCATTATACGCTCCATGGCAAAACCATTACCGTTCCGGACCTGAAAGGCTATACGGTTGAAGAACTGGATTCGGTAACGACAGCCCAGGATCTCCGCTTTGTGGTCATGGATTCGGTCTATGCGGATAACGCCGAGCCTGGTGCCGTCATTACCCAAAAGCCCGACAAGGGTTCCAAAGTAAAAAAAGGACGGAGGATCTATGTGACCATCAATGCCATGCACCCGGAAATGGTTCGGGTACCCGATCTCCACAACCTCTCCCAACGTCAGGCGGAATCCGTTCTGAAAGTAATCGGCCTGAAAATAGCAAATGTAGAATAC
>CAZAYA010000025.1:0-21861 GCA_964489175.1 uncultured Flavobacteriales bacterium | reverse complement strand
CGGAAATTATAACGCTCATTGATGAACTGGAGGAGGACCACTACGATGGGGTGACCTACATTACCTCGGGAAGCTTCAAAAGCTATGAAAAAGCCAAGGCCCATGAGAAAAAGTTACAGGAAGAAAAAGGCCTCATCGATGCCTTCGTGGTCGCCTATGACTATGATGAACGGATCCCGATGGAAAAAGCCATGCGGTACCTGAAAGCCCAGAAAAAGGCCGGAACTGAAAAAGAAGAGTAACCCACGGCTTCTAGTCCAGGTTCATTATCTTTAACCATCGATCATCAACTCATTCTTATGCAGCGCTCCCGGTTTTTCCTCATATATCTGATACTTCTCACACTCCCCTGGAAGATGGTCGAAGCTCAAGAAACGGAAGCCTCCCCCCTCACCGGGGATATCGTTCTGCTGGGGAATGTCCATGAAGGGGGGGACCGTCTGAACGAGATCGAGATCAGGATCTACGAATTCAATGAGGTGATCCATTCAGTGAAGACCAACTGGCTTGGCAAATTCAAATTGAAAGGCCTGGAAAGAGGGAAATACTATACCCTTGAAGTTGCCCATCCTGATTACATTACCAAGAGGATCGGCGTCAATACCGAACTCCCGGAAGGAGTTCCTACCCCCCCTCCTTTCAGCTTCAACATGGAGGTCATTGAAAAAGCTGCTATCAGCGACACCCTCTACCAGAAAGACATCTTCGATTTCCCTGCCGGCCTGGTCAGATATGACAAAAAGACCAAGGCCTTCGACTTCAATCGCAAGTATACCTACGACACCATGATGGACACTTCAGTGTTGCTCTACAAAGCAAACATGCAGCGAGCCATGGAACAAAAGATGAAGGAGGAGGAAAAAGTCGACCAACGGCTGAGCAGATAAGTTTTCCCCAGCGCCTTTCTTTCCTGCTATTCCGCCACCTCGGTATTTTTACGGGATCCCTTCGGGTGTTTCACCTGCGTAGACCCTGCTATCTGAATTTGGGTTTTTCTGCGGTACATTTTCTTGGCTGTCAGCCCGTTCTTTGGTATTGAGAAAGATCGAAAACTTTAAAATACCAATAGCCATGAAACGCTTTGCAACCCGAACCCTGATCACCACACTTCTCCTTTTCACCTGGGGAACAACAGCTTTCTCTCAGGACCACCCAAGCCCCACGATCGATATGAACGGGCTCATCGTCAGTGCTGGAGAAAGGCTCAGCGATGTTACCGTTACCATCTACGAACACAACCAAAAGGTCAAGACCCTTCAGACCAACTGGCTCGGCAAGATCGACCTGGAACTGAGAAAAAACTCCTATTACACCGCCGAAGTAACGATCCCCGGGTATTACACCAAAAGGGTCGCTATCGATACGGACATGCCTTATGATGCCTCTCCCCCGGTCTTCAAGTTCCAGGTGGACCTGATCGAAAAAACGGACCAAATGAAGGAGCTTTTGAGCCGGAAAGAAAAAGCCCTGTTCGACTATCCTTCCGCGATCGTGGATTATGATCAACGCTCCGGGAAGATGGACTTCAACCTGGAGTATACTTACAGCTACCATACAGATGCCCAGGAACTCCTCATCCGATCGGAGTACAGAAAACTCATGAAAAGTGAGAAAAAAGGACAACTGGCCTCAATGGAATAGTGCAGACGTACAGAAGTCAAAACAAAGGCCAGTAAAAAGGGGCTGCCTCAGGTTGAGCAGCCCCTTTCTTTTTCTTCTCCCCGGGTTCCTCTACATGTTCCGGCGGTACTTTCCACCTACTTCGAACATGGCCTCGGTCAGCTGCCCGAGAGAGCAATATTTGGTCGCTTCCATCAGTGCCTCGAAAATATTCTCTTCTTTCAATGCTGCTTGCTGGACCTGAGCTACCTTTTCCTTACAAGTATGCTCATTACGGGCTTTCAGGTTCTCTACGGTCCGGATCTGGGCTTCCTTCTCTTCCTTGGTCGCCCGGATCACCTCTTCAGGCACGATGGTGGGAGACCCCTTGGGATCCTTGAACGTATTGACCCCGATGATCTTCATCTCCCCGCTGTGCTTGAGCTTCTCATAATACATGCTCTCCTCCTGGATCTTGTTGCGCTGGTACATGTTCTCCATAGCCCCTAACACTCCTCCCCGCGCAGTGATCCGGTCGAATTCGGCCAGAACAGCTTCCTCTACCAGGTCGGTCAACTCCTCGATGATAAAAGACCCCTGGTTCGGATTCTGGTTCTTGGCCGTCCCCATTTCATTATTGATGATCAGCTGAATAGCGATCGCTCGCCGTACAGACTCTTCGGTAGGAGTGGTAATAGCTTCATCGTATGCGTTGGTATGCAGAGAGTTGCAATTGTCATAGATGGCATACAACGCCTGAAGGGTAGTCCGGATATCGTTGAAAGCGATCTCCTGAGCGTGAAGCGACCGACCGGACGTCTGAATATGGTATTTCAGCTTCTGAGAACGTTCATTCGCCCCGTATTTGTACTTCAACGCTTTGGCCCAGATCTTCCGGGCCACCCTACCGATAACGGCATATTCCGCGTCCACCCCGTTGGAAAAAAAATAGGAAAGGTTCGGCGCGAATTCGTTGATGTCCATCCCGCGGCTCAGGTAATACTCCACGTAGGTGAACCCGTTGGCCAGGGTCAGTGCCAGTTGCGTAATAGGATTGGCTCCGGCTTCAGCGATGTGGTAACCTGAAATGGAAACGGAATAAAAATTCTGGATGCCATGATCGATGAAATACTGCTGGGTATCACCCATCAGGCGCAGGGAGAATTCCGTCGAGAAAATGCAGGTGTTCTGGGCCTGATCCTCCTTCAGGATGTCCGCCTGGACCGTTCCTCTCACTTTGGGAAGGGTGTCGGCCTTGATCTTCTCATAGGTCTCCCGGGGCAATACCTGATCGCCGGTAACGCCCAGGAGCATCAACCCTAATCCATCGTTCCCCTGGGGAAGGTCACCATGGTATTGCGGCTGCTCGTCTCCCTTCTCCCTGAAGATCTTATCGACCTTTTCCCTGACCTCACCCTCGAGACCGTTCTCCTTGATGTATTTCTCGCATTGCTGGTCAACAGCCGCATTCATGAAAAAGGCAGCCATGGTCGAAGCCGGCCCGTTGATGGTCATCGATACTGATGTCTTCGGGTCGGCCAGATCAAAACCAGAATAGAGTTTTTTAGCGTCGTCCAGGCAACAGATCGATACCCCACTGTTCCCGATCTTGCCATAAATATCAGGCCGATAAGCTGGATCGTGTCCATAAAGCGTTACCGAATCAAAAGCGGTGGAAAGGCGGGCAGCAGGCATGCCAAAGGAAACGTAATGGAACCGTTTGTTGGTCCGCTCTGGCCCACCCTCACCGGCGAACATCCGGGTCGGATCCTCTCCTTCCCTTTTGAACGGGAAAACACCAGCCGCATAAGGGAACTCCCCGGGAACATTTTCCCGCAGGTTCCAGCGGAGAATATCCCCCCATCCTTTAAAGCGGGGCAGAGCGATCTTGGGGACCTTGGTACCGGAAAGGGTCTTCACGTGCGTTTTTACCCGGATCTCCTTGTCTCTTACTTTGTAAACATACTCTTCTCCTTTGTACCGTTCTATTTTCTCTTCCCATTCATCCAGGATAGTCTTACATTCCGGATGGAGCTCTTTTTCCACTCCCCTGTAAGTCTCTTCCAGCTTCGGGATCACCTCTCCGGCACTTTCCACTTCAGAGGCTTTCAGGCTTTCTATGGACCGCTCGAGGCTGTATAGTTTCTGGGCAACATCAGCCTGCTCCTCCACCCATTGCTCATAGCTTCTGTTGTCCTCGGCGATCTCGCTCAGGTAGCGAACCCGTTCCGGCGGTATGATGTGGGTCTTTTGGGATACCTTGCTCTCCATCTCGAAATGAGAATGGAGGTCTGTTCCTGTTTTTTCGGAGATGAGGTCCATCAGCATGCGGTAGAGGGTATTCATCCCGTCATCATTGAACTGGGATGCGATCGTTCCGTAAATAGGAAGGCTTTCATCCTCCGCATCGAACAGCTTATGGTTCCGCTTGTATTGCTTACGCACATCCTTGACGGCATCCAGGGCTCCCTGCTTGTCGAACTTGTTGATCGCGATCATGTCGGCGAAATCCAGCATGTCGATCTTCTCAAGCTGAGTCGCTGCTCCGTATTCAGGGGTCATTACATAAAGGCTGACATCCGAATGGTCGACGATCTCCGTATCGGATTGCCCGATCCCGGAAGTTTCCAGGATGATCATATCGTATCCGGCTGCCTTCAGGATGTTGAGGGCTTCTTTCACATGTCCTGACAGGGCCAGATTCGACTGCCGGGTGGCCAGGGAATGCATGTAGACGCGTGCATCATTGATGGCGTTCATGCGGATCCGATCACCCAGCAATGCTCCCCCCGTCTTCCGTCGGGAAGGATCCACGGAAATGATCCCAATGGTCTTGTCCTGAAAATCGTTCAAAAACCGTAGGACCAGTTCATCAACGAGGGATGACTTTCCAGCACCTCCGGTACCGGTGATCCCCAAAACGGGAGTAGTGGTCTTTTCCGCCACCTGCTCGATCTCTTTCAGCACATTCGCTGCTTCATCAGGGTAATTCTCCGCTGCCGTGATCAGGCGACCGATGGCCAGCGGATCTTTTTCCCTGATCCGATCAGCCTCTCCGTGAAGCTCTTGCCCCAACGGAAAGTCACTGCGTTCCATCACATCGTTGATCATGCCCTGAAGCCCTAATTCCCGACCATCATCAGGGGAATAGACCCTTTCAATACCGTATTCATGAAGCTCCTCGATCTCTTCCGGCAGGATCACCCCTCCACCTCCGGCAAAAACTTTGACATGACCAGCACCTCTTTCCTCCAACAGGTCATGCATATATTTGAGATACTCAACGTGGCCTCCCTGATAAGAGGTCATAGCGATCGCCTGAGCATCTTCCTGAATAGCACAGTTGACCACCTCATCCACACTCCTATCATGCCCCAGATGGATCACTTCCGCCCCCGTGGATTGCAGAATACGACGCATCACATTGATAGCAGCATCGTGCCCGTCGAAGAGGGAAGCCGCGGTGACAATGCGAACTTTGTTCCTGGGGTGGTATGGTTCGGCAGGAGCGGTTTGTTTTTTCGTCGCACTTTTCTCGGTAGTAGCCATATCGCTTCGTTCTGGGTCCTGTGTACCCAACAAAGTTAAGGATTTTGGCAGCTTAACCGAGACGGAATGAAAGGCAGGCTCTGCTGTTAGTAAGTGAAAATTTCCTTCCGATACCCCCGGTCCAGCTTCTCGCTTTTATCCTGCCCGTGAATACGGGTATGAACGATGTTGGACTGGGTGTCGAACATTTCGGTAAGCAGATCACAGTATACTTCCAGTTCTTCTATTTTTTCCGGAATGCCTTTCACCTCAACATAGCACCGCGTCTTTTGCATTTCCACTTCCTTGCCCAGGAAGACAAGGTCCACGGGTTCCCCGTTCATCTTTAACTTCAGATGTTGCTCCAGATAGTCAGCCAGATAACGATCTGTTTCCTCGTGCTCCTCTTTCGTTCCCAGGGAAATTTCAGGTGCTCCGGCATTTTCCAGCGTATTCTCCAGGTCGTCGGTAAAGATCTTGATGGTCAACTGAAGCGCATGCTGCTCAGGCGCATGATCGATCTCGATCACGGAAACATAGAACGGATGCCCTGCCCCAGCAAAAGCATGAAATAATAGTAGAAAGAAAGGGAGAAAAAGAAAGCGTTGCATTTCCCTATTTTTGGAATGCGTTTCCATTCGATAAGGAATTCAAAGGTACCATATGTCCACATTCCCCCTGTATTTCGAGTTGGGTTTCGATCATATTTCAAACCTCAACGGTTACGACCACATCCTGTTCCTGGTCGCTCTCTGCGCCACTTACCGTATAAATGAATGGCGCAGTGTGCTGATCCTGGTCACTGCTTTCACCGTGGGGCACTCTCTTACCCTCGCTCTGGCTTCCCTGGGCTATGCCCCTCTTCGGGCGGAAATAGTTGAATTCCTCATCCCGGTAACGATCTTAATGACCTGCCTGTACAACATTATCCGACCGGAGCGGGAGGCGATCTCCCCATCCCATGAACTGAGGTTCCGTGGCAATTACTTCCTGGCCTTGTTCTTCGGACTGATCCACGGACTGGGGTTCTCCAATTACTTCCAAACCCTGCTGGGCAAAGAAACCAGCATCGTTCAGCCACTTTTTGCTTTTAACGTGGGGGTAGAAGCCGGACAACTGACGATCGTGGCCATCATTTTCCTGCTTTTGCTCATTGCACAAAAGGTGATCCGGGTCAGGCACAGGGACTGGAACCTATTCGTATCAGGCGCGGCTGCGGGAATTTCGTTAATTTTGATGGCCGAAACGAAATTCTGGTAGCATGAGAAGTTCTTTGTTATTTTCTTCCCTGGCAGGGATAATGATCCTTATCCTCTTTGCAGGAAAGATAAAAGCACAAACTCCCTCCAGAGAGAATACCAACAAGAACCCCTTCCGCCAGCTGAACGAAGAACTCCGCAGTCCCAACCGCTACCGGAATGCAGCTGGTGCTCCTGGTCCCGATTACTACCAGCAACGAGCGGACTATGATATCAGCGTTACACTGAACGATAAAAAGCAGAGCATTCAAGGGAAAGAGACCATCACCTATCACAACAATTCCCCTGATGCCCTGGAATACCTGTGGGTGCAGCTCGATCAAAATAAGCGAGCCCGGAATTCCATGTCGGAGAAGATCCGCACCAACAGCATTTCCGGCGGGGACATGAGTTTCCGCCAACTCAAAAGGCTCCACAACGATTTCGACGGAGGTTTCAAACTTCAGGAGGTTAGTGATACCCGTGGAAATGCCCTCGACCATACCGTAAACAATACCATGATGCGGATCGACCTGCCGGAACCGCTGGAACCCGGGGATTCTTATTCCTTCAGGATCGAATGGTGGTACAACATTAATGACCGCATGGAGATCGGTGGACGTTCCGGATATGAATATTTCGAAAAGAATGACAACTACCTCTACACCATCGCCCAATTCTATCCTCGCATGGCAGTCTACAACGATGTGGAAGGGTGGCAGAACAAGCAATTCCTGGGCCGGGGAGAATTCGCCCTGCCGTTCGGGGATTTCAAAGTGAACATTACTGTTCCTGAGGACCATGTGGTCGCTGCCACCGGAGAATTGCAAAATGCGAATGATGTGCTTACCTCCGAACAGCAGGAACGTTTTGAAAAAGCTCGTACTTCGGATGACCCGGTCTTCATCGTCAACGAAGAAGAGGCCCTGGAAAACCAAAAAACCCATGCGGAAGGGCAGAAAACCTGGCGTTTCGAAGCGGAGAACGTCCGCGATTTCGGCTTCGCCAGCTCCCGGAAATTCCTGTGGGATGCCATGGGGGTCGAGATCGGCGACCGAACAGTGATGGCCATGTCCTTTTATCCGGAAGAGGGGAATCCGCTTTGGGAAAAATACTCCACCGAAGTGGTCGCCCATACCCTTAAGATCTATTCCAGGTATACTTTCGATTACCCTTATCCCGTAGCCCAATCCATCCATGCAGCAGACATCGGCATGGAATACCCCATGATCTGCTTCAACTACGGACGTCCGGAAGAGGACGACACTTACTCCGAACGGTTGAAATACGGGATGATCAGCGTGATCATCCATGAGGTGGGCCACAACTTCTTCCCCATGATCGTCAATTCCGATGAACGGCAATGGACGTGGATGGACGAAGGGCTGAACACTTTCGTTCAATACCTTACCGAACAGGAGTGGGAGCGTGACTACCCTTCCCGCCGTGGCCCGGCTTACAAGATCACCGATTACATGAAGGGCAACAAGGACAACATCATGCCCATCATGACCAACTCTGAATCGATCAAGCAATTCGGGAACAATGCCTATGGCAAGCCAGCCACAGCACTGAACATCCTCCGGGAGACCATTCTGGGCAGAGAATTGTTCGATAAAGCTTTCAAGACCTATGCCCAACGATGGATGTTCAAACACCCCACCCCCGAGGATTTCTTCCGGACCATGGAAGATGCTTCCGGTACCGACCTGGATTGGTTCTGGCGGGGATGGTTCTACACCACCGATCATGTGGATCTGGCTATCGACGATGTTCAGTGGTACAAGGTCGACCCTCAGGAACCTGAAAAGAAGAAGGAGCAGCTAAAAGCGGAAAAGGAACGGGAACCGGAATTCATCGGCGACCTGCGGAACAAAGAGGCCATCGATCGAACCCGGGTGGAAGAAGACCCTGACTTAAAGGACTTCTACAACAAATACGACCCCTTCAGCGTGACCATTCTCGATCAAAAGGAATATGAAAAATACCTTTCCCGGCTGAACAAAAAGGAAAAAGAACTCCTGAAAGCCAATTACAATTACTACGAAGTGCAATTCTCCAACCAGGGAGGGCTTGTCATGCCGGTGATCCTTCAGTTCAAATACAAGGACGGCAGTTCAGAAACGAAGCACATACCGGCCGAGATCTGGAAAATGGGTGAGAATACCGTAAGCAAGGTCTTTTATACCCAGAAAGAACTGGAAGAGCTCATTCTGGACCCGCACCTGGAAACAGCCGATGTGAACACCCACAACAACCACTGGCCGCGCCGTCATCAACCCAGCCGTTTTGAACTCTTCAAGCGAAAAGAGCGGGATCGTGAGAACAAAATGCAACGGCAGCAACGGATCGAAGAAATGAAAGACAAGAGCCAGCAATGACCAGTGAATAGGCGAATAACCGGATCAGACCCGGCGCCAAACCGAATCCACGAAGTACCCTTTGCTGTCCTGCAAATGTCGGATCACTTCGAATCCATTCTCCCGGGCCAATTCCTCGATACCGCTCAAGGAGAATTTTCTTGACCGCTCGGTGAAGATCGCTTCCCAGGCTTCGAACCCGATCGTTCGCTCCAACGCTTCAACCCACACTTCCTGTTCCTTCCGGCTCACCAGATAACTGCGGGCCTCTCCTGCCAACGGGTCATAAACGGGAGTATGAAGAAAGCCACCTGCATCAAAGGTCCCCCCTAATTCCCTATTGATGCGCTCCAAAAGGTTCAGATTGAACTTCGCAGTGATGCCGTAAGGATCATTATAGGCCTTCAGGACCCGGAAAGGTTCTTTCTTCAGATCGAAACCGATCATCAACCGGTCTCCCGGTGCCAAGCTCCCCCATAGTTTGGAAAGAAAATGAGAAGCCTCTTCAGGAGCGTAATTACCGATGTTTCCTCCCAGGAACAACACGACCTTTCGCCCTTCCGCTTGCTCCCCGACCTCATTCATAACCTGAAAATAATCTCCAGCAACAGGGGCCATTTCCAGAGAAGGATACTTTTCCGACAAGGAAAGGGTCAACTCCTCCAGTACGTTCGGAGAAATGTCATTGGGGATATACCGAAAAGGGACTTTTTTGTTCATGAAGTGGCGCAGGAGCCGTTCGGTCTTGTAACCATCCCCTGCCCCCAGTTCGATCAGGCTGAATAACCTCTCTTCCCCTGTGAAAGCTTCCAGGAGAAGCTCATTTTGCTGATCAAGGATCTCAAATTCACAACCGGTAAGGTAATACTCCGGCATGTCCATGATCTGCTGAAAAAGTCGATCACCTTCGGCATCATAGAAATATTTCGAAGGGAGGACCTTGGGAGAGGAGGTCAGCCCTTGCTCCACATCAGCGGCAAAAGTGTCCAAAAGGGTCTGTTCAGCAGCCATCAGGATCGAACGTGTTCCGCCAGCCGAATACCGTTGAACAGCCAACGCATAGGTGGATGAAAAAAGTTCCGGTAAGTTTTGCGAATGTGATCGCGTGGCGTAGCACAGGATCCTCCCCTCAGGACCATTTGTCCCACCATGAACTTACCATTATACTCCCCAATAGCTCCTGCAGGGCGCTCATAAAAAGGATAGGGCAAATAAGCGCTTTGGGTCCATTCCCAGAGTTCACCGAACAATTGATCATTCTGGTCTCCGGCAGCAAGGGGACGAAAAGCTCCCTGTTCCAAAAACCCATCTTCTTCCGGTACTTCAGTTTGATGAAGCGTACAGGCTGCTTCCCATTCCTGCTCAGTGGGCAACCGCTTCCCGGCCCAGGCAGCATAAGCAGCCGCCTCATAATAGCTCACATGGCAAACCGGCTCCCCGGGAACGAGTGCTTCTTCCCCGTTCAAGGTATATTGCCGGAATTCCCCTCCTTCTTCCCGCCAATAGAACGGGAACCGAACCCCATGCTCATGGATCCATTCCCAACCCTCTTCCAGCCAGAATTCAGGGTTTTCATAGCCTCCGTCGCGAATAAAAGCAAGGTATTCCTCATTGGTGACCAGGCGGTCCGCGATCCGGGCCTCGTGCAGGAAAACCTGATGCCGGCCGAACTCATTATCAAAAGCAAAACCTTTACCTGTATGACCGATGGCATAATTCCCTTCCGGGATCTTCAGCCATCCTTGCTGCCTTGAGGTATAAGAAGAAGTGCTTTTCCCTGCCGCATATACAGGGGCCATCATGTTCGTCCCGTAGATATACTTGATATCATAGACCAGCAATTCCTGGTGCTGCTGTTCATGGTTCAACCCTACCTCCAAAACCTTCATAACCTGTTCATCACAGGCCACCTCTTTTCCCAGGAAAGCCGACAAATGGTCGTCCACATACCGGCGGTAAGCCATCACCTCATCGAGAACGGGCCGGTTGAGGGTATGGCGGCGGGCTTTATCCAACCGATCCCCCACACTCACATAATAGCTGTTGAAAAAGTAATCGAAGCGGGGATGATATTCCCGGTAGGTCTTGTCAAAAACTTTCAGCAGGAAAGTCTCAAAGAACCAGGTGGTATGCCCCAGATGCCATTTGGGCGGGCTCACCTCGAATGCCGGCTGCATGATGTGCTCTTCCTCGGTCAGCGATGCACACAACTCTTCTGTTCGCTGCCGGACCTTGCGGTAATGGTCGGAAAGCGTACCGGTCCTGCCGGAAGCCTGGGGAGATCCAACGGTTTCCATAAAGCTTCTTGCAAGATAATGATCCCCGGAAAGCTGGACACTTTCCCTTTAAAAGATCAGAGATGACGTCGTCATCCCGACAAACAAGGAAATGCTTATTCCTGACCGGAAGTATCCACTTCTTCCATCAATACCTCCACTGCTTTTTTCAACTGAGGATCCTGTCCATCACTCATGGCCTCAGGAGGATGAGGCACCTTGATATCCGGCTCCAACTGGCGGTTCTCCAACAACTCCCCTTCCATGGTCTTCATCCCTACCTGAGGGATCCCGAAGATGATGTTCCGGTTGATCTGTCGCTCCCACCAAACAGCGGTAGCTGTGCCGGGGACAGGCATTCCCAACACCTTTCCGATGTCCTTGGTCTTATAAACATAGGGGAACATATGAGCATCGGAGTAATTCCCTTCATTGACCAGAACCAGGCTCGGCTTCGTCCATTTGTTGATCGGTTCACCGCCCAGGTTTTCCTGTCCCCTAGGCGAAAAATTCAAGTACTTCTCCCCGTTCAGGAGGGTCGCCAGGTCATCATGGATCCAACCTCCCCTGTTGAAGCGGGTATCCACAATGACCGCATCTCTGGCATTGTAGCGCCCCAGCACCTCTTTGTAGGTTTTCCGGAACGAATCATCGTTCATAGAATGAACATGCACATATCCCAGTTTTCCATCGGAAAGTTGTTCCGTCATCCGGCGCCGGCGGTCCACCCATCGTTCATAACGAAGGCTTTTCTCCTTGCGAAGGCTGATCGGCTGCATAACCTCTTCCCAGCGTTTTTTCTTTTTGGGATCGTACAGGGATAACAGTGTATTCTTCCCTTCTTTCCGGTTGAGCAACGGATAATGGTTCATACCGGGTTCAATGGTCTTGCCGTCGATCTTTTCGATGATCACGCCGGGAGCCACTTTGGAATCGGCTTTATCCAGTGGCCCTTTGTTCAGGACCTCAGCGACTTTCAATCCTTTCCCTTCATGGCTCTGATCCAAGTAGATCCCCAGCGAAGCGGTCTTGTCTCCATAATTATCATGCCCCCGGAAATAAGCACCCGTATGGGAGGCGTTCAACTCTCCCAGCAATTCGCTGAGCAATTCCACCATGTCCCGGTCATTATTGATGTGGGGGAGGAATTTCTCATAGGCTGACCGGTAATAGTCCCAATCCACACCATGCATGTCCTTTACGTAGAACTTTTCCCTGGTCTGCCGCCATACATGTTCAAATATGAAACGACGCTCCGCATCCCGGTCCAGCGTCATTTCAGCACTCATGCTCACCCCTTCCTTGCTCCCACTGGATGGATCGACCTTGAGAATATTCCCCTTGGAAAGGACGAAGATATTACCGTTCTCCTCATCATAAACAAGGTCCGAAGCCTCTTTGCCCAGTTTTACGAGCAACTCCGTCTTCCCTTCATAGAATTTATGCACCCATAAGTCGTGTCCCTGTTCGAATTTGCTCAAATAATAGAGCTTTTCGCCATCCGGTCCCATTACCGCACCAGCAAGATCGGAGGAATGGATCGTCAACCGTTCGACCCGGTCTTCAACATCCTCCAACTCCAGATCCAGAGGCTCAGTTTTTTCCTTTTCCTCTTTCTTGTCATCGTCCTTTTCTTCCTGTTCCTTCTTCCATAGTTCATACTGGGCCTTGTCCATGTTGAAACGATCCAGTCCTTCCTGGGTGAAGAACATGCCATAAACATCCATTTCGGCCCCCAAGCCTCCGTGCGAGCGATTGCCATCGCGATCGGAGAACCAGATCATCATTTTTCCGTCCATCATCCATTGCGGGCGCGCATCATGATACCCACTATTGGTCAGATCGATCGGAGGTTCCTTCCCCGAAGCCTTGACCAGCCCAGCTTCTGCTGGTGGCCAACGATGACCGTCCACATATTCCACCAGGAACCAATTCCCATCAGGGGACCAGTCATACCATTGGTCCCCATCTGCATAAGAGTAACTCATGTTGCCAGGGAGGACGGTCCGTTGTTCCTCACTTTTAAGGTCGAGGACCTTCAGGGTGGTGCGGTCTTCCAGGTAGGCCACTTCCTTCCCGTCCGGAGAGAATTTTGGCTGGAAGGCATCTTCATCACCTTCCACCAGGGGTTCCTCCTCGATCAGAGTAGCCATGTAGAAATATTCCTCCTCTTCCCGGGCAATGGATGCCTGATAAACACCCCAGTTCCCATCCCGTTCGCTGGCATACAACAAGGTTTTCTCCTCGGGATGAAAGCTCACGGAACGTTCTTGCTCAGGGGTGTTGGTAATGCGTTTGGTCTCAGTGTGGTCCACCGAGGTTACAAAGACCTCCCCCCGTACGATGAAGGCGATCTCCTTGCCATCCGGGGATACAGCCATTTCGGTCACATCACCATGAATGGGGACGATATCCCGTTCATTGTATTTCCGATCACTAAGGATCTCCACATCGATCTCCCGGGGTTCCTGTCCCGCTTCCATCGTAAAGATCCGGCCATCGTAGCCGAAGCAAAGGGTCCCAGCATCAGAGCGCGAGAGAAAACGGACAGGGTGCTTTTCCATCTCGGTAACCTGCTCCGCTGCTCCTCCTGACAGGCTTTTCTTCCACACATTGAAGTCCCCGCCTCTTTCACTGAGAAAATAAAAGGCATCATCATCGGCCCATACCGGATCGCGGTCCTCTCCTTCGAATTCTGTAAGCTGACGATGCTCCCCGGTTTCCTTATCGAACACCCAGATATCGCGGGTTACGGAAGAAGTGTGATGCTTTCGCCAGCGGTTCTCCCCACCCGGCCGGTCCTGGTACAGTATATGGTTCCCGCCAGGATCCTCCACAGCTTCCTCCGCCGGAACAGTAAGATGCATCTCCGGACGCCCCCTTTCTACAGGCACACCGTACAATTCAACCTGGCTTGAATGAGGGAAGGTCGTGGCATTTACATCATCCAGCCGCCAGGAAGAAAAAAGGACCTCTGCACCATCGCTGGCGAAGCCAGAAGGATAGTCATTGGTGGAGTACCAGGTAAGCCTTTTGGCTTCTCCTCCACTGGCAGGAAGGATAAAAACATCATAGTTCCCGTAACGGTCCGAAGCAAAAGCGATCTGTTCCCCATCGTGAGACCAGACCGGCCGGAACTCATGCCCTTCATGGCTGGTGAGTTGTACTGCCCGTCCACCATCTGCCGGTACTTTGAACAGATCCCCCTTGTAGGAGAACACAATGGAAGTGCCATCGGGAGAAATAGCCGGGTATCGCATCCAGAGAGGAGCACCAGCAGTGGTATCGGCGCTGTTTTGTCCCAAAGCAGGACCGGCAAGGAAAGCAATGAAGACAAGAAAAAACAGGGATGAAAGGATCTTCATAAAGGCAGGTTTAAGAGACCACAAATTATGAAGATAAAGTTAAAAGGATTTCGGAACCCATTCCAACCCAACGGAAAAGGTTTATTCACAGCCATGAACCATGGCCCTATTGAAGGACCACTTTTCGTTGTCTCACCTCCTGATCGGTGCGGATCCGCAACCAATACACACCAGCAGGCTGATCATGCAGATCGAAAGAATGATGAAAGGCGTTCCCCTGAGCAAGAGAGAGAGCAGTAACGACACGTCCCACAGCATCCAGCAACAGGACCCGGCCTTCATCCCAGCCTTCTGTGGACTGCATTTCCAGTGACAGGTCCCCATCGGTGGGGTCGGGGTATACTTTCAAGGTGGTCTTTTGCTGACGGGAAGGAACGGAGGTACATGCTTCTACCCTGAAACGTACCGAATCTTGTGCATAACAACCATTCTGCGTTATAAAATAAAACAGAACATAGGAACCGGGAGCAACTGCCCCCGGATCGAACTGGCTCCCCGACACCCCTTGTCCAGCATACCAAACCCCGCCAGACTGCACCGTATTCAATGTCACAGGGGATGCGTCCTGGCATAAGGTATCGGGAGAGGTGAGAATGGTGGCCACAGGAGCCGGTTCAACGGTCACAGTATCCGTATCACTTATCCCGCACGAACTCAAAACCGTGTAGGTGATCTCATGATCCCCCACCCCGGCGGTACCGGGATCGAAATACCCACTATCGGTGTTCGTAATACCGGGGCCGGACCAGGTCCCTCCGGAAATAGTCGCCGAAAATTCATCCTGCAGACCATTCTCGCAGTAAGGGCCATTGGTAGTGATCATGTCCTGAGATGAAGCATCGACCTGAATGGTGACCGTATCGGTAATAGGAACCCCACATTTTGGAGAAGTGACAGAATGAACGATATCATGACTTCCCACTCCAGCCACTCCGGGGTCGAAATGACCACTATCGGCATCGATGATACCGGGGCCGGACCAGGTACCGCCGGTATCGACCGCGTTCAGATCCCACATGGAGCAACTTTCCCAAAGAGAATCCGGAGCATTCGTGATACTGGCATCAACAGTGTCATTCACGCGAGCAGTGATCCTGGAACGTGCACTGGTACAGCCTTCTTTGTGTACTTCCCAATCGTAGAAGAAATAATAATAGTCCTGAGGAGCCGTGGAGGCACTGCTCTCTTTGATAGAAAGCACCCCCGAAATGGTATAGGGATAATTGGCCCCGGAATCATTGCGATACAAGTCCGCTCCATCACCATCCACGCCAAGCTGCAGGTCGTTCTGAACAGGCAATTCGAAGTTCAGGGTGATCCTTTGGGCTCCGTCTTCAATGAGGAGCGTAGTATCCTGAAGAACATTTCCAAGGTCATCCCGCAGTTCAATGGTCCGGTTCTTCGTCCCCTGCGCATAAACCAGAACAGTTTGAAGCGTAACCGCCTGATAACAGTCGAAGATCAGGTATTGATCATAGGTGAAATTACCTCCCGTCCCGAAGGAATTGCTGGCCGGACCTACCTGGTAGAATCCTTCTCCCACAACATTCTCCACGTAATATGTTGCGGAATCACTAATGGATGGTGTAGTATATACCGACCCGGTATCCAGAACATCCCCGGCCACAGCGGTATCGTACCACTTTGCCGTTCCGGTCGCGGATGCCGGGAGATCAAAAGGACCTGATGAACAGCGTGCCGTATCTTCCACCGTAGGAGCGGGAGGCAGGTTAACATCGATGTAAGAAGAACGGGTCAGCGTATCGGAACCATTGGCATCGGTCACGATAAGGGTGACATCATAGACCCCACTCTGCGTATAAATATGTTCAGGATCCTGAGCAGTGGAAGAATCACCATCACCAAAAGCCCACAACCAGGAATCAGGCCCGTGAAGAGAATGGTCCGTGAACTGGACTTTCCCACTGCACAAAACCGTATCGTTCGCCGTGAAATCTGCGACCGGAACAGCATCCGGCAGGTTACATACCCACCGGGCCTTGAAGCCGGGTCGATTCAGGGCCTGATCGGAATGCAGCTTCACCGTGATCGCGCTGTCCGAAGAAACGATGGTCCCCGGGGTTCCTGTCGTATTGCAATATCGTCCAAGGGAAGGAGCTGTGGCATCATAACCGTCAAAGAATTCCACATAGTCATAATCACAGGTAGAACCACTGCCTTCTTCCACATCGAACATGGAAAACTCGAGCTCTACCTGAGATGCTCCGGCAGGAGAGATCGTAATATAACTATCCCGCTGGTCAGGATAATTGCTCTGAGGACCACCACTGTCATACAGATATCCCATACAGTTCTTCTGGATCGGCCCCACCCCTGAAGAATCCATCACCACGTTACAGGGTTCTGAAGGACCGATACTGATCAGATCAACCTCCTCCAGGGTATCTTTTCCACAAGCCCCCCCATCAGCGATCAGGGTAACGGAATATTCTCCCGGAGCTGAATAGGTATGGGAAGGCTCGAAAGCCTGGCTGCTATCCCCATCACCGAAAGCCCACGTGAAATCGGTCGCATTCTGACTGTAATTGGAGAATTGAATGGTGGCAGGCGCCTGACAATCCGCAGTTATACTAGCTTCCAGATCACTGTGAACACCCGGGATATAAGCATCCCCCACCCCTACAGCATACCAGGCATTAGTAGCAGCTTCCACTTGTGGTGTACAAGGGCCGAACAGATCCAGAGCCGCCTGGATGGAATAATAGCGAGCATCGGCATACTCTGAAGTCGGGGTCAGGTAGATACTCAGGGTACGGTAGGCGATCGCTGCAGCATCCTCCATTCCTATGCCGTTAACCGTGTAATTGTCCCCATGATCATTGGTTCCGCTCCCTCCTTCCGCCAGCAAATAGAACCAGTAATTCTGCACGCCGGAATTGGTATGGACACCTCCATTATCGGTGGCATCTGTATGCCAATTGGTCCCCTGATAAGTGTCAGGGTCCCCGTAGCTGTTCGGGTCCGACATGGAACGGATCCCGCCGATATCCTCTCCGATCTCCCAATTGGCCGAACCGGGTTGGGCAAAGAATTCCACCGCTGCCGCGAAGATATCGCTGAAAGATTCGTTCAAGGCCCCGGATTCAAAGCTGTAATCCAGATCAGCCGTGAAGGTAGTCACCCCGTGCGTAACCTCGTGAGCAGTAATATCCAGGGTGGTAAATGGGTTGTTATTGTTCCCGTCCCCATAGGTCATCCGTTGCCCGTCCCAAAAAGCGTTCCCGTAATCCTCATCATAATGAACATAACTTCTCAATACCATCCCATTATCATCCACACTATTCCGGTTGTGTTCCTGCCAATAGTAGTCGTAGGTCATTTCCGCTCCCCAGTGCGCATCGGTCGCATACTCGTCCAGGTCTGCATTGGCATTGTCCCAGTAGTTGTCATCATCCGTAAAATCCACCGCATTCGAATAATTCGTCCCTTCGTTCATGTCGTAGGTCTCGATCCCATTTCCACGACCACTTTCCCGCAAACGGTAACTGTTCGGACCAGTCTTATCAGCCACGATCTGTTGATCCCCACTATAGCCGGTCACTGCGGTACCAGTCTCATCCGCGTTATGGATCAGGTCGTTCTCGAAAAGCACCTCCCCGGTAAAAGCATCAACGAGCACCTCCGAGCGGGAACGGGGTTCATGGGCATAGATATTGAACTGATAGGCAAGACGTACCTGGGTTTCCCGGGCCCCATGATAAGTATACAGCAATTCGCCTTCCGGGAAAAAAGAAGCATCCGGGTCGCCGGTCTCTTCCTTGATGAAAATCTCTTCTTCAGGAAGCTGCCATTTGTATTTCTCAGCCCCTACATGTTCCAATGCCGCATCTCTAGCATCTTCCCTGTTCATTTCAGGAGAAGAAGGGACCTTGACCGATGCCAGGGCCCGCCCATTGAAAGCTTTCACCATCCCTGATGGGGCAACGTGTATGTTGAGCATCGTTTCCCGAACCGGAACGCCTTGATAGGTCTGCCGGTAACGATAATGAGTATTCCCGAGTGGGCCTTCGAACTCATCGAGCGCTTTCCAGTCAAAAGCCTGTCCGAGCCCGAACTGCTTCTTGAACCAAGCCGGAAACTGATTCAAAGCGACCTCCTGCCCCGATCGGAACCGCACAAAAGCAGGGGGCTCCCCATCGGTTTTTTTTCGGACAACAGCAGCCCCCGGAACTGCTTCAGAAGCGGCCTTACCCTTCAGAACGGGAATATCAGCAGGAGACTGCCCCTGTACGGACCAGCCAAAAGCGAGCAGCAAAAAAAGGGGCAGAGAGCAACGAAAGAAAGTACAGAAGCACGACATAGATCAAAGCTAGCTATTTATCCACCTATTGCCAAGAAGACAACCCCGATCCCTTTTTCATTGCCTGAAAAAACGATTTCCCCTATATCCATCTCATTATACACAAGTGGAACATTGGATGAAAACATAATAAGCTATAAGAGCAACTTCAGCTTGGGTTAATAAGGAAAAAGGTACAAAAAAATCATACAAGCCATGCTTGCTATCCTGACCACAATGACAAAGATCATTGGGCAGAAACAGGAAAAACCCATGATTTGTTATCTTCAAAGAAACCTGATCGCCCAAATGATACATCCAAGCCCTTCCCTCCTCAACATTGTCAGCCTCCGGAACTTGATCCGTTCCGTCATACCTGCCATGCTCCTCCTGGGCCTTCTCCAACCCCTTACCGCCCAGGAGATACACCGCACCCTGGAGGCCAAGATCAGAATACAGGGGAATCATAAAGGGGAAGGCTTCACAGCACAGAGCAGACAACTGGGCGTATTGGTCGACTATGAGTCCGGGGATATCATCATGAGACTGGACCCTTCCACCCTGATCGCCGATCATGATTCCCTGAACCGTGTCTTAATGGACCTTCCCCGGGAGGAAGTGATCTTCGACGGCAACCTCGGCGTCGACCATATCGATCCGCAACAATGCATGGCCCCGGGAGCTTTTCCTGTCGAAGGCGTCCTGATGCTCGGACAATACTCCGGATGGATAACTGGCACGGGACACCTGACCAAAAGGAATTCCAACGACCGCATCCCCTGCGTACTGGAAATGGAATTCATGCTGGAACCTTCCATGCTACAGCCGGGCCCTGAATTAGAAGGATTCCACCCCATGTTCCAGGTGAGCATCATGCAAGCGATCATGAACCAGGAGAATTACTAAAAAGAAAGATCATGGACAGACTCCGGAAATACACCAAAGAGATCACCGAACTAACACAGAAGATCGAGGAAGAATACCCCGAACTCTATCAATACCTCGACGAGATCCCTCCGACCATTCCCAGCAAAGGAGAGGAAAAACTAGACGTCAAAGCGCTCGGGGATTACCTCGAGCAATTGCACAGCATGCTCCAGCATTACATCGAAATGCACGAGAACGAGAAGAAATGATCCTTTCCCAGCTTCATGCCTATTCCATCGACCGCCACCAAGCCCGCCAGTACACTCGCCCCTCTGTGGTCCCCCCGATCCGTTGCCCTGATAGGAGCTTCGGATGAACCAGCTTCAGTAGGCTCCGCCCTTTTCAACAACCTCTTCAGCGAGGATTTCAAAGGGGTGATATACCCCGTCAACCCCAAACGTACCACCCTGAAGGGCGTGAAATGCTATGCCAGCGTCACCGATATCGACGAGCCGGTCGACCTGGCTGTGATCGTAACACCCGGAAAGGTCGTGCTCCCCGTTCTAAGGGAATGTGGAGAAAAAGGAGTGCCGGCAGCCGTTGTTATCACCGCAGGCTTTGGGGAAACAGGGCAGGAAGGAAAAAAGAAACAACAGGAGTTGGCCTGCATCGCCCGGGACCATGGTATCGCTCTGGTCGGACCGAATTGCCTGGGCATTATCAATGGTGATGAAGAAGTGCGGCTGAACGCCACTTTCGGAAGAAGCATGCCCCGCAGCGGGAACATCAGCTTTCTTTCCCAGAGCGGTGCTGTAGGGGTTCACGCATTGGAATATGCCGCTTCCCGGCACATCGGATTCTCCAAGTTCGTTTCGATGGGCAACAAAGCCATTATCGACGAGAACGACCTCCTGAAATCCCTGAAAGAGGACCCGCACACGGACGTGATCATGGCGTACATCGAACACTTCAGCCATCCGCGGGAATTCATCCGGATCGCGCGGGAAGTGACCACCGGCGAGCATCCCAAACCTATCCTGCTGCTCAAGGCCGGTCGCTCCGAAAGCGGAAAACGAGCAACTTCCTCCCATACAGGAGCCCTGGCCGAGGATGAAAGCGTATTCGATTCTCTGTTCGAACAGTGTGGTATCATCCGGGCCGAAGGGCTGGAAGATCTTTTCGACAATGCCAGGTTACTCGCCCGACAACCGATCCCGAAAGGGAACCGCCTGGGTATCATCACCAATGCAGGAGGTCCCGCCATCATCGCTTCCGATACTGCGGAAAGATCGGGTCTACAACTTCCAGAACCTTCTTCTCTCACTCAAGAGAAACTGATGAAGGAGCTGCCATCGGTCTGCAGCCCCCACAATCCCATCGATCTTGTCGGGGATGCCGGCCCGCAACGTTTCGACCATGTATTGAAGATCATGATCGAAACCGGGGAGGTAGATGCGCTCTTGGTCATGGGGACCCCCCAAATGATGACGGACCTGCCGGCGATCGCAGAAAAAGTGGTAGCCCACAGTGAAGCAGGCAGGGCCAGAGGAATACCACTGATCACCTGTTTTGCCGATGAGCAGAACGGAAAAGAGCTGGCCCGTATCCTCGGTGATGTTTCCATCCCGAACTATGACTTCGCAGAAAACGCGGTCAGAGCACTGGGACGAAGTTACCGCTATGGACAATGGTCCCATGCCCCCGTGGAAGAACCGCTCCTGTTCAAAAGGAACCACCAGAGGACCGATCAGGTCATCGAAGAAGCATGCCGTGAAGGTCGCCCCTTCCTTACCGAGCCAGAGAGCTATAACATCTTAAGGGACTATGGTTTTCATGTAGCCCCCTTTACCATGGTGACCGGAAAAGAAGAACTGGAGAAGAAGACCGGGGAATTAAGTTTCCCACTTGTAGCCAAGGTCGTTTCCCGGGAGATCATTCACAAAGTAGACGTTGGTGGCGTAGTGCTCGGGGTAAAAAACCCCCAGCAACTGAAAGAAGCCTGGGACAAGATCCATTCGGAAGTCCCAAAGAATGCCCCGGAAGCTTCAGTAGATGGCATCCTCTTTCAGGAAATGGTGCAAGAAGGCGTAGAACTGATCATCGGGGCGAACCATCACGAGCATTTCGGATCCATGCTCATGTTCGGGTTGGGCGGCTCTTTTGTGGAGATCTTCCGCGATGTAGCCTTCCGGATCGCTCCCATTACCCCCGGAGATGCAAAGCAAATGGTACAGCAGGTGAGGAGCCATACCATCCTTGAAGGATACCGGGGCAAACCTCCCAGAGATATTCCAGCCATCGAAGAAGGGTTGCAACGCCTCTCCCAAC
>CAZAYA010000024.1:13132-22071 GCA_964489175.1 uncultured Flavobacteriales bacterium | reverse complement strand
GGAAGCACCGGAAGAGATCCAAAATGCTTTGGAAGAGCAAGGGATAGAGGTGGGTAGCTTGGTGAACAATGCTGGGTTCGGAGGATTTGGTGCCTTTCATGAGACCGATTGGGGCAAAGAAGCCATGATGCTCGATCTGAACGTGAAAGCCCTGACCCACATGAGCAAGCTTTTCATTCCCGGAATGGTGAAAAGAGGGCAAGGGCGCATTATGAACGTGGCTTCCACTGCTGCATTCATGCCTGGTCCGTTGATGGCTGTTTATTATGCTTCGAAAGCTTACGTCCTTTCTTTTTCCGAGGCCAAGGCAGAGGAATTGAGAAGAACGGGGGTAACGGTAACGGCGTTGTGTCCCGGGCCTACCTCGACCGGTTTCCAGGACGCTGCCAGTATGCAGGAATCCAAGTTGTTCGACCGAATGAGCGTGATGTCGGCCGAAAAAGTCGCCCGGATCGGCTATGAGGGATTGAAAAAGGGAAAACGGGTCGTAGTGCCGGGCTTGTTGAACAAGCTATCTGTAGGGTCCATTCGCTTCACCCCTCGCCGACTGGTGACCAGGGTGGTGAAGAAGATGCAGGAGCGAAAGTAGGTTTAGGAGTGGGGTGAAATATCCTGGGCCCGAAGAGCTGGCTGTTCTTCACTGAGTGTCTTTCCTGGGGTAAGGTTCTATTCTTAGCAGTATTTCCTCCAGTCCTTTCATTTTTGTTCTCCCCCTGGCCTTCACTTAATTGAATCAAATAGATGTTTTAAGTTATGAAAAGTATCCACCGATCATATTGATTTAATATAAAATTACGAATTTATGTATTGAAATACATGAATTTTAAAATTCAAAATAAGTTTTTAACTATAGTTGGATATTTAATTTTGTTTTTTAAGGGTTTCCAGTTAGTTTTACAATTGTTTTCCCGATGCTAATATTTTCTATTGCTTGTGGTCGCCTTTTCGGAGAGTACTTTTTTTTCGTTGGTGTTGAGCAGGTCTTTCCATATCCAGGTCCTCTTTCATGTGGTGTGCTTTTTTGTATTAGCAGGAAGTACTCAAGCTTCTCCAAATGATATTGTACTCGAAGCGGAACGGTTTGATGGAAAAGGCCTTGATGGGCTGAAGGATCATTTCCGGGAATATAGGGTGTATAAGGTTGATCTTCAGAGGTTTCATAAAGGCATGAGTCGAAAGGGTGAAGGGGTGGACCTTGCTTTCCATTGGGGCGACGATCATCGCTGGGAAACTCATTTGAAAAGATACGATCTGAGAAGCAGTGGGTATGTGCTCAGGACCAGTAACGGTGAGGTCCCGGGACGCAGGTCCGAGCCCCCCTTTACCTATAAGGGGTATTTCACGAAAGGGGAAGGTGCCGGGAGTTCCGTGATACGATTATCCATACGCTCTGATCATTTATCAGGACTCTTCATGAGGGATGGGGAGGTCCATGTTGTGGAGCCGGTCCATCGATTTGTGCCGGATGCCCCCCGGGACCTGGTCGTTCTGTATACCATCGATGATCTTATCGAGAAAGAAAAGGTTAGCTGCGGGGTTGAGACCAGGCAAGAAAAAGGTTCCCTTTTACACAAAAGGCCTGAGGCCAAACAGCGGGGAGAAGGTGATGAAACCTTCTGTTCCGTGGTCGAGATCGCTTTGGCGGCCGATAAAACGATGGTGGATGAATTCGGTAGCGTGCCGGCCGTTGAGACCGAAATGATCGATATGATGAATCTGGTCAACGGCCTTTATCAACCGGGTCCTTTGCGGATCTCCTATGTACTTACCGAGACCTATGTATCCACTGATCCCACGGAGATATCTCCGGTCGGGGAAACAGCTGCGTTGAATGTTTTAAGGGATTTCCAGGCCTGGGGGAACGGGGGAGGATTCACCAACCCCTATGATGTGGCCAGTTTCTGGACCGACAGGGATTTTAACGGGACCACAATAGGAAAAGCGAATGATGGGGCCATTTGCAACACGATTAAGTATAATGTACTCCAACATTATTATAATGATCAGTTGCGGGATATGGTCACTCAAGCCCATGAACTGGGGCACAACTGGACAGCGGGTCATGTTCCACAGACCAACATCCATGTCATGGCCCCTCAGAATATGGGCCCTAATGACCAGTGGCATCAGAATACCATCACTTCTATTCTCAATTACAAAAAAACACGGGTTTGCCTGGACAATTGCGATTGTTATGACAGCGGACCAGCCTCTGAACTGACTTTTTCCGTGGATACGACCTGGACTTCTGCTTTTGGAGAGTGTGATGGAGAGGCCACGGTCACTTCTTCAGGAGGGGTTTCGCCCTATACCGTGCAATGGCCTTCCAATGCTGGTTCGCAGACGGGTAACACCGCTACTGGTCTGTGTGCGGAGAGGTACAGGGTTATCATAGAGGACGATGACGGTTGCAAGAAGTTCGTTTGGGTGCAGATCGACGAGCCCGATCCTGAACCGGTTGGGTGTCAACCCTGCCTTAAGAACCCGTCCTTTGAGGATGGGGCGTACTGTGATCCGAATAATATCACTTCGAATTATTGGGATCAGTGTAGTCAAGGTACTTCAGACACCCAGCCAACGGACTGTCAACTGAGCTGGCCTTCTTCCTATCCTGCTTCTGACGGGAATTGGTATGTTGGCTTTGGGGGTGGTTGGAGTCCTACATGGGATCCTGCCTGGGGGTGGATGAGTGAGGCAGCGACCCAGACCATGTGTTCCTCCTTCATTCCCGGTCAGGAATACACGATCAGCGTCGATGCTACGGTATCCTCTCAGGCTACCGGGGCTAATCCTGATAATGATGATGGGAAATTGCAAGTGTGGTGCGGGAATGGTCCCTGTGACAAAGGTAAGCTCTTGTTGACCACTGGGTGGATTTCCACAAGGGATCAATGGCAAACCTTCACCGCCACGTTCACTCCTCAAAGTGCCTGTAACTCCATTACTTTGATACCAAAGGCGTATACACCTGATTCTACAGAGTATACAAATACCTATATGTTGGTAGACAACATCCGGATCACAACGGATTCTTGCGTTTCTCCTCCCCGGGTGGAGGCGGACCTTTTCCCCAAAAGGATCTGTGAGGGATCCTGTACGGAGCTGGAGGCTGAAGCCTTTCACGGAAACCCACCTTACGCCTTTACCTGGGGTCACGATTCTGTGCCGGACGGCCCGGGTCCTCATGTCGTTTGTCCGGATCAGACCACGGATTATATCGTTACGGTCACGGACAGTTCAGGGGAGACCGATAAGGATACTGTAACTGTGGTGGTGGACCCGCTTCCTGATGTTGTGGCAGGAGGAGATACTACTGTTTGTCAGGGAGAGTGTGTGGGATTGAGTGTATCAGGGGGCAATGGTTATGAGTGGAGTCCCGATTCAACGTTGGACGATCCGACCCTGGAAGATCCTTTGGCCTGTCCTGATGTTTCGACGATATACAGTGTCGTGGGCACGGATACGAACGGTTGCAAAGCGAGTGATAATATCACGGTGAACATTGAGATCTGTATCGAAGTCGCTCTTAGTGGAGATACGGTTTGTGAAGGGGGGAGTGGCCAGTTGGAGGCTGTTGCTTCGGGCAATAATCCTCCCTTCACTTACGATTGGAGCGGAGGGGGGCTCGGAAGTGCCAGCGGCCCTGGGCCTCATGCCGATGCCCCTGATTCCACCACTTCTTATCAGGTAATCGTCACGGATGCCGAAGGAAACATGGATACTGCTACTTCCAGGATCGTTGTGAACCCTTTGCCCGATGTCGATGTGGACGGGGAGGATACGATCTGTGCAGGAGCGTCCGGTATCCTTACCGCTTCCGGGGCCGACACCTATTCGTGGAACCCGGGTGGGCAGAGCAGTGCTTCTATTACCGTTTCCCCGATCAGCGATACCTGGTATTTTGTTACCGGCACCGATACGAACGGTTGCAGCAGCACCGACTCGATGCTCGTGAGCGTGGGGGATGCTACTGCTTCTTTTGCTCAGCCCGATACGGTCTCCTGTGAGAACACCCGCGTGACCCTCGATGCGTCCTCTTCGACCACTTCCCCCGGTAATCCTGTCTTTGCCTGGTCCACCCTGAACGGCAACATCGTTTCCGGAAGCAATACCACTACTCCCGAGGTGAATCGTGGAGGGGATTACCAATTGATCGTGTCCGATGATGTCACCGGTTGTTCCGATACGGTCATGGTCACGGTGGTCCAAACCTCCATTCCGCCCCTGGCGGTGATCGACGGTATCGACACCCTGGATTGTGAGGTGACTTCCATGACTCTTGATGGCTCGGGGTCCTTCTCGGGATCCGGGACCCATACTTACCAATGGTCGACCCCCAACGGGAACATCACCACCGGTGCTACCGGCCCCACGATCGGCATCGATGCCCCCGGTGATTATGAACTTCTTGTTCATGACCCCTCCAACGATTGCCGGGACAGTACAACAGTATACATTCCCCGGGATACAGTGACCCCGGACGCGGAGGTTTCCCCTGCTGCGCCACCCGCCCTTACCTGCTATCAGCCCACCCAGGTACTCGATGTTTCCGGTTCCTCGACCAACTCCGGGGGCATTGGGTATGAGTGGTTCCATAATGGTTCTATTCAGAATGCGGCGGGTGATTCCTCCACGGTCACCATCGATGCCGGTGGGACCTATACGGTGATCGTTTCCGATCCGGTCAATAAATGTGTCGACACTGCTTCGGTGATGGTCCCTGTGGATACGGCCCATCCGGCCATCGATATAGCACCTTTTCAGACCATTACCTGCAATACCCCTGTTGATACGGTCGATGCTTCCGGGACCACCGGCAACGATCTGAGTTTCTCCTGGTCCACTTCTGATGGGAACATCATGGACGCTGCAGGCGATTCCTCCTGGGTGGTGATCGATTCGGGAGGGGGCTACGCTTTAAGAGTGACCGATACCGTCAATGGTTGCATCGACACTACCGTTGTTGATGTTTCCGAGAATACTGCTCCTCCTGTGGTTTCCACTTCCCCGGACACCCTTCTCTGTCCCGGGGAGGTCGTTACGATCTCCGCTTCGGGTGGGGTGAATTATAGCTGGAGCCCTGCAACAGGGCTCAGCGATTCCAATATTGCGGGTCCTTTGGTGACCCTGAGCAATGGTGCGGTCGTGGATTATACCGTCACTGTGACCGCTGCCAATGGTTGCACGGACAGTGGTCATGTCCGGGTCGAGGTTGGTACTCCCATCGATCTTACGCCTTCCTCCGTTGATGCCACCTGTTATGGGGTTTGTGACGGGGAACTCTATGTCGATGTATCCGGAGGTATCGGGGATCTCTCCCAGTGGTCCTTCTCCTGGGAAGATGCTAACGGGAACGTTGTCGGGTCGGATTCTACCGCCCAGAATGTATGTGCCGGGGCTCATAGTGTTGTCGTCACCGACCTGGCAGGTTGTTCTGATACGGCCTTCGCCACGGTGGGAGAGCCTCCTGTATTCGATATCGAAGGGATGGGCCTTAAGAACGAGACCTGTTATGGGGATTGCTCCGGTCGCATCGCTGTGGATGCTCCGAGGGCCACTTCCTACAAGCTTTCCTGGACCAATGGCGAGGTGTCATCGACCGACAGTTCCTTCGGGGAGCTATGTGGTGGCACCTATGTTGTTACGGCCATCGATCCCAGGGGATGTACTACAGAGGATACCGCAGAAGTGATCAGTCCGCCGGAGGTCGTGGCCGCTTTCAATTACTCACCGGACGATGCCGACATTCGGGACCCCGAGGTGCTCTTCGCCAATAATTCCCGGGGGGGGGATGCTTACCGTTGGGATCTCGGCGATGGGGATACTTCGAGAACGGTCTCTCCCTATCATGTCTATTCCGACAGTGTCGGGAAGACCTACCGGGTTTGTTTGAGGGCCTGGAACGACAGCAACTGCGTGGACTCCATTTGCAAATTCGTGGAGATAGACGATGTCTTCTCGGTATATGTCCCCAATGCCTTCACCCCTGATGGTGACAACATCAACGAGGGGTTCCGTCCCGTTGTCGAGGGCATAACCGGGGAGGCTTATCACTTCCGGATCTGGGACCGTTGGGGAGAGTTGATATTCGAGTCATCGACCCCGGGGGAAGCTTGGAATGGTGAGGTGAAAGGCGTTCCTGAAAAAGCTACTGCCGATGTATATGTTTGGAAGCTTAGGGTGCGGTCCGAAGCGACAAGAGAATACCATGACTTCACCGGGCATGTGACCTTGTTGGATTGAACAAGATCATGAAGTAGAGTAAGGCTTCCCGGGAATGCTCACAGACCTTTCAGGCTTATTTTTTCAGCTGTTTTGTTTTCCCTCTGAACTTATGCCTGTCCGACCCGGGATACACATTGTTCGACCGGTCGATATCGGCTAAGCGCCCGGAAGGATCGATCTCGATCTTTTGGATCGTTCGGTCCTTCACAGGAACTCCTACCTCATAGAAAGGATACGGCCACGGCCAGTCCTCCAGGAGGATCCGCTTGGTTTCGCTTTCTTTGGCCTTTTCATTTCGCATCATCCGGAGGGGGATGTAATAGAGCACTTCGGAACCATCTTCGAAGGTCACTTTCAGGTCGATGGGCATGGGGATCTTTCCCACGCTTTCCAGGGTCACCAGCGCGGAGTCGTTCCGGTATTCCACTTCTCTGAGACTGAAGTCTGCTTGCCGGGTGGTGTTCAGCCAGTACTGGAAATACCAGTCCAGTTCGATACCGGTTGCTGCTTCCATCACATGCTTGAAATCCACGGGTTGGGGGTGGTGGAATTTCCAGGTGTTGTAGTACCGGCGCATGCCTTTCATGAAAGCTTCTTCTCCTACCACATAGCTGAGCTGGTGGAGGAAAACACATCCTTTGGAATAGGCGGCCACCCCATAGGCGGCGTTGGTGTGGTAGGCATCCGCGTGAACGCTCATGGGTTCTTCCTTACCACTTTCCGCCACCCGGAAATAATAGGAGTAGCTACCGCGGTGAGGCCTCTTCCTATCGAAGAGGTGTTGCATCACCTTGTCGCTGGAATAGACCGTGAAGCCTTCGTCCATCCAGGGATACATGTTCTCGTTAGAGGCCAGTACCATCTGGTACCAACTGTGGTTCATCTCGTGGGCGGTCACTCCCATTAGACTCTTAAAGCTCCGGTGACCGGTGATCAAGGTGGCCATGGGGTACTCCATGCCGCCGTCTCCTCCTTGGATAACGGAATATTTATCATGGGGATACTTCCCGAAGTGCTCGTTCATGTATTGAAAAGCTTTGGAAGTCTTTTCCGGGAGTTTTTCCCAGTTCTCCTGAAGGGTGTCCGTTTGATAGAGGAAGTGCAGTTCGGGGCCGTCCGGTACCTGGTGGGTGGTATGGGCGTAATCAGGGTCGGCAGCCCAGACGAAATCATGGACCTTTTCCGCCTGGAAATGCCAGGTGAGTTTCTTGCTATCAGGGCGTTTGAGTTGTTTTTCAGGATCCTCATAGCCATGCCCTACCTCTTGTGGGTTTTGAAGGACCCCTGTTCCGCCGATCACATAATTGCTGTCCATGTGGATGGTCACGTCGAAATCACCCCATACCCCGTGGAATTCCCTTGCCACATAGGGGTCGGCGTGCCAGCCGTGATAATCGTATTCGGCCATTTTGGGGTACCACTGCGACATGGAGAATTCGATCCCTTCTTTGTTGTCCCGGCCGGAACGACGGATCTGTAAGGGGACCTGCGAATCAAAGGCCAGGGAGAAGTCGGCCTTCTTGCCGGGACGCAATGGGTCGGCCAATTTTACCTCCATTACGGTTCCTACGATCTCGTACTCGAGAGATGCTCCATCCTGTTCCAGTTTCCGGATCTTGTGGTAACCGATCTCGTCTTCTTTGAGTTTCGAGATCCGATCCCCAACGCGGGAGTCGGGATCCTCGATGGTCCGGGACCGGATGTCCATCATGCTGCCCGGTTGAAAAGCGTTGAAATAGAGATGGAAAAAGACCTTGCGGAGGGTGTCCGGGGAATTGTTGTAATAGGTGATCTCCTGAGTGCCGGAGAACTGGTGGTTCTCAGCATCCATGTTGATGTCCATCTCATATTCAATGGCTTGTTGCCAATAGCCTTGCCGCTGGGCATGGCTTGTGAGGGTGATCGATATGAGCAGAAAGAGGGTGAAAATTCGAGAAACGAAACTGTTCATGGATCAGGGGTTTCAGTGTGTGGACAAAAATAAGAACCTGGTCGGGCCCGTCTGGTTCAGGGGTTGTCTTGTTGGTAAAAGACAGGGTTGGTCTCCTCGATGAAGCTGAGGATCACCTCCTGGCCTTTTTTCTTGACAGCCGAGGTTTTGAAACTCTGGGGCAGGAAAGCCCATTCTTCCCGCATGGAACGTTTGTAATGAGCCATGTTCTTGTCGAGTTGGGGGGCGGAGATCTTGTCGCTCTTGGTGAAGACCATGGAAAAGGGGATCCCGTTCGTTCCCAGTTGGCGCATGAAATCCAGGTCGCTGGCTTGCGGTTCGTGGCGGGCATCCAGTAGCACGAAAAGGCTCAGGAGGTTCGGCCGGATGGAAATGTATTGGAACATGACCTCCTGCCATTGCATGCGTTGTTTTTTCGGGGCCTTGGCATAGCCGTATCCCGGGAGGTCCACCAGGTACCAGGCATCATTGACCAGGAAAAAGTTGAGGTGTTGGGTCTTGCCTGGTTTGGCAGAGGTGTAAGCCAGGTTCCTCCGTCCGGTTAACAGGTTGATCAGGGAAGACTTACCTACGTTCGAACGACCGGTGAAGGCATATTCAGGAAGGCCGGGAGTGGGGAGTTGATCGATCTGGCTGAAGCTCCCGAGGAATTCAACTTTGCGGATCTTCATGCGGGACGTGTTCGGAGAGCCACTTGTCCAGTAGCTTGTTGAACTCATCAGGGCGTTCCATCATGGGGGCATGACCACATTTATCGACCCAG
>CAZAYA010000024.1:0-13122 GCA_964489175.1 uncultured Flavobacteriales bacterium | reverse complement strand
GGTCTGAGTGGGGCATGTGTTGATGGAATTCTTCGGCCACCTTGGGTGGGGTGATGGTGTCGTTCTTACCCCAGATCAAACAGGTAGGGGTTTCGATGTTGGGAAGGTCCTTGGCCATGTTGTGGCGGATGGCTGATTTGGAAAGCGAAAGGATGCGGATCAACTTGTTCTTGTCATTGACGATACTGTAGCATTCGTCTACCAGTTCGTCGGTGGCATGACTGGGGTCGTAGAACGTGACCGCGACCTTTTTGCGGATGAACTCCTTGTCTTCCCGCCGGGGGAAGGTTCCTCCCATGGAGTTCTCATAAAGCCCGGAACTTCCGGTCAGGGTGAGGGTGTTCAGGCGTTCTGGGTGTTCTGTGCTGTAGATCAGAGCAGCATGGCCGCCAAGAGAATTGCCTAAGAGGTTGACTTTGTCCAGGCCTTTGAACTCAAGGAATTCGTGCACGAATTTGGAAAGGTTCTTGACGTTGGTGTTGATCACTGGCATCGTGTAGATGGGCAGCATCGGGATCACCACTTTGTAGCGTTTGGAAAAATGCTCAAAGATCCCCTTGAAATTGCTTAATGCGCCGAAAAGCCCGTGGAGCAAAACGATAGCCGGGCCTTCCCCTTCTTCGATATACTGGAATTCGCCTTCTTTCTTGATCTTATCCTCCATCCAACATGCGAAATAACGGATTGAAGCTATTCAAATATACGTTTTTTTCCATTGGCTGTTCACCCCTTGATAAGCCCGGGGAGTGAATTGTTCTTGCTCGCCGAATAGCCTTCCTTTTTCTTTTTCTCCCACTTTTTCTTTATCAATTTTATAATTGATAAACAATCAGTTATGTCCATATGTAACAATGTTTTTTTCATATCGTTAAAAGTTGTCAACAATAGTGGTATAAAGTGGGAAGAAGTGGTAAAAATTGAATACATTTATCCTGCTGTTTTGGCTCCCTTTTTATGAAGAACCTGATCGGAGAATTCGGATGCAATCTTGACGCCAAGGGGCGTGTCATGCTTCCTGCTGGTTTGAAACGACAGTTAGGGCCAGAGCAGGATAAGTTCGTGATGAACAGGGGTATTTTCCAGCGCTGCCTGGTGTTGTACCCCTGGGAAGAGTGGGAGGATATCACCAGGGAACTTGATAAGCTCAATCGCTTCGACCGAAAGAACGATGCTTTCATCAGAAAGTTCCGGAATGGAGCGACCGAAGTGGAGTTGGATAAAGCCGGTCGGATGCTCATTCCAAAACGACTCAAGGATTTCGCTGGACTGGATAAGAAAGCGGTGTTGTTTGCTTCCTCTAACAAGGTCGAGTTGTGGGATCATGACAAGTATGAGGAGATGATGAACGAGGATTGGGAGGATTTTGCAGACCTGGCCGAGGAAGTGATGGGGGCGGCAGAAGAGAAGCAGGGAAAAGGGGATGAGTGAAGCGGTCTATCATATCCCTGTTCTCCTTGAAGAGGCTCTTGAAGGTTTGCAGGTAAAGAAAGGTGGGGTTTATGCGGATGCGACGTTCGGAGGAGGGGGGCACAGCCGGGCGATCCTTCAGCGGGTGGGGAAGAGTGGGAAGGTCTTTGCTTTTGACCGGGATCTGGATGCGGCAGAGGAAATGAAGGAAGATGACCGGCTTGTATTGGTCAGTAAGGATTTCAGATACATGAAGAATTATCTCAAAATGCATGATGCGCTTCCGGTCGACGGTGTTCTGGCTGACCTTGGGGTAGCGTCTCATCATTTTGATGCTGAAGGGCGGGGGTTTTCGACCCGGCGTGATGAACCGTTGGACATGCGGATGGATCAGCGTCAGGAGCGAACGGCATTGGACGTTCTTTTAGAGAATGATGTTAGAGAGCTTACCCGGATTTTCCGGGAATATGGGGAATTGAAGAATGCTCCCCGGCTGGCGAAGGCAGTGGTCGGAGCCCGGCAGAAGGAAGGAAAGGATGCTGTTGCTACTACCGGTAAATTGCTGGCTTTGCTGGAGCCATACGCTCCCCCTAAAAAGGAGCGGAAGTTCGAGGCACAGGTTTTCCAGGCTTTGCGGATCGAAGTGAACCAGGAGCTCGGATCGCTTCGCCATATGCTCCGGACTATGCCGGACATCATTCGCAAAGGTGGACGTCTGGTAGTCATTTCCTATCACTCGCTGGAGGACCGGATGGTCAAGAATTTCATGAAGACCGGTGGTTTTGGTCGTGATGTGGCAAAGGATATGTACGGAAAGCCGTTGAGGCCTTTTCGTCCATTAACGGGGCGCCCTGTCGTGTCAGGGGAAGAAGAGTTGGCACGGAATCCCAGGGCCAGAAGCGCTAAACTCAGGATCGCGGAAAGAGCATGAACCGTTTCAGAAAAGATACCGACCGGGAAAATAAAGAAGCCGGAAAAGAAGGGAACGGGGGTTTCGGAAAGGTTCTTGTCTCCGTGCTCAATGGATCCTTCCTTACCCGGGAGAATGTTATTCGCCAGTTGCCTTACCTGCTGTTCGTTGCTTTCCTGGTGGTCTGCTACATCGGGTACGGCTACTATACCGAACAGACCATTAAAGAGATCTACCAGGTGGAGGAGGAGCTCAAAGAGCTTCATTCTGAGTATATCACGACCAAGTCCAAGCTCATGTACCAGAGCCATCGTTCCGAAGTGGTGGAGATGACCCGCCCTCTTGGATTGAAAGAATCCACTGAACCGCCCAAAAAACTGGTCGTGCCTAAAGAAAAGCTGAAGCAATGATCATGGAAGCCCGAAAGGACATACTGTGGCGGCTTTACCTGGTGTACATCGGGGCCTCCATCTTCGGGCTGCTCATTCTTTACAAGATCTTTCAGGTTCAGGTAGTGGAGGGAGAGCAATGGCAGCAAAAAGCTGATGATCTTACCACCGACCTTCGAAGTATCGAGGCTGTTCGTGGCAATATTTATTCCGATGAGGGGCGGTTGCTGGCTGCTTCTGTTCCCATCTACGAGGTGAGAATGGATGTCAACGCTGATGCGCTCACCGATGATATCTTCTACGACCATGTTGGTGTGTTGGCAGATTCCCTGTCATCTTTTTTTGGTGATAAAAGTGCACGGGATTATGAGCGGGAACTGATACGGGCCCGGAAGAACGGGGAGCGTTTCCATTTGGTGAAACGTGGCGTGGATCACAATGAGCTTCAGAAGGTCGAACGATTTCCGCTATTCAAAAGAGGACGCTTCAAAGGAGGATTTATCGCTATTCAGAGTAACAGGCGGGAGAAGCCTTTCAAAATGTTGGCTTCCCGGACCATCGGATACGAACGAGAAGGAGTAAAGCCGGTCGGTTTGGAAGGGGCTTTTAGTGAACATTTGAGCGGGGTGGAAGGGAAAAGGTTGATGCGCAAGATCTCCGGTGGGGTATGGAAGCCGATCAGTGATGGGAACGAGGTGGAGCCTCAGGATGGGAATGATCTCTATGCGACCATCGATGTCAACATTCAGGATGTTGCTGAAAATGCGCTCCTGAGGCAATTGAAGAAACATGATGCCGATCATGGATGTGCTGTTCTGATGGAAGTGGAGACTGGTTATATCAAAGCGATCTCGAATTTGTCCAGGAGCCCTGATGGGAAGGGGTATTATGAATATTACAACTATGCGGTCGGGGAAAGCACGGAGCCGGGGTCGGTATTCAAGCTTCCCGCTATCATGGCTGCTATGGAGGATGGAAAGGTCGACCTGAAGGACAGCGTGGATACGGAGGATGGGGTTTTTTACTACTACGACCAGCCCATGCGCGATTCCAAGAAAGGAGGTTATGGGAAGATCACGGTGAGGAAGGCTTTTGAGGTCTCCTCCAATGTCGGGATCTCCAAGACCATCCATCGGAGTTACAGCAAACATCCTCAGGAATTCATCGATCGTCTCCACAAAATGGAGTTAGGAAGCCGCTTAGGTTTGCGTATCGCCGGGGAAGGACGCCCTGTGATCAAGAACACTTCGGACGATAGTTGGTCTGGTGTCAGTCTTCCCTGGATGTCCATCGGGTATGAAGTACGCCTCACACCGCTTCAGATACTCACTTTTTACAATGCGGTAGCTAATGGTGGGAAGATGGTCAAACCGCAGTTTGTGGAAAAGGTGACCAAGCGCGGCAAGGAGATCCGTCGTTTCGAACCTGAAGTGATCAACGAGGCGATCGCTTCCCGTAAAACCGTCCAGCAGGCACAAGAATTGCTGAAAGGGGTGGTGAAGAGAGGGACGGCTGAGAACCTCAAGGATGCGGAATTCCAGATCGCTGGTAAAACCGGTACAGCTCAGATCGCCAACGATAAATATGGCTATAGCTACGATTCCAAGGTCAGTTACCAGGCTTCTTTCGTAGGGTATTTTCCGGCTGATGACCCCAAGTACTCCTGTATTGTCGTGGTGAACGCCCCTTCCAGGGATGTTTACTACGGGAACCTGGTCGCGGGCCCTATATTCAAGGAGATCGCCGACAAGGTCTATTCCAGTAGCCCAGCCCTGCAGCCGCCGCTTTCCGAGAAAGCTATGATGGTAGAGCACAATGTGCCTTATACCAAGCATGGTGCTCAACATGACCTGCAGACCATCTTCAAGATCCTGGACATCCCATATGAAAATAAAGCTGCTGATTCAGAATGGGTCGTGGCGCTTCCGAGGAAGGAGCAGGTGGAATTGGATGTCCGGAAGATCGATGCTCGCAAGGTTCCTAATGTGGTCGGTATGGGATTGAAGGATGCCATCTTCTTGTTGGAGAATCGCGGCTTGGCGGTGAAGGTCAAAGGGAGCGGCAGGGTGCGGGAGCAATCGCTTTCACCCGGGACCAGCGTTCAAAAGGGACGTGTAATACGTCTGCAACTGTCATGAAACGATCGCTTCAGGAAATATTGTACCGGGTGCGCATCGGAGAAGTGGCTGGAGCCACTGATGTGGAGGTGAAGAACATTCGGTTCGACTCCCGGAAGGTCGGGACCGGAGACCTTTTCGTAGCGGTCAAAGGGACGGAGATGGATGGGCATCAGTTCATCCCGAAGGTCGTGGAGCAGGGAGCCGTAGCAGTCGTATGTGAGGATCTTCCGGAAGACCGGGCAGATCATGTGACTTATGTGAAGGTCCGGGATGCCCGCGAAGCGTTGGGGCATATCGCTTCTAATTATTATGGGAAGCCATCTTCCGAAATACAATTGGTCGGTGTGACCGGGACCAATGGCAAGACCACGACCGTTACCCTTCTATATGAACTTTTCCGTTCGCTGGGGTACAAAGTGGGGTTGCTGTCGACCGTCGTCAACCGCATCGATACCCGGGAAGCTCTGGCAACATTAACCACTCCCGATCCGGTCATGATCAATGCCTTGTTGCGGGAAATGGTCGATACCGGTTGCGCCTATTGTTTCATGGAAGTAAGCTCCCATGCACTCGTTCAGAAGCGGGTGACCGGCCTGAGTTTCGCTGGGGGGGTGTTCACCAACATCACCAGGGAGCATCTGGATTACCATAAGGATTTCGAGGAGTACATCCGGGCTAAGAAGATCTTGTTCGATGAACTTCCGTCCGGAGCCTTTGCCTTGGTCAACAACGATGACCGCAATGGGAAGGTCATGCTTCAGAACACCCGGGCCAAACAATGGTCTTTTGGACTCAAGACGGCGGCTGACTTCAAGGCCAAGATCCTCGAGAATCGTTTTTCAGGATTGCATCTGAGCATTGTCGGTAAAGATCTTCACAGCTCCCTGATAGGAAGTTTCAATGCCTATAATTTGCTGGCTGTATATGGGGTGGCGGTCCTTCTGGAAGAAGAGGAAATGGAAGTGTTGACCCATATCAGTTCCCTCAAGACCGTACAGGGCCGGTTCGAATATTTCAAAACGGAGAACGACGTCACGGCCGTTGTCGATTTCGCCCATTCTCCAGATGCTCTGGAGAATGTGCTGAAAACCATCCAGGAGATCCGTTCCGGGAATGAAAAAGTGATCACCGTGGTGGGGTGCGGAGGAGATCGGGATAAGCAAAAGCGCCCGGAAATGGCGCGTATCGCTTGTGAATATAGTGACCGGGTGGTGCTGACCTCCGACAACCCTCGCAGCGAGGACCCTCAGGTTATTATCGAGGAAATGAAGAAGGGCCTCGATCCGACCCTGGCCAAAAAAGCATTTGCCATTCCTGACCGGCGGGAAGGGATCCGCATGGCCTGCTCCCTGGCTGAGGACCATGACATCGTGCTCGTGGCCGGGAAAGGGCATGAAAAATACCAGGAGATCAAGGGAGAACGGCTCCCTTTTGATGATATGGAAGTATTGCGTGAAACATTCAATGCATTGAGCAGCGACCAAACCTGAAGATCCGTAGCATGTTCTATTATTTGTTCACATTCCTCGATGAGCGATTCGATCTTCCCGGAGCCGGAGTGTTCCAGTTCATTTCCTTCCGGGCCGCCATGGCGATCATCACTTCCCTGCTCATTTCCATGGTCTTTGGAGGGCGGCTCATCCGTATACTGAGGCGAAAGCAGGCAGGAGAGACCGTTCGCGACCTTGGTCTGGAAGGGCAAGTGGAAAAAACCGGGACCCCTACCATGGGCGGGTTGATCATCCTGGCCGCTATTTTCATTCCTACCCTGTTATTCGCCAAACTCGAGAACATCTACATCATCACCATGCTCCTGGCTACCGTTTGGCTGGGGGGGATCGGTTTTATTGACGACTACATCAAAACCTTCAAAAAGAACAAGGAAGGGCTTGCCGGGAAGTTCAAAATATTTGGTCAGGTGGGTATGGGATTGATCATTGGGGCTGTGCTGTTCTTTCATGAAGACATCGTGATCAAACGGAAAGTAGCGGTGGAGCAGCCAACTCAGGAATATAAAGTGGCAGAGACGGATAAGTCCGAAGATACGGCTCCACCTCATGAATGGGAGGAAGTGCGTTCCACCAAAACGACCATTCCTTTCGTCAAGAACAATGAATTTGATTATGCCTGGTTGCTCGGGTTTTTGGGGGATAAGGCCAGGGATCATGCTTGGTTGGTGTTCATCCCTCTTGTGATCTTCATCGTGACGGCCGTTTCTAACGGAGCCAACATGACCGATGGTCTGGATGGGTTGGCAACGGGTACGTCGGCTGTGATCGGCGGGACTTTGGCCGTGTTCGCCTATGTTTCCGGTAACTACATCTTTGCCGATTATCTGAACATCATGTACATCCCGAACAGCGGGGAACTGGTGATCTTCATAAGTGCCTTTGTCGGAGCTTGTGTAGGGTTCCTTTGGTACAACTCCTACCCGGCTTCGGTCTTTATGGGAGATACCGGAAGCCTGGCATTGGGGGGTATTATCGCCGTATTTGCCGTGGCGATCCGGAAAGAGCTGCTGATCCCCATTTTCTGTGGGGTCTTCCTGGCGGAGAACATATCGGTGATGCTGCAGGTGGGGTACTTCAAATATACCCGGAAAAAATTCGGGGAAGGGCGTCGCATCCTTTTGATGGCGCCTTTGCACCATCATTACCAAAAGAAAGGCATCCATGAATCCAAGATCGTATCACGATTCTGGATCATGGGTGTGATACTGGCTGTGTTGAGCATAGTTACACTTAAGCTCCGGTAAGTGGGGAAACGGTTGACCATACTCGGCGCCGGAGAAAGTGGTATAGGTGCGGCAAGGCTGGCGCTGAAAAAAGGCTGCAAGGTGTTCCTGTCCGATAACGGGCAGGTCGCTGAGCGATACAAGGAAGTTCTTTGGCAATTAGGCGAAGTGGAATGGGAAGAAGAAGGGCATACCCTGGAAAGGATCCTTGAAGCGGATGAAGTGATCAAAAGCCCTGGTATCCCGGATGATGTTTCGGTGATCGAAGCGGTTAGGAAAGCGGGAATTCCGGTCATCTCGGAGATCGAATTCGCTTTTCGCTTTGCGAAGGGCAAGATCCTCGGGATCACCGGGAGCAACGGAAAGACGACCACGGCCATGTTGATGCATCACATCCTGGAGAAAGCAGGATTGGATGTAGTTCTGGCAGGGAATATCGGACAGAGTTTCTCTGGTGTGTTGGCGGAAAGAGAATACGATCATTATGTATTGGAAATAAGCAGTTTCCAGTTGGACGGGGTCCGGGCCTTCCGGCCGCATATCGCAGTGCTCCTCAACATCACTCCGGACCACCTGGAGCGATATGGAGGGAAGATGGAAGGATATGTGGCCTCGAAATTCCGCATTGCGGAAAACCAGGGAGGGGAAGATGCCTTTATCTACAACGATGATGATGAAGTGATCCGGCAGGAACTGGGGAAAAGGCAGACCATCGTTGCAGAGCAATATCCCTTCTCCCTTCGCCACAAAGTCGGGAACGGCGCTTATGTACAAGGAAATACGATCATCACTAACATAAAAAAACAGGAGGAACAACTTATGTCAATATTCGATGTAGCACTCAAAGGGCAGCACAACACGTACAATACGATGGCTGCCAGCGTAGCATCCAGGATCCTCGAGATCCGGAAAGAAGTGATCCGGGAAAGCTTGTCCGATTTCCAGAATGCGGAACACCGCCTGGAATATGTGGCCAGCGTTCATGGCGTCACATTCATCAACGATTCCAAAGCGACCAATGTCAATGCGACCTGGTATGCTTTGGAAAGCGCTGATGCACCGGTGATATGGATCGCTGGAGGTGTAGACAAGGGAAATGACTATGAAGCCCTTCGCCCTATTATCAAGGATAAGGTGAAGGCCATCCTATGTCTGACCAAACACCCCAAGAAGATCCATGAAGCTTTCGGGGATCTCGTGGGGACTATTCTGGACACGGAACAGGCTTATGAAGCGGTCGGTTATGGTTACCAGCTGGCAGAGAAAGGAGATACTGTTTTGCTCAGTCCGGCCTGTGCCAGCTTCGACCTTTTCGAGAACTACGAGGATCGGGGGCATCAATTCAAGCAAGCGGTGAAGGCCCTTTGATCAACGACGATCGATTGCTATGAAACAGTTCCTCGATCAATACCTGAAAGGGGACCGGGTCATCTGGATGGTGGCCCTGTTCTTGTCCATTCTTTCCGTCCTGGCAGTATACAGCTCTATCGTGACGCTGGCGTATAACTTCCGGGGCGGGAATACGGAGTATTACCTGTTCAAGCATTCCCTGATGATCGTTTCCGGTTTAGTGCTCATGTATTATGCGCACAAACTGAAGTACAAATATTATTCCCGCCTTTCCCAGGTGGGGATATGGGTGGCCGTTTTCCTCCTGGTACTCACCCTTGCGGTCGGGGTGAACATCAATGAAGCCAGCCGCTGGCTGCAGATCCCGATCATCGATCAGAATTTTCAGACCTCCGATCTGGCCAAGATCACCCTTGTGGTCTATGTGGCCCGATTGTTATCCCTGAAGCAAGACTGCATCAAGAGTTTCAAAGAGGGCGTCGTACCGGTTATGGTACCTGTACTTTTGGTATGTGCTCTTATTCTGCCCGCCAACTTTTCCACCGCTGCTTCTCTGTTCGTGACCTGCCTGGTGATCATGTTCATCGGCCGGGTGGCCATCAAACACCTGTTGCTGATCGTAGGGGGAGCCGCTGCCGGTTTTGCTCTGCTGATCCTGGTTGCCAGCCTCCAGCCTGGTCTTTTACCGAGATTGGATACCTGGAAAGCTCGTGTGGTAAGCTATAGCAAGGATGAAAAGAAAGAAGAAGTGGAGAATTACCAGGTGGAGCGGGCGAAGATCGCCATCGCTACCGGTGGTTTTTTTGGAAAAGGACCCAGCAACGGAAGCTCTCGTAATTTCCTGCCTCACCCGTATTCCGATATGATCTATGCTTTTGTGATCGAGGAGTATGGTTCCATTTTCGGAGGGCTTGGGGTTTTGTTATTGTATCTGATCCTTCTGTTCCGTTCGGTCCGGATCGCTTCTAAAGCTCCCGGGAAGTTCGGCACCTTTGTTTCGATCGGACTGAGCTTTAGCCTGGTGTTCCAGGCCATGATCAACATGGCCGTGGCCGTGAATCTGGTACCGGTTACAGGACAGCCTTTGCCCCTGGTGAGTATGGGAGGGACCTCGATCTGGTTCACGTGCATCGCCATCGGGATCATCCTCAGTGTGAGCCGGAGCATCCAGGAAGAACAAAAAGAAGACTTCTCCCATGCCCTCGCTTAAGGTCATCATCAGCGGAGGAGGTACCGGAGGACACGTTTTCCCGGCATTGGCGATCGCCAAAGGATTGGAAGAAAGGCAGAAGGGGGAGGTCGAACTGTTGTTCGTAGGAGCCAGAGGGCGGATGGAAATGGAGCGGATCCCCCAAGCGGGTTATGATATCGTGGGGTTGAGGATCAGCGGTTTCCAGCGGAAACTCACCTGGAAAAACCTTTCTTTCCCTTTCAAATTGTTGGGTTCCCTGATCAAAGCCCGGCGGATCGTTCGAAGGTTCAAGCCCGATGTTGTGGTAGGAGTGGGAGGTTACGCTAGCGGTCCCGTCTTGTACAATGCAGCCAAAATGGGGATCCCCACATTGATCCAGGAACAGAACTCCTTCCCGGGAATCACGAACCGGCTGCTGGCCCGCTATGTTGATAGGATCTGTGTGGCTTTTGAAGGGATGGAAAAATTCTTCCCGAAGGAAAAGCTGGCTTTGACCGGTAATCCGGTCCGAAAAGATGTGATCGAACTCAGTGGAAAACGGCCGCGGGGCCTGGAACATTTCGGTCTTGAAGAAGGAAAACCCGTATTACTCGTAATGGGAGGAAGTCTGGGAGCCCGGACCATCAACGAAGGAATACAGGCCGGAATAGAACATTTCAAAGAAGCCGGGATCCAGGTGGTCTGGCAAACCGGTAAAACCTATTATGAGCAATGCCGAAAAACAGTTGATGCTTCCGGGTATGAAGGGTTGAAAGTACAAGCTTTCATCGAACGAATGGACCTGGCTTATGCAGTGGCTGACCTGGTCGTTTCCCGGGCTGGTGCCATTGCCGTATCGGAACTTTGCCTGATCCGGAAACCTGCCATTTTCGTGCCTTCCCCCAATGTGGCCGAGGATCATCAAACGAAGAATGCACAGGCGTTAGTGGACCGGAAAGCGGCGGCTATCATCCCTGACCGGGAAGCGGAAAAGCGTTTGGCCGGAGTGGTCCTGGAGCTTTTGCAAAATCCGGAGGGACGGGAACAAATGAGCCGGAATATGGCTGGCATTGCTTTGGAGAACTCTGCTGATGCGATCGTTGCGGAGGTGGTCAGATTATCAGAGAAATGAGCATGCAGGAGCCCCATACCGTTCATTGCATTGGTATCGGAGGGATCGGCATGAGTGCCCTGGCCCGGTATTTTCACTACAAGGGAGCTCAGGTGAGCGGTTATGATGCGACCCCTACCGCCATGACCGATGCTTTGCAACAGGAAGGGATACCGGTCCATTTCAAGGATGACCCCGCCTGTCTCCCGGATGTTCTTGCTGAAGAGAACAAGAAGAATATCCTGATCATCAGAACGCCGGCGGTTCCGGATAACAGCAGGGAATTGACGTGGTTGAGAGAAAACGGTTTCACGGTCAGGACGCGGGCCCAGGTGTTGGGGCACCTTACCCGGGATCGTTTTACAGTGGCTGTTGCGGGGACACACGGCAAGACAACGACTTCTACCTTGCTGGCACACCTTCTCAGGGATTCCGGAATGCCCTGTGAAGCTTTTTTGGGAGGTATTTCGGTGAATTATAACAGCAATTTGCTGGTGGATGAAAAAGCTCAGGTCACCATCGTAGAAGCAGATGAATATGGGCGTTCTTTTTTGGAATTAGCGCCTGATATTGGTGTTATTACATCGGTGGATGCTGATCATCTGGACATATACGGAACAACGAAAGCATTGGAAGACGCTTTCCGGGAATTTGCAGGAAAATTGAAACCGAAAGGGAAATTGATCCTGCGGGAAGGGGTACAGACAAAGCTCGGGCTTGATGGGATCACATACAGTATCGAAGAGAACAAAGGGGACTACCGGGCAGAAACCGTCAGGGTGGAGGAAGGAAAATTCGTCTTTGACCTTCGAACGAGCAATGAGCATGTGGAAATGCTTTCCTCTGTTCTGCCGGGACGGTACAATATCGAGAATGCCGTAGCAGCTTTGGCTGTGGCGATGGAATTGGGTGTTGACCGGGGGCAATTCCGAAGGGCCCTCGCTTCCTTCCGGGGGATCCGTCGCCGTTTCGAATACAGGGTCAAAAGCCCTGATCTGGTTTATATCGATGATTACGCTCATCATCCTGTGGAGCTCCGTTCATGCATCGAAGCGGTGAGAGAATTGTATCCCGGCCGGAAACTGACCGGGATCTTCCAGCCTCATTTGTTTTCCCGCACCCGCGACCAGTTGGACGGGTTGGCTCGAAGCCTGGAAGGGCTGGACGACCTGCTATTGCTGGAGATATACCCAGCCCGAGAAGCCCCCATTGAAGGGGTGGACAGCAATTTGCTGTTAGAGAAAATAAAATTGAAGAACAAAAAATTATTGAAACGGGGACAAGTAGTCGAAGAGCTTGAAGAACGCGAGCTGGAAGTGGTTTTGACCCTCGGGGCCGGTAACATCGACCAATTGGTGGATCCGCTCACGAAAATGCTTTTGAAACGATTGAAAAACAAGGAGAACAGCCTTGACCGATAAGGAAAATAACAAGGTTTTTAACGTTGGATCGTGCATGAACTTTTCGGTAAGGGCTTGAATTAAGGGCGGAAATGTCTGAAAATTTGTAACTGATGAAAAAGAGCCTTCAGATATCGCTTTGGGTTTGCATTCTGGCAGGGATGTGTCTTCTTCTCGGTTTCGTCAACAGCTCCAGAAGGAGTATGGCTTTCAAGGAAATGAACATCCATGTCGATACGAGTGAAGGGATGTTCTTTTTGAACGAAAAGGATGTTAAGGCTTTTATCAATGACAAAGGAGAAGGAGTGGTCGGCCGACCGGTCAGTTCCGTTGACCTGCGGCAACTGGAAAAGGATCTGATGAACCTTCCGCCTGTGAAGAACGCTCAGGTTTACCGGAAGATCAACGGAGAACTAACGGTGAACATCCAACAGCGACGCCCCGTTCTCCGGCTCATCGACGCCCGGGGAAATAGTTGCTACATCGATGAAGAAGGCAAGCTCATGCCTTTATCCCCGAATTTTACGCCT
>CAZAYA010000023.1:0-22544 GCA_964489175.1 uncultured Flavobacteriales bacterium | reverse complement strand
GCGGACGGCGCACCTGGAAGTCCGACAGGTGCAGGGTGGCGGAGGTGGATTCGACTCCGCCGCTGCTTTGCCGGTAGAATGCATCTCCGGCAAGACGCCCCTCGATCCGCCGGACACCAGCGAGGGCGGCAAATCCTACGGCCTGCATTTGGCCCGGCACGGCTATGTGACCCTGAGCATCAACAACGATGTAGTGGTGGAGAACGATGAAGATCTGACCCTGACCCTGAGCAATCCTTCTGGTGCGGTGATCGGCCAAGATACCAGCCACATCTACACCATCCATGACGATGACAACAACCGGAAGATCCAGTTCACTGCCCAAGCAGACTCGAACGATGAGTCGGTCTCCCCGGTATCCGTGGATGTCCATCAAACCGCTAACAACCCGGCCAACCCCTCTTCGGTCGAGTACAATATCCTGGGAACCAGTACCGCTACCGGAGGTGGAACAGACTATACCCTGGCTTCAGGGACCATCAATTTCCCGACCAATGACACCCTGGAAAGCCTCAGCATTTCCATTAACGACGATGCGTTAAAAGAGGACACCGAGACCATTGTGATCGAACTCTCGAATCCCAGCAATGCCAACCTCGGGGACACTACGAAGTTCACGTACAAGATCATCGACAACGATACCAAGCCGGATGTTCAGTTCGTCACCACGAATGCAGCAGGAGCTGAAAGTGTATCCCCTGCCCTACTGGAGATCGAACTTTCAGCGCCTTCCGGACAACCGGTAACAGTGGATTACACTGCTTCTGATGTTTCCGCCACCGGAGGAGGCATTGATTATAACTTGGCTGACGGTACCCTTACCATCCCTGCAGGGCAAGATTCTGCCAACATCAAACCAAGCATTTTCAATGATGTGATCGATGAGGCTTCCGAAGAGTTCACGGTTACCATCAGTAATCCTTCCAATGCCAACCTGGGAGGGAATACCACCCTCACATACACCATCATCGACGACGATGGTCTGGGCTGGATCGGACCAGGCGGTGTTGGTGATGAAGATCAATACAGCGTATGGTTCCGGTCCAATGCCGAGACCTATGCTGACGGAGCAGCAGCAGACCCGATCAACGACCAGTCCGGCAACGGCCACAATGCCACAGCGGGTAACGCTCCGACTTTCCGGAACAATGTTGGTGACAACATCAACAACCGGTCTGTGATCGAATTCGACGGAGCGAACAATGCTATGGACATCGCTAATCATACGGATTTCAACACAGGTGGGCCTTATACGCTCAAAACCCTGGTCATGGCCTTCCAGACCAGCAATGACATTTCCACAAGGCAAGTCCTTTACGAACAAGGAGGAGGGAGCCGGGGGCTTAACATCTATATCGAAAATGATTCTGTCCGACTCGGCGCTTGGAACTTTCCCAACGATGATGGCGGAGCCACCACTCCCTGGGGGTATTCGGAAGTAACGGCCGAAGTCAAGAAGAACAAGGTTTATTATGTGCTCCTGGAAATGGACCAGCCGAACGGTACCCTGAAAGGCTACCTGAACGGCACCCTTATGGGAACCAAGAACGGGATCGGAAAACTTTTTGATCACGCAGGAGGGATCTCCGTGGGTTACAATGACAATTCCTATTTCCATGATGGTAGTTCCGGCAATGCCTACAACTTCCAGGGCATGCTCATGGAATTCCTGAGTTATAACCAGTTGCTCAACAGTGCCCAGAAGAAGATCGTCGAGAACTATTTCGCTGCCAAATACCAGAATGAGCTGGAAGCTGGTCCGAGCAGCATCCCGAACGACATGTATACCTACCAGAACAATTACGACTACGAAGTCTTCGGGATCGGCCAGGATGATGCGAACAACAACCACGTGATCGCTCAGGGAACCGGCATCGTGAAGATGGACCAACCTTCCACCATCAACAACGGTGATTACCTGATCATAGGACATGACAATGCCGGGGCTGGAAGCTGGACCGCCACAGGCGTTCCCTATGATTCCATTCAGCGGCTGCCCAGAACCTGGAGAGCAGATCATACGAACGATCTGGGCAATGTCCGGCTTTCCGTGGACACCACGAACCTTCCGGCCAAACCGGCCAATTACAGCGCCTATACCATTTTGGTGGATACCGACGGTGATGGTGACTTCACGACCGGCGATCCGGATATATACGGCATGAACGGACTTTCGGGAGCCTTCAGAAGAGCTGATAATGTTGATCTGAATGATGGTGACCACTTTACCATAGCAGTTGCCCGGAACCGAACCGTGAAAAGCGGAGACTGGGATGACCCGTCAACATGGCTGACCAACAATGTGCCGGACAGGATCGACCATGGCATCATCACCAATGGAGATACCATCGACCTGACGACCAACGATACGGTCGGAACATTGACCATCGGTGACCAGGGGATCCTGAACCTCAACAACAAGACAATAGCCATCAACACCGGGACCATCGATACCACAGGTTCCGGAAACATCGATCCGGGCACGGGGGAAGTGGACTATTCTGCCAGTGGACCACAATGCATCGCTCCACTGACCTACCACAACCTTACTGTTTCCGGTACCGGGGTCAAGACCCTCTGCGGGAACACCATGGTCAATAATGACCTTTTGATCTTCGGCGCTCCGACCCTCGATGTAGATAACACCAACGATTACCGCATCAACATCGCTGGAAACTGGACAGGAAACGGAGACTTTGCTGAACATCAAGGTCTCGTGATCTTCCAGGGAACCTCCGGACAGAATATCAACCGGCCTTCCGGCGAAACCTTTTACAAACTTGGAGTGGACAAAGGGAACCGGGGCGTCACCCTGTTCAACAATATCACCGTTACCGACAGCCTTGGCCTGGAACAGGGCTACATCGACCTGGACAACGATACGCTGTTGATCACGAACACTTCCCCCAATGCGGTCACCTTTGATCTGGGGTACATCATCAGCGAGAAGACCGACCATTCCAGCCGGATGAAATGGAACATCGGTAATACCACCGGTGCTCATACTTTCCCCTTCGGAACGAACAACGGGGTGCAGATCCCCTTTACCCTGGACCTGACCGGTGGGGATGTCGGCGAGGTTTCTCTGTCCACCTATCCAACAGCCGATGACAACACCCCCTATTCGGTCAGTCCGGTGGACACCGTAACCCACATGCAGAACAATGCAGAAACGGACATCAGTAACAAGGTGGTCAACCGGTTCTGGCAAATCGACAAGACCGGTCCTGACGGAACGGCCGACCTGACCTTCACCTATGCTGACCCGGACGATGTTCCGCCCAACGGAGAGGTCACCTTTGTCGCCCAACGTTGGGAAAACAGCGGGAAATACTGGGAAGCCCCTGTAGCCGGGCAAACACAGAATACGACCACCAATAAGGTCACCGCCCCTGGCATAACAACCTTCTCCCCATGGGTCCTCGCACCGCAAACCGATCCATTGCCAATAGAACTGCTCAGTTTCAATGCCCGGGCGAACGGGGATGTAGTGGACGTAACCTGGACAACAGCCTCTGAAAAGAATGCGGACTACTTCACCGTTCTGCGTTCCAAAGACGGAACCCATTACGAGGAAGTAACGAAAGTAGATGCTGCGGGCAACAGCAATACCGAACTGGATTATCAGGCGGTCGACCCGAACCCCTACAGCGGCATCTCTTACTACAAACTCCAGGAGACCGACTTCGACGGAGAGACTCATTATAGTCAAAGTGTTGCTGTCCGGTTCGAACCAGCTAACAGCAGAGGAGCAACGCTTAAAGTCTTCCCGAATCCTACGCGAAAAGAATTCTTCGTCAGGCTTTCCGGATTCGGAGATGAAAAAGTACGGTTGATGATCCGCGACCTGCTCGGCAAACAATACCATGAACAAGCTGTGGACACCCAACGAGGAGAAGACAAAACCCTAGGCATCGATCCTGAAAAAGATCTTCCCACCGGGGTCTATATGATCGTCGTTTCAACAAAAGATTCCGTCTACAAACAAAAACTGATCATCGAATAAAGCGTCCTACCCCATAAGCAACGGCTATAGGTTTTCTTCCTTTTTCGACGAAAAAGGCGCAACTTTTTTTGCTTTTTTTCGTCAATAAGTGTAGATTACGTTATAATTATTGGTCGGTGTTGAAAAAACTTTGTTCTCTTTTTCCTCTATTAACCCTGTTATTCCTTGCTTCTGTAGCTTCAGGACAAACAGGACCAGGGGGGGTCGGTGATAACACCGATAACCTCATCTGGTTGCGTGGCGACCGGGGTGTTTTCAATGACGCCGGAGCAACGCAAGCCGGTGATGGAGATGCTGTACAGGAATGGCATGACTGGTCTGGTAATGGGAACGATGCCACCCAGAACACCGGCGGGAACCAACCCACCTATCAGACCAGCGCTCTTAACAATCACCCGGCAATAGGCTTCAATGGCTCCAGCGATTGGATGAGCATCCCCATGAACCTGCCGGAAACCGATTTCACCCAATTCCTCATCTTTAATACCGGCGATGCCGATGGAGCGGGTATAGCCGCAGCTGACCCAGCCACATACGGAGGGGGTTCCCACGACCGTCAGTTCGGTACCAACGGATCCAAACTGAGCAGCCGGATCTGGAACAACGAGACCATCTCCTCTGCTGCCAACTTCAACGACAATACCACCCACATCGGCATGCTCAAGGTCGAGAACGGTGTCGGCCAGGAGATCTATGCAGATGGTGCTTCCGTGGCCACCGGAGCCAAGGATGGCTCTGATTTCAACTGGGAATCCGGAATGGTGATCGGAGGCCATCAAGGCTGGGACTACCTCAACGGGGATATTGCCGAGGTGATCATGTACAACAAGGTGCTCAATGACCCCGAGCGCATCATCGTCGAGAACTACCTTTCCTCGAAATACAATGTCCCCATCCCCAATGACTATTACGCTTACGATGGATCTTACGGACATGACGTTACCGGCGTTGGCCAGGAAAACGGCACCACCCATTTCCAGGCCCGCTCGGACAGCATTCTGGAAATCCTTGGCTTCCCTTTCAACATGGTCGACGGAGAATTCATGCTCTGGGGCCATGATAACGGAGCCTACGACTCCTGGAGTTCAGCGAATGTCCCCAATGCTAATGTTCAACGCCTTCCCAGGGTTTGGCGAATCGATGAGACCGGAGACATTGGAGCGGTCCGGTTCCTGGCGGATACCACCAAGTTCGCTCCCCGCCCTGCTGGCTTCACCAAGTTCGTTCTGTTGGTGGATGATGACGGCGACTTCAGCTCCGGTACCAAAGTCTATGAAATGAATCCTCTTGGGGGAACGCCTGAACACTACATCAAATCCCTCGATCCCTCCAACAGCTACGTTACGATCGGTGTCCTGCGACCTGAAGTAGAATTCGTAACGACCAGTTCGGACGGCTTCGAACCCACTACCAACCCTACTGTCGATGTAAAGCTGAACTATATTCCCATCAATGCTGTGGACGTTGAATACACCACGAGCGATGCCGGAGCGACCGGAGGCGCAACGCCTTTCGGAGCCGGTACGGACTATGAATCCTTCAGCGGAGAAACCGCTACCATCAATACCGGGGACACGACCACGACCATCACGTTGAACATCAATAATGATGTGACCCTGGAATCCGATGAATCCTTCAACATCACCCTCAGCAATCCTTCTGCCGGGATCATTGGACCGAACAATACCCATACCTATACCATCCACGATGATGACAACAACCGGAAGATCTACTTCTCCGTAGACTCTGCGAACGGAGACGAAGCGACCAGCCCGGTCAATGTGACCGTTGAACTGACCCCGGCCGAGGTGGACCCGACCAATGATACCAAGGTGGATTATACGGTTACAGGAGGGAGTGCTACCGGTGGTGGAACGGACTATACGCTGGCTTCCGGCACAGCTACCATCACAGCCACCAACCAATCCACTTCCTTCAGCTTCACAGTGAACGATGATGACCTTTATGAGGCTGACGAAACGATCGAGATCAGCCTGTCGAACCCCGTAAACGGGAACCTGGCCCTGCCCAGCAACAACCCGGTCACCCATGTCTACACGATCAATGACAACGATGTGGCCCCGGAAGTGGAATTCGCCTTGAGTTCTACCAGTGAAACCGAAGGGGTCGGAACAGCTTCCATTACGGTCATGCTTTCCAAGGTCGCCGGAGCACCGGTCACCGTCGATTACCTCGATAATGGTTCAGGAACCGCCACCAGCGGAACGGATTATTCTTTGTCCAATGGAACCCTTACCATCCCGGCAGGGGATTCCGTGGGTACTGTTGATATCAATATCACAGATGACGGGGATCAGGAATTGGTAGAGACCATCGGGATCGATATCCAGAACCCTTCCGGGGCTACGCTGGGCACCACTACCAGTCACACTTTCAACATCGTGGACAATGACCAGTTCGGTTACCTTGGCCCGGGTGGGGTCGGGAACAGCACCTCCAGCAACAACCTCCTGATCCGGTTGAAGGCTAACGACGGAGCTTACCAGGATGCCGGAACGACCCTTGCCGGGGACGGGAACACCGTCCAGGAATGGCATGATAGATCCGGGAACAACCTGGATGCGATCCAGAATACAGGCGGCTCTCGTCCCACATACAGAGCCAACTCCATCAATGGCCGTCCAACGATCGATTTCAACGGCAGCAGCAATTTCATGGCCATCACCGGCGATGTACCCGAAGCCAATTATACACAGGGGGCCGTCTTCCGGACTTCCGATGGGAACGGTGCCCTATCAGCCGTGACCGATGCCGCCTCTTATACTGCCGGCTCCAACGACCGGCAATTCGGCATGAATGGTGGAGGAAACTTCTCCAGCCGGATCTGGAACAATGAGACCATCAACAGCGCCGGCACCTATAACGACGGGAACGTCCACTCCGGCGTGCTGGATGTATCTCCTTCCGGTCAGGCCCTTTACCTCGATGGACAAGCCGATGGAAGCGGAACCAAGACCAGTTCCGACTTCAACTGGCAAACCCATATGCTCATCGGCGGCCATAGTGCCTGGGACTATTATGACGGCGACGTTGCCGAATTCTTCCTCTATCAGGTGAACCTTAACAATACCCAGCGCCTGATCGTCGACAACTATATTTCTGCTGCTTACGGTTCCAGTCTGCCGGCTGCCCGGAACAAATACAACCACGATGGCAGCCATGGTTATGAAATGGCCGGGATCGGGCGATATGACAGTTCGGATTTCCACATCGATGCCCAAAGCGGGGATATCCTGAGGGTCTATTCTCCTCTCGACCTGGATTCCGGAGAATACTTCATGTGGGGGCATGATGGAGCAGGAACGGCTTCCTGGAGTAACTCCGAAACACCTGAAAACGGTATCCAAAGGTTACCCAGCGAATGGAGGATCGATGAGACGGGTGATGTCGGAGAGGTTACTTTCCTGGCAGACACTTCCAACTTGCCCGCCAAACCAAGTGGGTATTCAAAATATGTTCTGCTGGTCGATTCGGACGGGAATTTCAGCTCCGGAGCCGAGGTTTATGAAATGGAACCGGCTGCTTCAGGGGGTTATGTAAGTAAAGCTGGTCTCAACCCTGACGATGATGTTTATGTGACCATCGGTGTGTTGCGTCCCGAGATCGAATTCGTACAGACGAATTCAGATGGCATGGAGCCCAATACCTCTCCTTCCTTTACCATCAGAACTAATTATGTTCCCCTCACCCCGATCACCGTTGATTATAAGACTTCGGATGTCAGCGCCATCGGCGGGAACACGCCATTCACTTCCGGAGAAGATTATGAATCGGTGAACTGGGAAACGGTTACCTTCCCTGCCGGGGACACGAACACCACTTTCAACCTCAACATCCACAACGACACCGACGTGGAAAGCGATGAGGACCTGGAGATCACCCTGAGCAATCCTTCCTCGGGTCAGATCGGGACCAGGGGCGTTCATACATATACCATCCACGACGATGACAATGACCGGAAGATCTATTTCTCCGTCGATTCTGCCAGCGGGGATGAAAGCGTTAGCCCGGTCTCAGTGACCGTTGAGCTTACCCCCGGCGAAATCGACCCCTCCAATAATACGACCGTTGATTATACGGTCACCGGCGGCACCGCGACCGGTGGAGGAACAGATTATACACTGGCTTCGGGTACGGCTACCATCCTTGCAGGGAACCAATCCACTACGTTCAATTTCACGGTGAACGATGACAACATCTTCGAGAACGACGAAACCATCGATATCGAACTCTCGAATCCAGTGAACGGTAACCTGGCGCTGCCCACCAACAATCCGATCAAGCATGTTTACACGATCCTGGACAACGATACCGAACCTGAGATCGAATTCGCCATCGCCTCCTCCAGCGGTAACGAAGGTTCCTCTCCAGCTCAGGTAGCGGTGAAATTGTCCAATGCTGCCGGTACTGACATTACCGTGGACTACAACGATAATGGCTCCGGCAATGCTACCCCGGGAGGAACGGACTATACCCTGCCTCCTGGCACCATTACCGTTCCTGCGGGAACCACTTATGCCAACATCGAGGTCATTGTGATCGATGATGCTTTGGAGGAAGCCACGGAAACAGTGGGAATAGACATTAGTAATCCTTCCGGAGCTACCCTGGGAGCGATCACGTCCCACACATTATCGATCATCGACAACGATGTGTTCGGCTACCTCGGGCCCGGCGGTGTCGGGAACAGCAGCACGAGCAGCAACCTTCGCGTATGGTTCCGGGCGGACAGCAATGTCTACCGGGCAGGAGGAAACCCTGCTGTAGATGGCCAAAAGGTGGAAGACTGGGAAGACCTTTCCGGGAACGGCCTGCATGCTATCCAAACCAATGGCGGAGCAAAACCCACCCTACGCACCAATGCCATCAACGGCCAACCCGTGGTCGAATTCGATGGCAATAACAACTGGATGGGCATCACGGGAGATGTGCCGGAAGCTGGCTATACCCAATACGCCATCTTCCGCTCCACGGACAACCAGGGAGCAATATCTGCGGTAGTAGATCCGGTTGATTATAATGCCGGCTCCCATGACCGCCAGTTCGGCTTCTCGGGAAGCGGCAATTTCGGCAGCCGCCTCTGGAGCAATGAGACCATCAACAGTGCCGCTACTTACAATGATGACAATGTGTACAGCGCTGTTCTGGACGTATCTTCTTCAGGACAAAACCTTGCCTTTGATGCCACGGCGGATGGAAGCGGTGCCAAGACAGGATCCGATTTCAACTGGCAATCCGGGATGGTATTAGGAGGACACAGTGCCTGGGGATATTACGATGGGGACATTGCTGAATATTTCATTTACCAGACCAACCTGGATACTGCGCAGCGTATCATCGTGGACAACTATCTCCAGGCTCGCTACAACATCAGTCTTCCGGCAGGACGCGACAAATTCAGTTACGATGCCACTTACGGGGTCGATGTCGCCGGTATCGGGCGTGAAAATGCCAACAATTACCACGTCGATGCACAAGGGAATGTTGTTCGGATCAATGGTCCTCTTTCCATGAATGACGGAGACTATCTTCTTTGGGGACATGATGATGCAAGCATGAACAACTGGACCACCGTGGGTATCCCCAAGGATTCTATTATTCGGATCAACCGGGTATGGCGGGCTCAGGAGACCGGAGAGGTCGGCAAAGTGGACATGTTGATCGACACTACGGATCTCCCTCCCAAACCAGGAGAATACGAAACCTATATCATCATGGTCGACCGTGATGGTGATGCGGACTTCACCACCGGAGACCCTGATATCTACCCCCTGATAGCACGACAAGATGAATACGGGGTAGCGGATACCGTAGCGATCGATGATGGCGACCATTTCACGATCGGTATGGGCCGGAACAGAAGTATTCGTACAGGAGATTGGGATATCCCCGGAACCTGGCTGACCAACCGAGTTCCTGGTAATTTCCAATCTGCGATCATATCACCCAACGACACCGTATCGCTTACCTCCAATACCCAAGCCGGACGGCTCTATATCGACAACAATGGATTGTTGGTCGCCAACAGCTACCGGTTCAGGCTCAACAATGCCTCTATCGATACGATCGGGACAGGGAACCTCGACGCCGGAACCGGAGAGGTCGATTATGCCAATGCAGGCGCTCAGATCATCGCCCAACTGGATTACCATGACCTGACCGTCAGCAACACCGGTGTAAAAACGCTGAAGGGGGATATTACCATCAGCAACGACCTGTACATCGGTACTGATGCCACGCTGGACGTGGACAACGGGAACAATTACAACATCACCATTGCAGGAAACTGGAGCGGTGGCGGAACATTCAACGAGCATCAGGGAACGGTCACTTTCAGTGGTACATCCACTCAGCAGATCAACAAGACCAACGGAGAAGGATTCTATAACCTCACCATCGATAAAGCCGGCAATTACGTTCAACTGGTCAATACAACGGACAGCGTAAGCAACACGCTGGACCTCAAGGACGGTTACATCGACCTCAACAGGAACGAACTGTTCATCGACAACGGAGCAACAGGGGCCATTACCCGCACCAGTGGGTACGTCGTAAGCGAAACTTCCGACCTGGCAGGTGAAGTGAGCTGGAACATCGGGAACACCACCGGTGCTCACGAATTCCCCTTTGCCACTTCCGGAGGGACTTACATTCCCTTTACCCTCGACCTTACCGCCGGTGACATCGGAACGGTCTCCCTGGCCACGTATCCCACCACAGCGATCAACACGCCTTACCCTGTTACTGATGTGGATACCGTAACACATGTAAAAAGCATCGCCACAGAAAGCGACATCAGTAACAAGGTGATCGACCGATTCTGGAACATCGACAAGAACGGCCCTGACGGAACAGCCGACATCACCTTCACTTATGATGACCCCGGCGACATACCGCTGAACGGGGAAGTGAATTTCGTGGGACAGAAGTGGGAGAATACCGGAAAGTACTGGGTTCCCCCGATCGCAGGACAGGTCCAAGACCTGGCCAACAATACCGTTACCGTTCCGGGTGTAACAAGCTTCTCGCCATGGACCCTGGCCCCGGAAAGCGACCCCTTGCCTATTGAATTGCTGGAATTCAATGCCCAGCCTGATGGCGATGTTGTAGCTATTTCCTGGGTCACCGCTTCCGAACAGAACACGGACCATTTTACTGTACTCCGTTCCCGGAACGGTATGGCCTACGAAGAAGTGAAAAAGGTAGAAGCAGCCGGCAACAGCAATTCAAGGCTGGAATACTCGGCTATCGACCCCGATCCGTACCCAGGCATATCCTATTACAAACTCCGCTCCACCGACCTGGACGGTTCAACTAATGAATCCCGCTCTGTTGCTGTCGAGTTCGGAACAGGGCAAGCAGCACCCGGACTGACCGTCTATCCGAACCCGACCCGGGGAGAAGTGTTCATCCAACTCAATGGGCTGGGGAACAAGAAGGTCCGCGTAACCGTCCGTGATCTGCTCGGAAAACAATACTTCTCGGAAGACATTTCCACCAGGCAGGGGAATACCACCCTTTTCAACCTTCAAAAAGAGCTCCCCGCAGGTGTTTATATGATCACGGCCACTACAGAGGAAACCATCTATAAAGAACGGTTAGTGGTAGAATGACCTCTTCCTGAGAAGGATAGGGTATTCCTACCGGAAGTTTTCAGCCCGTTCTTATCCATATCAGGAAACCTTAGCACCCCTCTGAACGTAAGTTTATTCACTTAGGCAACCTCCCTAGGTATATTTTTTGGACCTTTACCAGGAATTCTGAATGGCAGACCCTTTTCATTGCATGCTGCACCACCCCGGGCTCGTCAAGCACTTCCTCACAGGAATGGTCTTTTCCCTGTGTTCCTCTCCCTTGTTCATCAACGCTCAGATCGACCCCCCGGCAGGGATCGGGGATGGATCGAACCTGATCCTTTGGCTCAGCCCGGATACTGCGGTTTATAATAACACAGGAGATCCAGCCGCTGTGGGTGAAGAAGTCTATGAATGGCATGATATCAGCGGCAACGGATTCACTTTCACCAATACCCGGAATAACAACCGCCCGGTCTTCGACACCCTGAACGGAGAAAGCTACCTGGACTTCACTCCTGGAGACTTATTAGAGAACACTGCGATCAGGGATAGTATCAACGGCTTGAACGCCTTTTCGATCTTCGTAGTGGTCAAGTCCAATGTGACGAACACCGACAATGGCATCTTCTACTGGAAATACCCGCCGGATGGTCAGGACGATGGAATTTGCATGCGATATGATGCGAACGGTTGGCACACAACTCATAACAATATGATAAAAGCAGGTCTCCAAGGAGATCAAGGGGTTAATCAGGTAGAAACAACAAGCAACACCCAGACCACACAGAAGCAAACCATCACCATTACCTGGAAATCAGGAGGCAAACTCTACTCTTACCTGGACGGGGAGGCCAATGATTCTTCAGACGCCACCGTAGCAGGCCCCCTCAATGGCATCGAAGAGATCCTGATAGGAAAAGGGGCCAAGGACGGAGGCACCAATTCCGGGTGGAATGGCCGGATCGGAACCGTCATTTTTTACAACAGTCAATTCTCAAAAGACACCATAGAGGATATTGCCCAGCAATTGCGTTCATGCAAGACCATAGCATCCGGGAACTGGTCGGACCCATCCATCTGGAGCTGTGACCAGGCTCCTGCCGACACCCAGGAAGTATCCATATCTGCAGCAGATACTGTAACGCTCGACGGGACAGTGAAAGCCCACGACCTCAGCATTATCGCCGAAGGACAACTCAATGCTGGTAACGACCATACCCTCGAACTCACAGGTAACTGGTCCAACAATGGCTCCTTCCTTTCCAAAGCCGGTAAGGTCATCTTCACAGGAACAGATACCCAAACCATCAAAGGGAACACTGTTTTTTTTGATCTCCAAGCAGAAAACCCTACCAATATTGAAATTACATCAGGCCAGCAAAAAGTACGCGGCACTTTTGCTTTAAAAGCCGGCACCTTCCTCACCAATGATGCCCTGACCTTTACTTCGGATAGCAACGGAACAGGGAGGATCGCCATGACCGAGGGAGACACTGTGATAGGGAAAGTCTTTTTCCAACGGTTCATTCCCAAAGGAAATTCGGGATGGATCGACCTCGGTCCTCCTGTGAGTGGGGAAACATTGGCCGGCTGGGACGATGACATCTATTTGAGCGGAAAACAAAGCGGAGGTTTTCAAGATGCCTGTGCTACGGCTGTAGGAGGAGATTGTTTCTGGTCCGTCAAACAGGACGACGATTCTGGCTCCGGCGACCTGAAAGATATGACCTCCACCGGCACGCAACTGGTGCGGGGGACCGGTTATGAATTCTTCATCGGAGATGAAGGAGGGGTCGGATCCATGAAGAACGATACGACCCTGACCATGGAAGGGACCATTTCCAAAGGCAGCGTATCAATACCCGTTACTTCCGCCAACGGGCAATGGAACCTGATCGCCAATCCTTTCGGCTCCCCGGTCAGCTTCGATTCCCTTTATCAGAACAACAACATCGGAAGCACCTACTATGTAGCCGCTGCCACTGGCAATTACGAATTCTATGATGCATCCTCCGGAACTTCGTCCGGCCCTGTTCCTTCCAACGGGAAAATAGCCTCCTCTCAAGGGTTTTGGATCACTTCAACGGACGGATCGGATGTCGTGCTCGAACAAAGCTACAAGGTCGATGCCTCCCCCGGAATGGTCAAGACCGGGCAGCAAGAAGAACACCCCCCTTTTAAATTCCTCCTGAAGAACACCTCGAACGGACTTTCCTGCCAAAGCTTTCTACAATTCTCTGAAAAGAAAGCGATCCCTCATTTTCAAAGTCCCATCCGGCATGCACCAGGGCTTTTCTGGTCCGACACGACTCAACACTTCCAACGCTCCCAAGAAGGTCCAAAGCATGGGCCGGATACCCTCCCCTTCATGCTTCACACCCCGGTGCCCGGCCATTACAAATTAAGTTGGAAACTTCCCCCCTGGCTGGATACGCCTGTCCGGATAGAGCAGTCGCCTGAACAGAAAGTCACCGATCTCCGCAGCTCCTCCTCACTCTCATTCTATCATGGCGATCCTTCGAAGGAAACCCACTCCTGGAAACTTATTTTCGGGAAAAGCTCGAACACTTCCCCAACCCCTTCTCGAAAAGACCTGCAAATAATTCGAGGGGAAAAGGGGAAAGCTTTCCTGTCCACTTCATGGTCCCGGGAACGGGAGTTGACCCTCAGGCTTTTCGACGTGAGCGGTCAACGGTATTGGGGGCCAAGAAAGGTCGTCGCTGGAACCTCATTGCTGCCAATCCCACTGCCTTCTACCAAAGGGCTATACCTATTGCAGGTGGAAGGGGAAAATGTCCGCAAAACCCTGAAGGTCGGCGCCTACTAAATAAGAACCACACCTCATATTAACAGGATAAACAAAGCCAATTTGCTTTATTTTTGAATTTGGAATGGGTCGTTCCCGATGAACAATCTTTCCTACCCAACGTTCCGTTAAGCACAAGTCTCCATCATTTCTCTATCTGCCTTATGGGAGAGTACTCGATCCGAGATCTGGAACAGCTCACCGGTATCAAAGCCCATACCATCAGGGTCTGGGAAAAACGATATGGAGTGGTAAGCCCTTCCCGCACTCCTACCAATATCCGGTACTATTGCGACACCGACCTGAGAAAGCTGCTCAACCTGGCCATTCTCAATGAGAACGGATATCGTATTTCTTATTTGTCAGGACTTCCAGAAGATGAATTATGCCAAAAGGCAAGAGGATGCGTAGAATGCTCCGAAAACCAACACAGCGTCATCGACATGCTGGTCCTTGCTGCCATGGAGCTGGATGAAACGGAATTCACCCAGCGTTTCCAGGAAGTGCTGGACCATTTCGGGTTCGAAGAGACTTTCCGCAACATCGTTCTGCCCTTTCTGGAAAAATTAGGCACCCTTTGGCAAGTGGGGACCATCAACACCGCTCAGGAACATTTCATCTCCAACATTCTGCGCAACAAGTTCCTGCTGGCCATCGAAGAACTTCCCGCCCCTCCCCGGGAAAATCCTTCCCTCTTGATGTACCTTCCAGAAGGAGAACACCATGAATTCAGCCTTCTTTTCGCCTACTATACAGCCAAGAAAAATGGCATCCGGGTCTATTATTTCGGCCAAACCCTCCCTCAGAACGATCTTCTGGAGATCGTTGAGCAACAAAAGCCTGACGGGCTTATGGCTGCTTTTATCACTTCCCTCCATAGTACTTGCATCCTGGAACACCTACGAAAACTTCGCAAGAGCACGAACGCTCCTGTCTACATCTTCGGAGCCCAGACGCAGAACCTTTCCCTTAACACCCTCCCCTCAGGGGTGATCCGCCTCAACTCTCCCAATATGTTGAAAACGGCCCTGGAGAGTCTTCCTGAACTTTCATAAACATCCTGCCATTCTGACAGAAGCTCGGGCAACCTTTCTTATTTAGAATTCGTCTAAATAAAGATGGCACAACATTTGATATCTTGTTAAAGGATGTTAAAGATGGAGCAAAAGGATAACGATCCCTTTGTTCTCCTCGTTGTGCAGATGAAAAAACACCGAAAAAGCTTCGGAAAAGTCGATCGAAAACTTGCAATTTGTTCAACTTTTTCTTATTATTGTTGAACAATAAGATCAAAAGAAGGAGGACTCAGCGATGACACAAATGGAATTCAGCCAAAAAGTAGCCAGCCTCGAAGATACCCTGAAGTACTTTGCCAGGAAGTTCACGAAAAACGATGATGATGCGAACGACCTGTTGCAGGAGACTTTTTACAAAGCTCTGAAGTACAAGGACAAGTTCGCGGAAAGGACCAACCTGAAAGCTTGGCTCTACACCATCATGCGGAACACGTTCATCAACAATTACCGAAAAGCGGTAAGAGCGAATACGATGATAGACAACACCAAAGAGTTATACTATTTGAACATTCCGCAGGATTCAGGGTATGTGAAGCCCGATGCAAGCTACGCTTACAAGGAGATCTACAAGAAAGTAGAAGCCCTGGAGGATGAATACAGGGTCCCTTTTGAGATGCATCACAAAGGCTTCAAGTACAAAGAGATCGCCGAAGAGCTCAACCTCCCGATCGGAACGGTGAAAAGCCGGATCTTCCTGGCCAGGAAGAAACTCATGGTGATGCTCGAGGATTACAAACGGTAAAACCGTTTTCTCCGGGTCACCTCCACCGGATAATGGGATGAAGAAAGCTCGTGATCGACGGAGATCCAACGGAGTGTTTGCTGCCAACAAAAAACAACACCAGGGCTTCAGGATAACTCTCCTGGACCAACACTTACCCCCGGTGGAAGAGCTTGCGGCTCTTCCACCGGGGGTTTTTTGTTAGGGGATACTTTGCTTTTTCACCCTTTCCACCAGGGATCACCTTTATTTTTACCTAAACAAAAGAACGCTCATGGAAAAAGTCGTCCTGGTGAATGAGATCGACATCCCACAAGGGACGATGGAAAAGATGCAGGCTCATCTGAACGGTTCTCTTCACCGGGCTTTTTCCATCTTTCTCTTCAATGAAAAGGAGGAATTGCTGATCCACAAAAGAGCCTCCGAAAAATACCATAGTGGAGGATTATGGACCAACACCTGCTGCAGCCACCCCCGTCCAGATGAAAAAGTGGAAGAAGCCGCTCACCGGAGACTTTGGGAGGAAATGGGGTTGAAAACCGACCTGAAACCTCTTTTCCACCGGATCTACCAACTGGAAGTCGGGCAGGGATTGGTGGAGCATGAATACGACCATGTTTTCACAGGCCGGTTCAACGGAATTCCTGCACCCGACCCTGCCGAAGTGGAAGAATGGTGCTTTAAGGACCTGGAGTCCCTGAGATCGGACATGGCAGCGCATCCGGAAAGCTATACTTCCTGGTTCCTCCTGTTGATGCAACAGATCGAAGAGACCCTGTAAACCTTATCTTTGCACAGAGAAATCGTTCTCATGAGATCCTCCGAAACCCCCATGCTGAAAGACGCCTTTGCACGCCCGGAAGAAGAGAAGATCCGGAAGATCGCCGAACATTTCCGGAAGATCATGGAAGCGCTGGGGCTCGACCTGGAAGATGAAAGCCTGCAGGGAACACCCGAAAGGGTCGCCCGGATGTACGTCAAGGATACTTTCCAGGGGCTTCACCCCAATAACAAGCCTGATATCAAGCTTTTTCACAATAAATTCCAGTACAATGAAATGCTGGTGGAAAAGGACATTACGCTTTTTTCCTTCTGTGAGCACCATTTCGTTCCCATCCTCGGCAAAGCCCATGTCGGCTACATATCGAACGGCGAGGTGATCGGGCTTTCCAAGATCAACCGGCTGGTCCAGTACTTTGCCAAACGCCCCCAGGTACAGGAACGCCTTACCGTACAGATCGCGGACGAGCTGAAAGAAGTCCTCGGCACCGAAGATGTCGCCGTTTTCATCGATGCCACCCACATGTGCGTATCGCTCCGGGGGATCGAAGATGCCAATAGCAGCACTGTTACCTCCCATTACGGAGGACGATTCCGGGAACATGAACATCAGAACGCTTTCCTCCGTATCATCGGATATTAAGGCGTGGGGGAACCCGTCACCATATTCTGGATGCGCCGGGATCTCCGGCTCCATGACAATGCTGCCTTTTTTCATGCTCTGAAAAGCAACGCCCCCGTCCTCCCCCTTTTCATTTTCGATACCAACATTCTGGACCCATTGGAAGACCGGCAAGACCGCCGCGTAGCCTTTATCCATGAGGAATTGTCCTTTCTGAAGGCCCAACTGGAAGAAAAGGGCAGCACCCTGCTGGTGAAGCACGGCCGCCCCTCCGAAGTATGGCAGCAACTGGCCAGGGAACTCAACATTCTGGAAGTTCATTGCAACGAAGACTATGACCCTTATGCCCGGCACAGGGATACCCGTGTCGAACGATCCCTCCGCCAACAAGGGATCGTTTTTCATCAATACAAGGACCATGTCCTCTTCCATCCGGAAACGGTGCTGAAAAAAGACGGCAAACCCTACACCGTTTTCACCCCGTATGCACGAAAATGCCGGGAAAAGCTTTCCCCGGAGCATATGAAAGCATTCGACACTTCCGGCTGGCCGGATAAGATAGCTTCGGAAGGCCCTCCCCCTATCCCTTCCCTGCAAGACCTGGGTTTTCGGCCTGTGGACAAGGAAATTCCCGACCGCCATCCGAAAGATGCCCTGTTGCAACATTACGAGGAAACCCGAAACCGGCCGGATCTTCCGGGCACTACCCGCCTGAGCACCCACCTGCGGTTCGGGACCATCAGCATCCGGGAGATCGCCTGCAGAGCTTATGAACTGAGCCCTGCCTTGCTGAATGAGCTTTTGTGGCGGGATTTTTTCCAAATGATCCTCTGGCATTTCCCGCAGGTCGTGAACGCCTCCTTTAAACAACAATACGACAGCATCCCCTGGCGGAATGATGAAAAGGAGTTCAGGGCCTGGTGCAAAGGCCGCACCGGTTACCCCATCGTGGATGCCGGCATGCGGGAACTCAATGCCACAGGCTACATACACAACCGGGTGCGGATGATCACCGCCAGCTTCCTTTCCAAGCACTTGCTGGTGGACTGGCGCTGGGGAGAAGCTTATTTCGCCCGAAAATTACTCGACTATGAGCTGGCCTCCAATAACGGAGGATGGCAGTGGGCTGCTGGCTCGGGATGCGATGCCGCCCCTTACTTCCGCATCTTCAACCCTTACCGGCAAGCAGAGAAATTCGATCCGGAAGGGACTTATGTCCACCGTTGGGTCCCGGAAAAAGAGACAAAAGCCTACCCCGAACCGCTCGTGGACCACAAAAAAGCCAGAGAAAGGGCATTGCGAACCTACCGGGATGCTTTGGGAAAATAACCTGCCGGGGATGCTTCCCCCTCTTCCTGACCTTTCCGAAAGAACAAGATCCGTTCAAACAACACCCTGAGCGAGCATGACATCCGCTACCTTCACAAAACCGGCCACGTTAGCGCCCCGAACATAATCCACTTCGGTGCCGGGTTTGCTTCCGTGATAAACACACGCTTTGTGGATGTCGCTCATGATCTGGTTGAGCTTCTTGTCCACCTCCTCGCTCCACCAGGAATACCGCATGGCGTTCTGGCTCATTTCGAGACCAGAAACCGCAACACCACCAGCATTAGAAGCCTTCCCGGGGGCGAACATCACACCGTTCTGCTGGAAACGATGCACGGCTTCAGGGGTACAGGGCATGTTGGCCCCTTCAGCGACCACTTTGACCCCATTATTTACAAGGGCCTCAGCACCGGCTTCCTGTAATTCGTTCTGGGTGGCACAGGGGATCGCCACATCACAAGGGATCGACCACGGGCTTTCCCCTTCCAGGTAGTCACAGCCATACCGCTCAGCATATTCCTTGATCCGCCCGCGCTTTTCATTCTTCAATTGCTTGATGAAAGCCAGCTTGTCCTGATCGATACCTCCCTTGTCATGGATCGAACCGCTGGAGTCGGACATGGTAATGACCCTCGCTCCCAGCTGGATCGCTTTTTCACAAGCATATTGGGCGACGTTCCCGGATCCGGAAATGACCATGCTCTTCCCTTTCAGGTTCTCGCCATGGGTTTCAAGCATCTGCTCTACAAAATAGATGCATCCGTATCCCGTAGCTTCTGGTCGAATGAGACTTCCACCGTAATGAAAGCCTTTCCCGGTCAAAACCCCGGTAAAATCATTCTTGATCCGCTTGTATTGGCCGAAAAGGTAACCGATCTCCCGAGCTCCGACACCGATATCCCCGGCAGGAACGTCGGTATCCGGACCAATATGACGGTACAGCTCGGTCATGAAACTCTGACAGAACCGCATCACTTCGGTATCGGACTTCCCTTTGGGATCGAAGTCGGCCCCTCCTTTTCCGCCGCCAAGAGGAAGGGTAGTAAGGCTATTCTTGAAGACCTGCTCGAAAGCAAGAAATTTCAGGATGCTGAGATCAACGGAAGGATGGAACCGCAACCCCCCTTTGTAAGGGCCGATCGCGCTGTTCATCTGGATCCGGTAACCCCGGTTCACCTGGATCTCACCATTATCATCCAGCCAGGGGACCCGGAACATGATCACCCGTTCCGGCTCCACCATCCGCTCCAGTATCTTGGCTTTTTTGTATATGGGGTTTTCCTCAATAAAGGGGACCAAGGTTTCCGCTACTTCCAATACTGCCTGGATAAATTCCGGTTGATGAGGGTTTCGGGCTTCTACACCCTCCATGAAGGACTGAACAGCTTCTTCATGTCCTGTCTCCTGCTTGTTATCAGTGGTTTCCATCAGGTTATCGGGGTTGTTGCTGTTACCAACAAATGTAGGGAAATTTAACGCTGCTCCTCAACGTGGACAGGAAGTTCTGAATACTCCCCTCAGGATAATGCATACAGCTTTCCCGGGCGGGATTCCACCACCCCTTTCATTTCTAATCCCAGAAGTACCGTGGAAACCTGATGGACCGGAAGACCTGCCTGAACGCTCAGATCATCCAGGTGAGTGGAAGCCTTTTCCTGCAGCACCGTTACCAGCTTCTGCTCGTTCTCGTCCAGGTCCGGGAACAACCGGGGCTGGACCGGGGCTTCCTTTTTCCGTTCCGGACTGGTTTCTTCCGCCCAGTTCATCGCGCGGAGAACATCCTCCCCGGTCTCCACCAAGGCGGCTTTGTTCTGTTTGATGAGGTTGTTACAACCCTGCGAGCGCAGATCCTCACTCCGCCCCGGCAAGGCCAGTACATCCCGATCGTAAGAGAAAGCCACCTCCGCAGTGATCATCGCCCCTCCTTTGTAAGCACTTTCGATGACCAGCAGTCCATCCACCAAACCCGCAATGATGCGGTTCCGCTTGGGGAAATTCTCCCGGTCCGGTCGGGTCCCGGAAGGGAATTCCGTGACCCATCCCCCGTTAGCCAGCATCTGACCAGCTTCATGCTGATGAGCCAAGGGATAAATGCGGTCCAAGCCATGCGCCAAAACAGCTATCGTGGGCAGATCCGAACGAAGAGCGATCCGGTGGGCCTGGATATCCACCCCATAAGCCATTCCACTCACAATAACGATGTCAGTTCCCGCCATCTCTTCCAGGATGGCCCGACAACGCTCCTTTCCATAGGAGGTCATCCGGCGGGTCCCTACCACTCCCAGCATCCGGGGTGCTTCCAGATTCACGTTGCCTTTGGTGTACAGCACAATAGGTGCATCATAACAGTCACACAGACGGGAGGGGAAATCCGGTTGGCCATAACAAAAAGGGACCAAGCCTTTTTCCTCGATGAACGCCAACTCTTCCTCCACCCGCTGCTCCACTTCTTTCACAGCCTTGAGGGCATTCAGGAGAGCCGGACCAACCCCCGGAAGTTTCTCCAAAAGGCCCTTCCTTTCCATCAGGACCGCTTCAGCACTACCCAAATGATCGATCAGTTTCCGGGCGGTCACATCCCCTATTCGGTCCAGGAAAGTAAGCTTTAAAGCAGCTTTCAGTTCATCATGCGACATTTTATGGCCAAAAATATTATTCGTTTTAAGGGTAAAACTACGAACTTCCTCCCGACCCTGACCGATCCTTATCTTTGATGAAATGAAAGTACTTGGCATCATTCCTGCCCGATACGCTTCTTCCAGACTCCCCGGCAAACCGCTGGCCGACCTGGAAGGAAAGACCATGCTGCAACGGGTGTTCGAACGGGCCCAACGGGCTTCCACCCCGGACCGGCTGATGATCGCAACGGATAATGAAAAAGTGGCCGAACAGGCGCGGGAATTTGCGGGACAAGACGGTGTCATCATGACGAATGCAGAACACCCCAGCGGGACGGATCGTTGCCGGGAGGTGTTGGACCAGTTAGCCAACGACTATGATGTAGTGATCAACATCCAGGGGGACGAGCCCTTTCTGCCTCCCGAACACATCGATACCATTGCCACCCTCTTCCGCGACCCAGACACCGGTATCGGCACCCTGGCCAGGACCATGGAAGACCCGGAGGAAGCCTCGGACCCCCACCGGGTGAAAGTGGTGTTCGACAGGAATGGGAACGCTCTGTATTTCAGCCGCTCGATCATTCCTTATTCAAAGCATAACGAAACGTCAAGGTTCGAACACATCGGGATCTACGGTTACCGGGCCGATGTACTGCGGCATATCACCACCCTGCCCCCTTCTTCCCTGGAAAAAGCAGAATCACTGGAACAACTGCGATGGCTGGAGCATGGGATCCGGATCAAAGTAGGACTGACCGAAGCCACCTCCCTGAGCATCGATACGCCCGAAGACCTCGAAAAAGCCCGGAAAACATTGAAAGAAGGCGGTTCCCGAACGTAAGAACCCTGTCTAATTATTACCTTAGCCTTAAATTTCGATGTGTTGACCCTCGACCGTTACATCCGGGAATTGCTGTTCCATAACGACCGGGCCTTTATCCCCGGCCTCGGCGGATTCGTAACGGAATACCGCTCTGCACACATC
>CAZAYA010000022.1:0-23785 GCA_964489175.1 uncultured Flavobacteriales bacterium | reverse complement strand
ACAACAGCTCCATGAACGAGCAACGCAACATCCTGGAAAATACTTTTGAGGAATGGAAAGGAGACCTGGAGCAGGTGGACGATATCTGCGTGATGGGCATCCGGGTCTGACCTGATCAGGGCGCACCCGGCTCATTGCCCGCTCCGCTCATCACGTATTCCACCATATTAGCGCCCATTTCCAACGCCTTTTGCCGCTTTTCTTTCGGGTCGTTGTGCACGGAAGGATCCTCCCAACCATCTCCCAGGTCGGCTTCATAGGTGTAATACACGACCAACCGTCCCTTATGGAACAACCCAAACCCCTGGGGCCGCTTTCCGTCATGCTTGTGGATCTTAGGCGGCCCATCTTTGAGATCGTATTTCTGATGATAGATGGGGTGAGCAAAAGGAAGCTCTTTCAGTTCCGCATCCGGAAACACTTTTTCCAATTGAGGGCGGATGAACTCATCCATTCCATAGTTGTCATCGATATGCAGAAAACCTCCTCCCTTGAGGTATTTCCGAAGATTATTCACCTCCTGTTGATCGAAGACCACGTTCCCGTGCCCGGTCATGTGAACAAAAGGATAATTGAACAGGTCCGGGCTTCCTACCTCCACTGTGGCTGCTTCGGGATCGATGTTCATGCCAAGATCGGCATTGCAAAAAGCGATCAGGTTGGGCAAAGCGGTCGGGTTGGCATACCAATCTCCTCCTCCCCGGTATTTGAGAACGGCGAACTGGTAGGTCGGCTCCGCCCCGGAGAGGAAAAGGAACCCTATCAAGGCAAAGGTCAGGGCTTTCAGAGATCTTCTCAGCATCTTCACAAAGATAAGGAGGGGATCCGGGCGATGAACATCTTCGACCAGGGAACAGGAAAAGTAAGAACTGCTGGTCGAGGATAGCAATGGAACTGCGTATAAAACCCGCCTGTCATCGCAACAGGCATCAGGACAAGATCCTGTTACCAAAGAAACTGGATCAATGCAGTAGAAAAACTTCATCTATCTCACTACCTTGTTAACATCACTTGATCCGCATAAGAAGCCTTCTATTGAATATCTTCGTGGCTCCCCTACCCCGTGAAAATGCGACTGTACCTGATCAAATATCCCGCCGAGATCGGCACCAAGCAACCCCGGCAACAACAAAAACTCATCGCTTTGCTGAGCCGGAACATCGAACGTGCCATAAAAGGGGTACATGGGGAAGCTGTTCTCGAAGATTCATCGGTCAAGGCCGATCGGAATCACATTTTGGTATATGCCCCCGAACCCCTGGACGATGCCCTGGAAAGGATACCGGGCATCAATTATTTTACGGAAGCCCGGAAAGTACAGGTAGCAAGCCTGGACCAACTAGTACAAACCGCCCATGATCATTTCCAGCCCGTTTTCAGAGAAGGTCTCCGGTTCGCCGTTCGCTGCCGGAAAACCGGTTCCCTGCCTTTTCGTCGAAGGGATGTGGAAGTGAAGCTCGGGAACCTGCTGACCCCATACGGAAAGACCCACCTGAACGACCCGGATCTTACCTGTCATGTGGAGATCAGAGACAAGACCGCTTACCTCTATTCCAACAAACGACCGGGCATGGGAGGGCTACCGATAGGGTCTCAAGGAAAAGCGCTCAATCTGCTTTCCGGAGGGATCGACTCTCCCGTAGCTGCCTGGCGGCTGTTCAGGACCGGCATGGATCAGGATTTCGTGTATTTCGACCTGGGTGGTGAAGCGCAAAAGGAAGCGATCATGGAGGTCTTCCATAGCCTGCAGCAACGATTCGGATATGGCTCCCGGACCAAGTTGCTCATCGTGGATTTCCTGCCCGTGATCGAGGAGATCCTGAAAGCCAGGAGAACCCTTCAGAACCTGATCCTCAAATACTGTTTCTACAAAGCCGGAGAGCAACTGGCCCGCTACCACAGCTGCGAAGCCCTTGTCACCGGAGAGGCGATAGGACAGGTATCCACCCAGACTTCCCGCAACCTTTCCACCCTGGACCGCATTGCCGACATCATGATCATCCGTCCCCTGAGCACTTCCCCCAAGGCCGAGATCATGGATCAGGCCCGACGGATCGGGACTTTTGACATTTCCTACAAAGGCAAGGAATTCTGTGCTTTGTCCACCAAGAAGGTCACTACGGGAACTTCTCTCACACAGCTGATGAAAGAAGTCAAACAACTCAAGCTTTCCAACAAATTACACCGGGCGGTGGAAATGCGAGAAATGTGGACGATAAATGAAACGGGGGACTGGCATGCGCTGGAAAACCCCTACAGGGAACAGCACCTGGCCAACACTTCCGCCGGGGAAAAGATGGAACCGGACCTGTCGATCACGCTTGAAAACGCGGACAAGGTGATCGACCTGCGGGATGATGATGAAAAGCAAGAAGCCGATGGGATCACCGGTTCGGAAATGATCCCCTTTGAGCAAGCCTGGGAAGATTATTTCCACTGGGATAAGGAGCCCTGCTACTATCTGGTATGCAATTACGGCAGCAAAAGCAAGATCCTGGCTCACTACATGCGCAAGGAAGGCTTCCGGGCAGGTCACCTGGAAGGAGGTCTCACACGATATTCCACATCAACAGCCTGACCTCCTCCGCTTTTTCAAGGCGTAATGCAACTTGAAAGCGCCTGCGGAGTATACTCCTATGAACCTCCTGACCTCATGAGAAGGCTAAGCACTCCCAAACGAAGGAAATACTTCTTCAAGGCATGGGTGACCGCCATTCTTTCTGCCGGGCTGTTGGTCCTCCTGCTGGCCCTGTTCATGGTACGATTTTTCTTCGTCCAAAGCAGCTCTATGGAAAAGTCTCTTTTCCCGGGAGATTTTGTTTTCGTGAACAAACTCAGCTATGGAGCCCGCCTTCCCCAACACCCCCTCAGCGTTCCTTATTCAAAAGAGTATTTCATCCATTCCATCCAATTACCTTATGCCCGTTTTCCAGGGCTTTCCGACGTAGAACACAATGATATCCTCACTTTCAACCACCCTCTGAAAAAGACCGCTTTGCCCGTAGACAAAAGACCGGTCTATATGAAACGTTGTGTAGGACTCCCTGGAGACACCTTCCAGATCAAGGACAAAACAGTTTTCATCAACGGGAGAGAGCTCCCCTCCCCTCCTACCCTGAAGTTCAACCACCACGTAAAGGCAACCCACAACAATACTATCCTGCCGGTCCTGGAACAACTGGGCGTGAACGATGCCGGGCGGCTTTCCAACAAAGGGGACTGGCTGGTTCCCCTCACCCGGGATGAAGCAGAACTGCTGGAAGACCACCCGGCTATCATTTTCGTGGAAGAATGGGACGATGAGGACAATACTTTCCGAAAGGCTATCTTCCCCCACAACCCTGAACATTCCTGGAACCTCGATGACTGGGGTCCTGTCGTGATACCAGCCAAAGGGGATACCGTGAGATTAGACCACCGGAACATATCTCTGTACAAAAAGGTCATAGAAGTTCATGAAGGCCACCGGGTGACCCTCACTGATTCTTTGCTGCTGATCGATGGGAAACCGGACAGCCTCTATACCTTTGAAATGGATCATTTCATCGTTCTCGGAGATGACCGGCACAATTCAAAGGATTCCCGTTTCTGGGGCTTTGTTCCCGAAGATCATGTTATAGGAACAGCAGGTTTCGTGCTCTTCTCTTACGATAAGAACGAAAGCGGATGGTGGAACAAGGTCGAATGGCACCGCTTCTTTCATCCTCTCTGAAAGAGTGATCTGCTATATTCGCGGGATATGGACCACCCTGTGCTGCTTCCGATCTGTTACCTCCCCAGTACGGAATATTACAGGATACTTCTGAACGCCCCTGCTGTTCGCCTGGAGAAGCACGAACATTTCGAGAAGCAGACCGCCCGCACCCGTTGCCCCATAGCCACGGCCAATGGACGCCTGAACCTTACCATTCCTGTCCAGAGAAAGGGGAGAGAACGCCGCCCTATGAAGGACGTCAGGATCGCCAATGAAGAACGCTGGCAAGCAAGACACTGGCGGTCCATTACCTCCGCTTATCGATCCTCCCCTTACTTCGAATTCTATGAAGACCTCTTCCACCCTTTCTACGAAAGGCGGTTCGAGTTCCTGACAGCTTTTTCACTGGCCCTTCAGGAACAAGTCCTTGAACTGTTGGGGGTTTCCCTTCAACCTTCGTTCACCAAAGCATTTGAAAAAGAGCCGGAAAATGTGACCGACCTGCGGCAGGCTGCTTGTTCTTCAAACCGGATACCTCCGAGATACCCTCAAGTCTTTGAAGACCGGCACGGATTCCTCCCCCATTGCAGCATTCTCGACCTGTTGTTCAACCTTGGGCCCGAAACCCTCTCCTACCTCCGGGAAAAAAGGAGCCCCCCGACGGAAAACCTTTCCTCCTCAACTTCGTTGGATCATATATGAGACGGGCTATCACCTTTCTCTTTCTCCTCAACCTGTTCTTTCTGAGTGGACACACATCAGGTCAGAAATACAAAGAACCCATGCCTGCCCCACCCCTGAAGGTGCCCCGGAACAATGTTTTCTATTTTGAACTCCTGGGCAGTGGAGGTCCCTATTCCCTGAATTTTGAACGATACCTCTTCCAAACTTCCCGGACCGCCCTATCCAGCCGGATAGGTCTATCCTACTTCCCGGATGCTTTTTCCGCTCCGGTCATGCTCATGGGAATGTTGACCCTTAAAGATCCCTGGTCCCTGGAAGCAGGTGGAGGAACGTTGTTAAGCTATAATTTTTCGGACGGGTTCGGTATCAGGGGAGCTCCGCTTTCTCTGGGGACTCGCTACCAGGACGAGGATGGGATCCTGCTGCGACTGAATTACACTCCCTTTCTGATCCCCCGCACCGGAGAAGACGAAAAAGGCCATGAATGGATGAACTGGCTGGGGATGAGCGTAGGTATGGTCTTCTGATCCTCACCTTCCCGGGACCTTCCCATTTTGCTATATTTGGCTTTCGCCCCAAACCCTTTACACCATGGCCCGAGCCAAGACCAAGACGAGCGATCTGGAGTTCAACAAGAACGAGGACAAGATCAATTTCATGATCTCCGATATGGAACGCCGGATGGATAAGATCCGGGAAGGGGGAGGTGCGAAAAAAGCCCAAAAACAGCGCGATAAAGGCAAGCTTACAGCCCGCGAAAGGATCGCACACCTGCTGGATGATGATTCCGAACAACTGGAGATCGGCACTTTCGCTGGTGATGGCATGTATGAAGAAGAGGGCGGATGTCCATCAGGTGGGGTCGTGGTGATCATCGGTTATGTCCGGGGGAGGCAATGCATTGTAGTGGCCAATGATGCCACAGTGAAAGCCGGCGCCTGGTTCCCCATCACGGCCAAGAAGAACCTCCGCGCCCAGGAGATCGCCCTGGAGAATCATCTCCCGATCATTTACCTGGTGGACAGCGCTGGCGTATTCCTCCCCTTGCAGGATGAAGTGTTTCCGGACAAAGAACACTTCGGCAGGATCTTCCGGAACAATGCGGTCCTATCCTCCAAAGGGGTGCCTCAAATCGCTGCTGTCATGGGAAGTTGCGTTGCCGGCGGAGCTTATCTCCCAATCATGAGTGATGAGGCGCTGATCGTCAACAAAACGGGAACGATCTTTCTGGCCGGATCCTACCTGGTGAAAGCCGCGATCGGGGAAGACATCGACAACGAAACGCTGGGAGGGGCCACCACTCATTCCGAGATATCAGGGGTAACGGATTATAAAACCGGATCGGACGAAGAATGTCTCGATACCATCCGTGACCTGATGGACAAACTGGGCGCTTTCAATAAAGCCGGCTTTGACCGCAAGGACCCTGCTCCTCCGAAGAAAGACCCCAAAGAGATCTATGGCCATTTTCCTTCTGCTACCCAAAAACCCTACGACGTCAAGGAGATCATCCATCGCCTTACCGATCGCTCAGAATTCACCGAGTACAAAAAGGATTATGGCAAGACCATCGTTTGCGGATATGGCAGGATCGATGGCTGGTCGGTGGGGATCGTTGCCAACCAGCGTTCCCTGGTAAAGTCCGGCAAAGGGGAAATGCAATTCGGGGGGGTGATCTATTCCGATTCGGCGGACAAGGCTGCGCGTTTTATCATGAACTGCAACCAGAAAAAAGTGCCGCTGGTTTTTCTACAGGATGTCTCCGGGTTCATGGTGGGGTCCCGTTCCGAACATGGTGGTATCATCAAGGACGGCGCCAAGCTGGTCAATGCCATGAGCAACTCGGTCGTTCCCAAATTCACTATTGTCATGGGCTACTCATACGGAGCCGGTAACTATGCCATGTGCGGGAAGGCCTATGACCCTCGCCTCATCGTCGGTTGGCCCACAGCAGAGGTTGCTGTAATGGGAGGAACACAAGCCGCCAAGGTCCTCCTGCAGATCAAAGTAGCCACGCTGAAGGCCCAGGGCAAGGAGATCAGTGAAGAAGAAGAAAAAGAACTGCTGGAAAAGATCAAGGCGAGTTACGAAGAGCAGACTACTCCTTATTATGCAGCCGCCCGCCTGTGGCTGGATGAGATCATCGATCCCCTGGAGACCCGGAAGGTGATCAGCATGGGAGTCGAAGCCGCCAACCACAAACCCATCGAAGAAACTTATAACGTAGGGGTCATCCAGACCTGACTATTGTCTTAGTTCGAGGTCGTAGTCGATACTGATATCGTGAACCTGGTCGTTGATGCCGGTACTATCGTGTAAAAAAGACCCGAGAGACCGCGCATCCGTTCCCTGAACGATCCATCCTTCATCTTCTTCATCCACAGCATACCGTACACTGCCGGTGCTCCCATGGTCAAAAGTCACCGACTCCTTATCGTTGGTCCATTTGAAAGTACCTGATGTTGCGATCCCGGTATAAGCAACCGGAGGGTTGCTCCCGACCGTCACCGAAACATCCACCACCATTTCATAAGAACCCTCCCCCTCTTCATTGAAGCTATACTTCCCGGATGAAGCCTGGACACTCACTTTGGTCTGTATAGCCCCCTCTCCACTCCCTTTGGTCCGGACCTCCTCCCCTTCTCCTTCCAACATTTCCAGATCCCAGTCCTTTCCCGGCAAAGCTTTCTCTATCTGCCTTTCTTTGGAACAGGAAAGCAACAACATAGCGGAAAGAAGCAAGGGAATGAGGGGTCGGCTTGTCATAGAAAGGACGTTATGATTCCTCGAACAAAGGTAATACCGAAACGCGTGGAAATGCGTCTTATTTCGGTCCCCTGATATGAAAATGGCCTGAAAGGTCCAGGTATCCGCCCATGGCATCTACTGTCAGGCAGGAATGAGCAGGCAGAACTCCGATCAGCTGCCCAACTTCGACCCGGTCGAATTGTTCCGGGGTGACTTTAAGGATCCCATGTTCCTGGGAGAGCTTCCTGAGGTAACAACCTTCCCAGGGCTCTCCCCAACCTTGTTCCAAAAGATCGACCGGACGGCCGTATATGGTCTTGCCCTTCCACATCACACTGTCTTTGGACAAATGGACCGCTCCTCCATACAATACGACCTCATGCCGGGACGCATGTTTGGCCACGACCGGACAGGCAAGGGCTACCGCAATATCTTCGAAAGAGCACCCCCCCACCCTTTCCTGCTGAAGATCATAGAAAACAAAATTGCCGGGCCGGACCTCATCTACCTGCCCAAGATCATCCAACAGGCTGCAGGAAGGGGTATCTCCTATGGAAAGTTCTATACCGGGAAAACGACCCTGATAGTGATCGCTCAGGGCGTTCAACTCTTCAACCGACCGGTGATGGATCGTGACCACTTCCTCTTTGGAACGAACATCGTACGTATGACCGGTATGATCCATGAAGCCCTGGAAACGGATGTTCTCACTTCCTTCTATTCCCTGTAGCAGTTCTTCCATCTTCTCCTTCTCATCAGGGAGGAGTCCGGTACGATGATACCCCGTATCCACCTTAATGTAGCCCCCCACCGGATGTTTCAAATGGGAAACCAGATGCCGGAGGGTACCCGGTTCGATCAGGACCACGTTCACGACAACTCGGGACAACACCCGGTTCAGCTTTTCCGTTTCCCGGATATTGAACGGAAAAGCGATGGTAATGTCCTTCCATCCCTGAGCAACAAAAAATTCCGCCATGGCCACCGAAGAAACGGTGATCTGCTCCACGCCTTCCTGGCGGAACCACTCCCCCACACTTATAGACTGATGCGTTTTGAAATGGGGACGGAACCGAACACCGTTTTGCCGGGCTTTATCAACCATCCGACGAATGTTGGAACGGCATTTTGCTTCATCGAGCAACAGGACCGGCCGGGAGATCTCCTTCATGATCCTGCCAAGATAACAGATCATGGAAGCTTTCCTTGAATACAACTGAAAGCTGAAAAACGGTGATCAACCTTCCGGGGCTCATAGAGGGTAAAGGCCACAACATCAAGACCTGCCCCCCTTCAAATCCCTTGTTTTTTTTAGTGAGTTAGCAAGATAGTTAAGTAGTGAGATAGAGGGGCTTTTCTACCTCATTACCTAACTGATCCAGTTTCAAGATCAGGTGTAACATTCCCAACCCCCGGGTCGTTCTGCAAGCGAACCAACCCCAAAAACACTTGACCATGCGCAAGATCCTACCCCTGTTCTTGTTCCTTCTTTTCGCTGGAACCGTCATGGCCGGCAATGAAAAGACCGACAGTACCAGCCAGGAGCTGGGCAGGAACGTCGTTAAAGGAGGGCTCTTCTTCCAGGGCTTCTCGTTCAAGAACGAAGAATACGGACTGGACGGGATCCGCCCGGCCGGATTCGTTACCGGTTATGAGCGGGCCTTTGGCTCCAAAACTTCCTGGGCGGTCCATCTATCCGCCGGCAGCTACAAGAAAGAGCTCAAAGGGCTGAACGAGACGATCACTTACAACCTCTCCATGATCAGCCCCCAATTCCGGTACTATTTCGTGGGCACCGCCCCAAAAGGCCTTTACCTCGGCCCTCAAGTGAATCTGGGCGGCCTGAACGCCACCTTCGGGAATGAGAAGGCAGAAATGGCCGGTACTGGCATCGGTCTGGATTTTGGATACCAGTGGGTCACCCGTAAGAGCTGGACCTTTGAGGTCTTTCTGGGAACCGATTTCCTGGATCTTCAGGAACCCAAACCCAACAAGATCGAGTCTGCTCTCCTTCCGGAATATTACCACGGGACGGAACTCAGTTTCCGCCTCGGATACAATTTCTGAGCTTGTTCAGGTTCGCTGGTTGAACAAAGGCTCCCCGGTCACTTTTTTCTGTCTTAGTGACCGGGGAGTTTTTTTGTTCCCAACCCTGAACAAAAAACCACCCAAAGCGGGTAGTTTTCGTGTTCGATTCAATGCCGTTATTCCGGCATTTTGTTGTCGGGATGGCTGGATTACCTGCGGTGAGCCAATGAAGGGGGTGAGGCCAACCAAAAGCCCACTCCTCCGGATCGGATCTTTTGGGAACACCCTGCGTCCGGAAAAATGGATTTTCCCTTCCTCTGGGCGTTCCCAAAAAAAAAGCCGCATCGCTGCGGCTTTTGGTTGTCGGGATGGCTGGATTCGAACCAGCGACCACACGTCCCCCAGACGTGTACTCTAACCGGACTGAGCTACATCCCGAATGATGCTGATAGAGAAAAGTAAGCGATGTGTACCTCCCATCACTCCATCCAACTATCTTCGCAAAGATAAAAGCTCTTTTGGAAAAAGGGCGCTTCCCCTGAAAGATGTTGCGTGCAGTCCAGGTCATCCTTCTTGTTTTGCTTCCCTTTGGACTGACCGCTCAGCCATATACCATCAGCGGCACCGTGACAGACCGAAAGACCGGTGAACCTCTGCCAGGGGCGACCGTCATGGTCCAGGAAACACAGCAAGGGACTTCTACTTCTCCTTCCGGCCAATACACCATTCAACTGGAAAAAGGCACCTATAACCTCCGGTTCACTTACCTCGGCTACGAACCTCATACCCATCGCGTGGAATTGAAGGCTGATCAAAGCTATGATGTCAGCCTCCGGGATACGGCCATCACCACGCGGGAAGTAGAGATCATCGGCCAGCGGAAAGACCAGAACACCGAAAGTGCCCAAATGGGGCAGGTGGAGATGGACATGGAAAGGATCAAAAAGCTCCCGGCCATGTTGGGGGAGGTCGATATCATGAAAGCGATCCAATTGCTGCCAGGCGTTAGCTCCACGGGAGACGGCAATTCAGGCATGTATGTAAGGGGCGGAGGACCTGACCAGAACCTCATTCTGCTGGACGATGCCACGATCTATAACCCCTCCCACCTGTTCGGCTTTTTCTCCATCTTCAATGCAGATGCTGTGGATGACGTTAACCTCATCAAAGGAGGCATGCCCGCTGAGTATGGAGGAAGGCTGGCATCAGTACTGGATGTGGATATGAAGGAAGGGGACTACACCGATCACAAGGCCAAAGGAGGCATCGGGGTGATCTCCTCGAAACTGAGCGTGGAAGGGCCGATCAAAAAGAACAAAGGGTCCTTCCTGCTTTCCGGGCGAAGAACCTACATCGATGTGATCGCCACTCCTTTCATCCCGGATGATTCTCCCTTCAAGGGATCCGGTTATTACTTTTATGATGGCAACCTTAAAGCCAGCTATTGGCTCGGAGAGAACGACCGGATCTCAATAGCTGGTTATCTGGGACGGGATGTTTTCAGCTACAGCAACCAGGATTCCGATTTCAAGGCCGACATCCCCTGGGGGAACAACATCGCATCCCTTCAGTGGAAGCACATTTTCAATGAAGACCTGCTCCTCCATACCAATGCTTTTTTCAGCGATTATCAGTTCGAATTCCAGGCAGAGCAGGACCAGTTCGCCGTAACGCTTTTTTCCGGGATCCGTGACTGGACCCTCAAAAGCGACCTCACCTATTATCCCAATGCCCTGCACGACATCAAGGGAGGAGTAGAATACACCTATCACACCTTCACCCCCAGCAATCTCAGAGCGGAATCGGAAGATGTGGAGTTCGACTTCGGGGAGCTCAAAAAGATCCATGCCCACGAGTTCGCTGCCTACCTGCAGGACAAATACTCGATCACGGAATTGCTGAAGGTCAATGCTGGTCTTCGTTTCTCCTATTTCCAGCAAACCGGACCATTCACCCGTTACCAGGAAAGCGAATTCAACCGCATTACGGACACCACGGAATATGACCGCTGGGAGAACGTAGCAGATTATACCAATCTGGAACCCCGCGTCACCGCCAGATACAAGGTCGGAACGAGCGCTTCTCTGAAAGCAGCTTATACACGCAACTACCAATACGTGCATATGACCTCCATTTCCCCGGTATCCCTACCTACGGATGTTTGGCTGCCCAGCACGTCCATCGTCAAACCTCAGATCGGGGACCAATATGCAGTAGGCTATTTCCAGAATTTCAGGGATGATATGTTCGAAACCTCCGTGGAAGCGTATTACAAGGAAATGCAGAACCTGGTAGCCTATGAGGAGGGAGCTTCCCCGCAGGATAATCTACAGAACAACACCGACAACCAACTGACCTTTGGAGACGGGACCTCCTATGGTGTAGAACTCTTCATTAAGAAACGTACGGGCAAATTCAATGGGTGGATCGGTTATACCTGGTCCAAGACCACCCGCCAGTTCGACGAACTCAATGACGGGGAACCCTTCCCGGCGAAATACGACCGGCGTCACGACCTCTCGGTGGTTCTGAATTACGACCTCAACAAGCACTGGAGCTTTGGGGCGACTTTTGTTTACGCTACAGGCAATGCGATCACCTTACCTGTAAAGCGATACCTGATAGAAGGGAAAGTGATCAGCCAATACGGAGAACGGAACGCTTTTCGTTTGAAGCCCTATCACCGCGGCGATGTCTCTGTAACCTATACCGGCAAGCAATTCAAAAGGGTACCGGATCCGGAGACCGGGGAAAAGAAAAAGGTCCGGAAGAAGATGTTGTCGAAATGGAACCTCTCGGTCTACAATGTCTACAACCGGGCCAACCCTTACTTCATTTACTTCAACAACGAAGGTTCTTTTGAAAAGGGAACGTTGGACGTCAGTGCCAGGCAGGTATCTCTCTTTCCCATTCTTCCCTCCCTGTCCTGGTCTTTCGAATTCTGAACTATTCCGGCATCTCCTCTCCCACGCTGATCAATTCCACCCGATACAGGACCGGCGTCCATGGCGGAACGATCCCGGTAGAAGACCCCTGCTTTCCAAAAGCTTTTTCAGAAGGCAACAGGAGAAGGGCCTCTCCTCCTTCCTCCATATAAGAAAGTCCTTGCCCGAAGCCCTCAAGTACCTGATCAGGATCCCCGTAGCGAAAATCGAGGGGTGCATTCCGGGCATAGGTATCATCGAACAAGGTGCTGTCCAGGAAGAATCCTTTGTAATGTACGTACAGCAATTCTCCTGAAGCCACCTGCTTCCCCTGCCCTTCTTTCAGGGGCATGAAATAGATCCCGTCCTTCCAGAATCGGGCGGGATCTTTCCCAAGATGTTCGAAATAGGTTGCGATCGCTTTCTCCTCCTCTTGCTGCAAAGCTTTTTCCCGGGCTTCCGAACGGGAATAGGCTTCCCTGCTGAGAAGCTTTTTGACCCGCATTCCCAGTTTTAAGTATTGCCCGGGGCTTTGGAAGGCCATCTTGTTCTGATGTCCTTTCATCTTCTTCTTTTCAATGATGAAACTGGCACTGTCCCCTTCCCGCAGAAGCGTCAGAGACTTCTTGAACGCATTGGCCGGCTGACCGGTCAGCCGGAACATTCCCCGCTGACCTTCCGGATCTGCATAGTGGCGGTACAATACAGAATCTTCCAGGGTCTTGTACACCACATCCACCCACAAGCGGTCCCCGGCCTTTGGAGCTCTTTCCCCATCACCCAGAACATGCCGCCGGTAATAAACACCAGGCTCTACTTCGGAATAACCGGGAAAGGGAGAAGGCTCACATCCCATCAGGAAAGCAAGCGATGCCGGGATCAGGAAAAGCACCCTCCTGCCTATGCTCATGGCTCTCCCCGGGAAGGTTCGTGAAGCTCGAGCAATGCGATGTCGTAGACGATGGAAGCATGGACCGGTATCTTGCGAAGGTCTCCGAAGAGACCGTGAGCAAGGTGGGCAGGAAGAATGAACTTGGCTTTTCCTCCTTCTCTCATCCTCAAGATCCCTTCATGGAGGCCGGACTCCACATCATCCTGTCCGATGCGGAAAGACTTGGCTCCTGTACTGTCGGAAGTATAGACCACCGTCCCATCCAAAAGACTGACCTCATAATTCACCTTGGCCATCAACCCTTTCCGGGCTTTTTGACCTTTTCCTTTTTCATAGATCAGGTACCGGAGACCGGTTCCGGTCTGTTTCATGTCCCATCCCCGTCTTTCGAGGAAATTCTCGATATTCTCCTGTTCCATGCGGGCCAGCTCCTTGTTCTCCCGGATCAGTGAGTCCTTGATCTCACCATAAGGAGCCGCCTTTTCAGATGACCCGCTCTTTCCTCCTTCTCCACAAGCGGTCATCAACAGGAACAACAGGACCGCCATTCCCGGGAAGGGAACATTCAGTCTAATGGCATCAGGATACAGGGCCATGCTTGTAAAGATAATCCTCATTCACGGAGTTGGGAGACGAATCCGGGCAGGACTTTGAGCAACCGGTCCACTGCTTCCTGCAGGGAAAGCTGGGTAAATCCCCCGGCAGCATTCACATGTCCTCCTCCTCCGAAATGTTCCCGGGCAAGTTTATTCGCGGGAAATGTTCCCTTGGACCGGAAGGAGATCTTCACTCCATCCTCTCCTTCTTTGAAAAATACGGCAAAACGAACCCCCTGCACAGAAAGGGCTTTGTTCACGAACCCTTCCGTATCCCCCTTTTTGACCTTGAACCGCTCCATCTCATTCATGTCGAGGGTAATATACGCCGTATGATATTCTTCCTCCACCATCAGTTTATTGGAAAGCACATGACCGAGCAGGCGCATACGGTCCAGAGAATTGTTATCGAAGATCCGGTCCTGGACCTCCGCTCCCTGAACACCATGTTCCAAAAGCCGGGCTGCAATGCGATGAGTCTTAGGGCTGGTAGAGGAGAAACGAAAAGACCCGGTATCGGTCATGATCCCCACATACAAACAATCGGCGATCTCATGGTCCACCATGTCCTCATCCCCCAACGCTTCGATGAATTCGTAAATGATCTGTGCCGTAGAGCTGGAAGTGGGGTCTGAAAAGACAATATCCGCGAAATCTCCGGGATCAGGGTGATGATCGATCAGGACCTTGGCAGCTTTGGAAGACTCCACCTTATGACGCAAGCCCTCCATACGGTCCGGCATGTTGAAATCAAGGCAAAAAACGGTCCCAGCATCCCCGATCAAACGATCCGCTTCATCATGCCCTTCATGATACTCTATCACTTCATCATCACCAGGCAGCCAATGCAGGAATTCAGGGTAACCGTTAGGCGTGACCACCCTTGCATGGTGCCCCTTTTTGTTCAGATAGCGGCATAACCCCAGGGAGGATCCCATAGCATCCCCGTCCGGCGACCGATGGGTTGTGATCACGATATCAGTAGGCCGGGAGAGCAACTCCCTGACCTTTTCGATCTTTTCTCTCACAGTAGGCTGCTTTAAAAAACTTCAAATATAGTGAACGGGAAGAGGATGACAGGGGAAATGAAAAAGCCCCTGTTCTTGACAACAGGGGCTTTTGTACTGAGCCATTAAGCCCGATTCAAAACCCGGTATCAGGTGATGGCATGTGCTCGATCAGCACTCCGATACACGCTACGGAGGTGGATTTCAATTTGCTGTCCTGAGTATCTTCCTTGGGGATGGTCACTTCCAGGACCAGACGCTTGGTCCTGTCACCAGCACTGAACTCGAATTCGGAAGCGTACTGGTCATCCTGATCATTAGAATAAAGGACCTCATCCTGCTTGTTCTTGATCTTGAAGTGGATATCCTGTTGGATGACCTCCTCCTTGCAAAAGGAAACGCGATAATCGTGCCCGGCATAACAAATGACGTTCAACTCGGAGGTTTCTCCCAAAGCGAACAAGGCACTCCGGGACTGCCCGTTGTATTTGAATTCCGGGATATCAGAGGGGGCACAGAAATCCCTGTGGAACCCGGAACAATCGTGGGTCTTCTTTACCAAACCCTGCGCATCGGAAAGAAAGGGCAAAGCACAAAGAAAAAAGATCCCGATAAGCTTCTGAGCAATACTTTTCATAGTGATCGGATTGTTGGCTTATTGTTCTTGAACGCCGGTGATGGAATTTCTCAGGGTCGATACTTTTTCCCGAATGGACAGGAATTCCTTCTTGGTGATCAGGATCTTGTTCCCCCCACCCAATACCGGCCGGTCTCCTTTTCCTTCCTTCAGGTCAGCCCCTTCTCCCTCTTCTTTCAAAGCAGTAAAGGCATCGAAGACAGGTTCCATGTCCTTCAGGGTCGATGCTACGAGTTTTTCGCCCTCATACTTTTTCATGAATCCTTTCAGATTCTCGAGCAGTAACTTTTGCTCAGCAATGCGCTGGACCATCTTATCTTCCGGGTCAAAGGACTTTTCATCCACCATGTGGGTCAAGAGGTACAGTGCTTCGATGGATCCTCCTGCAACGACCATAGCAAGCGTACCTCCTCTGTCGTTCTTTTCCAGGTATTCATAAGCCTTGATGTAGGTCTCTTTGGAGACACTAGCCAGGGAATCGCTGTTCCCCAGGTTCTTTTCAATGGTCTTCATTGTTTCTTCGGAGAAAGCGGAAGAGATCTCCAGCTCATTTCCCAATTTCTCGACCACTTTGAAGTATTCCAGGGCTTTGGGGCCCATATCGAAAATACTGGAATAAGCAAGATCAGTAGAATAGATCCCGAAATTAAGGGCCTTGCTTTTCTTCCCCACATAATCCTGGTGAGCAGCAGGGTCGTTCAACAAGTCCTCCTGAGGTTCTTCCTTGTAACGGTCGATGATCTGGAACAATTCATCCGGGGCAGGTACCTGATAATAGACCGCTTTTCCTTCTTTTCCCTTGTCCCTCTCCTCTTGATCCTCGGCAGCCGTGGTATCCATCTGAGTAAGGCCGGTATCGTCCTCTTCTTTTTTGGATCCGGACTGGCATCCGAGTAATAGAAGGGGAACCAAAGCCGTCATGAGAACAAGCCTAAAAAGCCGGGAACATTGCATCGTCATAGGAGATTTGTATATAACAGGAGCAAAAATATAAATATTTTGGAACGCCTTTTCCTCAGAGGGCTGCAACCGCCTCTGGTTTCTCCGGGAACCCCTATCAAAAGGCTTCCCCGATTTTTTTAATTTCGCCTCATCTCATTATGAACTTTAATAACCTCACCCTAACATGGCCACCAACAGGACTTTTACCATGATCAAACCGGATGCCGTAGAAAAAGGCTATGCTGGTAAGATCCTGGACCGTATTATCGACAATGGATTCCGGATCATCGCCTTGCAGCGTACTCATCTTTCCCGGAAAGAAGCTGAAGCCTTCTACGCCGTTCACAAGGAAAGACCTTTCTACGGAGAACTTGTCGAATTCATGACCTCCGGGCCTGTTTATGCTGCTGTCCTGGAAAAAGAGAATGCCGTCCAGGCTTTCCGCGATCTCATCGGTGCCACTGACCCTGAAGAAGCCGGGGCCAGCACCATTCGGAAGGACTTTGCTGAATCCAAAGGCAAGAATGCCGTTCATGGTTCCGACAGCGATGAGAATGCACAGATCGAAGGGAATTTCTTCTTCGCCACGCGGGAGCTACTGTAATGGTTAGTGAGGTAGTGAGATAGACGACCCTTTTCTACCTCACTATTTTCTATCTAACTATCTTTCTATTTAACTACCTCCCTCCCTTGGTCCCAAACAGCAGGGGTTCGTCCTTTGCCCCCTTCCCCTACTTCAATACCACCTCATCGATCACCTCGAACCCAACGTGATCGTTGAGCATGGTACGGATCTTCTCTTTGCCATAGGATAGTTCATGGCGGAGAGTACTGGAGTCCAGCCGGACGATAAGCTTGCGGTTCTTGATGAAAAGTTCTTTGGTGTGCTCGGAGATATACCGCCCCATTACTTCCTCCCAGGAGCCTACAAGGCTGGTTTCCCGGTATTTTTCCTTTAGCCGGTAAGTATCCAGCATTTGATCGATCGCCTCTTTCAGCGATCGGTTGTTGCTGCCTCTTCCCATATCTCAGCGGTTCCTTTTCGGACGGTAAAAGTGCGTATATCGGCCTCAATGCCTTCGAAGACCCGGGCCAGCCGACCAGGGTCGGTATCGGTCAGGAAGATCTGGCCGAATATGTTATCACTGACCAGTCGCATCAGACGTTCCACCCGGTCCTGATCGAGCTTATCGAACACATCATCCAGGAGCAGGACGGGTTTTTCCCCTTTGATACCGGCAACATGCCGGAACTGTGCCAGTTTCAAAGCAAGCAGATAGGACTTCTGTTGCCCCTGGGAGCCGAATTTTTTGATGGGCCGCCCTTCGAGCGTCAGCTCAAGGTCATCTTTATGCGTTCCTGCCGTCGTATACTTCAGCAGCCGGTCCTTTTCCAGGCACTGCTCCAGCAAGCCGTTCAAACTATGTTCGTCGTTCAAAGGAGAACGGTAATCAAGGGCCACTTGTTCCTTATTGCCGGTGATGCTCCTGAACAATTCGTTGAAAACAGGAACAAACGCTTCCACGAAGGTCTTCCGTTTTTCATGGATCCGGGTACCGGTCTCTGCCAGTTGTACATCCCATATCTCCAGGCTTTCCCTGCTGAACTGCTTCTTTTCAGCGAATTGTTTCAACAAGGCGTTCCGTTGGGAAAGTGCCCTGTTATAGGCCATCAGATCATCCAGGTATTCCCTGTCATATTGAGCGATAATGCTATCGATGAACCGGCGGCGGCGGTCACTTCCCCCTGCGATCAATTCCTGATCATAAGGGGATATCATCACCACCGGATAATGCCCGATGTGATCAGCGAAGCGTTCGTATTCTTTCTTATTCCTCCGGAACCGTTTTTTCTTGTTGCGCTCCATGCTGCAGTGGAGCACATCTTCCCGTTCTTCTCCCCGAAAGGTTCCTTCCACCACGAAAAAAGACTGCTCATCCAGAATGTTCTGGCTATCCACCGGATTGAAGAAACTCTTGCAAAAGGATAGGTAATGAACGGCGTCCAGCAAATTGGTCTTTCCTTCCCCATTGTCCCCGACAAAACAATTCACCTGATCGGAAAAGGCCAGTTCAGCCTGTTCATAATTCTTGAAGTTCACCAGTGACAGCTCTTTCAGGATCATAGTACAAAGGAAGTCGCCGGGGATATCCGGGAGGCCTTTTCAAAGATAAGGATCCGCCAAAGGTTCTCCCCGGCCAAGACCGCAAAAAAATTTATTTTTGCCCCTTATAAGAAAACCCCATGAGCGACAGGGACAACAAGATCTTCGATGTAGAGGAAGCGTACAGCAGGACAGAGAACTACATCGAGGAGAACAAGAAAAGCATCACGTTCATCGTGATCGTGATCTTCCTGCTTTTCGCCGGCTATTTCGGCTACAAGAAATTCTATCTCCAACCTTTAGAGCAAAAAGCTTCTCAGGAGATCTGGAAAGCTGAATATTATTTCGAGGTGGACTCCCTCCGCAAGGCAATGTACGGCGACACCCTTACTTATTTCGGCTTCCGGTACATCGCCGATAAATACGGGAATACCACTACGGGCGACCTTGCCAGTTACTACCTGGGGTCAGCCACCTGAACCAAAGAAACCACGACCAGGCCATCAAATGGCTCGGCCAGTGCGATCCGGATGACGCTATCGTTAAAGCAGTTGCTCAGGGAGCGTTAGGGGATGCCTATATGGAAAAGGAGCAATTCAGCCAGGCCATCGATCATTACGAGAATGCTGCCAACACCTCCCCCAATTCCTTCACTTCTCCGATCTATCTGAAAAAAGCCGGTATCGCTCATGAGGAGCTGGGCGAGTTCGCCGATGCGGTGGAGAAATACGAAAAGATCGAGCAGGAATTCCCCGAAAGCTCAGAAGCCCGAGAAATGGCCAAGTACATCGCCCGCGCTGAGGCATACATTCAGGAATAACCCATGGCTACTGCTTCCCGGGACCTTTCCGCCTATGACCCTCAACAAGTACCTGACGGCTCAGGAATGACCATCGGCATAGTCGTTGCAGCGTGGAACGAGAAGGTCACCAGTCGTCTTTTGGAAGGAGCCCGGAACACTTTGCTGAACAACGGCTTGCCAGAGAACAATATCCCCATCAAGGTTGTCCCCGGGAGTTTTGAGTTGCCCGTTGCCGCCCAATACTTCACGGATCAAGACAACATCGATGCGGTGATCTGCCTCGGGAGTCTGATCCGCGGGGAGACCCTTCACTTCGAAGTTATTGCCCACAGTGTGGCCCGGGCTATCCAGGAAGTCAATCTCCGCTCTGGAAAGCCGGTGATCTTCGGAGTTCTTACAGATAACAACGAAGAACAGGCCCTCGCCCGTTCCGGTGGAAAACATGGGAATAAGGGTGATGAAGCTGCTATCGCAGCTCTAAGGATGGTTTCTATTCTCCAATGATCCCTCCTTATTCTCTTCATGTTGTTGTTTCCTCTTTTGGCAAGCAGTTCCCCAAGAATCTTTTCCTTTACGCCAGGAGGTTGGGGGGAAACCTGTTCGGCACCTCTGTCGTTCAATGAGAAAGGGGGCTTCCTGCTCCTTTCCCTCAGAAACAACCATGAAAACCCCGAATGCCATAACACTGTCCCAGGAACTGCTTTACAAGGTGAAGACCAATCAGGTCGCCGACCAGGAAAGCGAACAGTTGGCTACTTACCCATTGGGGGCCCTGATCAGCGTACTTGGAACGGATGCTGCCAAGAAAGCTTTTTGGATCAACATCTACAACGCTTTCAGCTCGCTTGCTTTGCAACAAGATCCGGGAAAATTAACGGTCTTCACCAAAAAGATCCACCATTTCAGCAAAAAGCAGATCACCATCGCCCGGCACAAACTAAGTCTGAATGACATCGAACATGGCATGCTCCGGCGATCCCGGATATGGTGGTCGAAAGGCTATCTCAGCAAATGGTGGATGAACGGTTTCGAAAGAGAGTTCCGGGTGGACCGGATCGACCCCCGGGTCCATTTCGCCCTGAATTGTGGCGCCCGGAGCTGCCCGCCCATCAAGTTCTACGAAACAGAAAAGATCGATGAGCAACTCGACATGGCCACCCGTTCCTTTCTGGCCACAGAGACCAAAATGGACGAATCCAAACGGGAAGTCGAGGTTACCAAATTATTCGAAATGTTCCTGGGAGACTTTGGCGGCAAGAAAGGTATCATCCGCTTCCTTCACCAATACGGCATCGTTCCTCAGGAACTTCATCCCCGGATCGTTTTCAAACCGTACGACTGGCAGGCTGACCCGGACCCTTTCGGGGAATAAGCCTATTTCACCGTTCTTTCCGTAATTCAGTGGTCTCGATGAGGACTTCTGAATGCAGGGTCTTGTGGACCGGACATTTATTAGCGATCTCGATCAACCGTTCCCGTTGTTCCTCCGTCAGGTCCCCTTCCATTTCAATGAGCCGGGAAAACTTGTCCAGCTTCCCTGAGCTGCTTTCACAAGCATCACAATCCTCAGCATGAACATGGTCATGTTCCAGGTGGACCCTTACCTCTGTCAGCGGCCATCCCTTTCTTTTGGCGTACATATGCAGGGTCATGGCCGTACACGCTCCCAGGCCGCTTAATAAGTATCCATAAGGATCCGGACCGAGATCATCGCCACCAGCACTTTCAGGTTCGTCCGCCAGCAACCGGTGCTTCCCAGCGACCACTTCGGTCGTATAGCTCTCGTTCGTAGTCCGAACAGCCACTTGTTTATCGGTAGCCAGGTTTTCCCGGTTAGAAATGTCGATGTAGCGACGGACCCACCCTGCTATCATATTTCCCACATACAAGGAATCTTCCTTGCGGGATAAGAGATGATCAGCCCCATCGAGAGAAATATAGCTTTTAGGATGGTGGGCCTGTTCGTAGATCTTCCGGGCGTTTTCGACCCCCACGACCACATCCTGAGGAGAGTGCATGACCAACAAAGGTTTTCGCAGATCACCGATGTGTTTTTCCATGTTCTGTGCATCCAGGTCATCCACGAATTGTTTCCGGATCCGGAAGGGGCGGCCACCGATGTTCACCCTGGCCTCTCCAGCCCCTTCGATCTCTTCGATCCGGCTTTCAAAATGAGCCTTGACATGAGCGGGGTCCGCCGGAGCACCGATCGTTGCCACAGCCCGAACGCTATCCAGTTGCCCACCAGCCAGCAGGACGGCAGCTCCTCCCAAGGAATGCCCCACCAGCAAGCTGGGAGCCTGATACCCCCGTTCCAGGAACCGGGCTGCTTCGATCAGGTCTCCCACATTAGAAGAGAAATTGGTACCGGCAAAATCCCCTTCACTCTCCCCAAGGCCGGTCATATCAAAACGAAGTACAGCGATACCATCAGCGGTCAAAGCCCTGCTGACATTTCCTACCGCTTTCAGGTTCTTGGTGCAAGTAAAGCAATGGGCGAAAACGGCGAATGCCTGGGGACTTCCTCCTACAGGCCATTCCAGTCTTCCCGAAAGCTGCTCACCGGCTTCATTCTCAAAATTGACACGTGTTGTTCTCATGGTCAGTATAGATTCGCTGCACCATCAAAACTAACACTGCAAAACCTAAAGGTCAAGTGAAAAAGGGAGAGCAGCAAGGTTTGTCCGGCAGGCGACCTTCTGTTCAAAGGTCCAGGGTAAGTCCGTCGTAAGCCAGATGTACCCCTTCCGGGAGCTGCTCTTCCACCTCAGCATGAAATCCCATATACTGACTGACATGGGTGAAATATGCCTCTTCAGGGCCGATCTCCTGCACAACTTCAATGGCTTCAGAAAGGGTGAAATGAGAAAGGTGCGGCTGGTGGCGAAGGGCGTTCAGGACAAGGACCCTGGAGCCCCGAACCTTGTCCATCTCCTCCCCCGGGATATGATTGGCATCCGTGATGTAGGTAAGGTCTCCGATCCGGAACCCGTAAACCGGCATTTTATGGTGCCACACCTGAACAGGAGTGAAAGGAATGCCAGCCACTTCAAAAGGAAACCCTGTGATGGTATGGAGGTCCACCTCCGGGACACCCGGATATTTCTCTTCTTCAAAGAAATAATAATAATCCCGCTGGAGGCATTGCTGAACTTCCGGGGAAGCATATACGCTCAGGGGCTGTTGCTGCAGAAAATAAAACGGCCGGATATCATCAAGGCCAGCCGTATGGTCCTTGTGCTCATGCGTAAAGACCACCCCGTCCAGTCTCCGGACCTTTTCCCGGAGCATTTGCTGGCGAAAATCCGGCCCCGTATCGATCACGATCATCCTGCCCCCTACTTCCACCATAGCGGAAGTCCGCAATCGTTTATCACGAGGGTCCCTGGAAAAGCATACCGGCTCATCGCTGCCGATCACCGGCACACCCTGAGAGGTCCCTGTTCCCAAAAAGGTGAATTTCATGGGTTACCCTGCTCCCTCCGGGATCTTGACCAATTCCTTCAATTTAGCGACTACCCGGTCCACTTCTTCGCGAGTATTGTATTTGCTAAAGGAGAAGCGAACGGAGGGGCGTTCGGGGTCTGAGCCGATCGCGGACAGCACATGAGATCCCTTATTGCTCCCCGAAGAACAGGCACTTCCTCCGGAAGCAGCAATACCATCAAGGTCGAGGTTGAAAAGAAGCATTTCAGCGTGTTCGGTCCTGGGCAAGCAAACATTGAGCACGGTGTACAGGCTATCGCCTTTGGCATCACCATTGAAGCCTACGCCAGGAAAAGCCTTTTCCAATGCTTCGATCATATACGCCTTCAACCCGGCGATCTGCTCCCGACAGGTTTCCAGGTCACGATGAGCGATCTCAAAAGCCTTTCCGATCCCGATAACTCCCGGTACATTCTCCGTTCCTCCTCTCATGCTCTTTTCCTGAGGACCTCCCCAGATCATCGGTTCGATCCTCACATCCTTGTCGATGTAAAGGAATCCCACGCCTTTCGGGCCATGAAATTTGTGAGCCGCACAGGTAGCAAAATGGACATTGATAGAAGCCAGGTCCATCGAATAATGCCCCATGGTCTGTACCGTGTCGGAATGGAACCAGGCACCATATTGCTCACAGAGGCTCCCGACCTTTTCGATCGGGAGCAGATTCCCGATCTCGTTGTTGGCATGCATGAGCGAGACCAGCGTTTTTTTCGGCGCTTTCAGCAACTCCTCCAGGTGGTCCAGGTCGATGTGGCCATCCTGCCTGACCTTTACCTGTGCCAATTCAACGCTTTCCTGTTTATTGATCTCCTCGACCGTATGGAGTACGGCATGATGTTCCAGGGGAGACGAAATGATCCGTTCCACGTTCAGCTTGTTCACCGCTCCCTGAATGGCCAGGTTATCTGCTTCCGTTCCCCCGGAAGTGAAGTGGATCTCGGCCGGAGAAACGTTCAACCGATCGGCAATGCTCTTTCTTGTGTTCTCAATAGCTCCCTTGGCCTTTCTCCCAAAGGAATGGGTGGAAGAAGGATTCCCGAAGTGTTCTTTCAGGTAGGGTAGCATGGCCTCCAGCACTTCCGGATCAACAGGGGTCGTAGCGGCGTTATCAAAATAAATAGTGCTCATGGGATGTTCTTTGTAAGATCGGATCCTTTCAAACCTTCGCTTTCGCGATCTTTTGGACTTCCTGCATCATTTCTTCCGCCAGCTTCCGGGCAGCTTCAGCGGAAGAGCTTTCG
>CAZAYA010000021.1:2281-23802 GCA_964489175.1 uncultured Flavobacteriales bacterium | reverse complement strand
GTACCGGAGGTGACCCAGGAATACTTCCCCCGTGAAGCCTTCATTCCCCTGCAGCCAGTCCACATCCTTAAGCCTTTCAGCATCACTGATGTTGTTGAAATTGGTATGGATATGGTCGAAGACCTCCTGGATGGGTTGGGGACCGATGGACCGGTATCGGCTGATGTAACGCTGGCCGGGCTCTACGTTCAGTTTGATGTTGGCCACTCCTGCTCCATCCTGCCCCCGGTTGTGCTGTTTCTCCATCAGGAGGTAAAGCTTGTTCAGGCCGTAAAAGGGGGTTCCGTATTTTTCCAGGTAAAATTCCAGCGGTTGGCGGAGGCGAAGGTGGGCGATGCCGCATTCATGCTGGAGACCGTCAGTCATGGGAGCAGGGGTGTTGGACCAATGTTAAGGAATTACAAAGGTACGGTCTATTGGGGAAACAGGAAAGAGTCGGGAGCCTGACGGGGGTCCGAACGGTCAGGGTCCCGGGAAAAATCCCTTTTTTTGTACCAGATCAAAATACGCACAAGGTGGGGTATCAAAAGCGAAAACGGATCATAGAGCTGCTCGACCAGGCAGAAACGGGAGAAAAGATCACGGTCATGGGCTGGGTCCGGAATCGCCGGGGCAGCAAAAACGTTTCTTTCGTACACCTCAATGATGGGTCCACCTTACGCAACATCCAGGTTGTGATCGAGCCGGATGTGGCTGGAGAGGAATTGATGAAGGAGGTGACCGTGGGAGCAGCTTTGTCCGTGAAAGGAGAGTTGGTGCCTTCCAAAGGGACCGAACAAAGGGTGGAAGTGAATGCAGAGAAGGTCACGGTCCTGGGAGAAGCCGATCCGGAAGCCTACCCCATTCAACCCAAAAAACATTCCCTTGATTTTCTCCGGGAGAATGCTCACCTGCGGTTCCGGACCAACACGTTCGGGGCCGTCTTTCGCATTCGCCATGCGATGACCTTCGCGATACATCAGTTCTTCCATGAGCGGGGCTTCTACAACCTGCACACCCCCATTATTACCGCTTCCGATGCGGAAGGGGCCGGAGAGATGTTCAGCATTACGGCTTTCGATCTGAACGACCTGCCTAAGGATGAGAACGGCAAAGTGGATCATTCACAGGACCTCTTCGGGAGAGCTACCCACCTGACCGTTTCGGGGCAGCTCGAAGCGGAGTTGGGTGCTATGGGTTTAGGACAGGTTTATACTTTCGGACCGACCTTCCGGGCGGAGAACTCCAACACTTCCCGCCATGCGGCGGAATTCTGGATGATCGAGCCGGAATTTGCCTTTGCGGACCTCGAGGATGATATGGACCTGGCAGAAGAAATGCTCCGCTATTTGACCCGCTATGCGCTGGAGCATTGCAAGGAAGACCTGGAATTCCTCCAGAAGCGGGAACAGGAAGAGGAACAACAAAAGAAGAAAGAGGAAAGGAAGGAATTCTCGCTTTTGGAGCGGTTGCAAATGGTCGTGGACAATACTTTCGAGAGGATCACCTACACGGAGGCCATCGACCTGTTGCAACGATCCAAGCCTTTTAAGAAAGGAAAGTTCCAGTATCCCGTAAAGTGGGGGGTTGATCTGCAGTCCGAACACGAACGGTACCTGGTGGAGAAGAAGTTCAAACGCCCTGTGATCATTACGGATTACCCGCGATCGATCAAAGCCTTCTACATGCGGGTGAACGAAGATGAACGAACAGTAGCGGCCATGGATGTGTTAGCTCCTGGTATCGGTGAGATCGTCGGGGGGTCCCAGCGGGAGGAACGGTATGATGTGTTGCTGGAGAACATGCGGCAATTCAATATTCCTGAAAAAAGTATGTGGTGGTACCTGGATACCCGGCGTTTCGGGTCCGTGCCTCATGCTGGCTTCGGGTTGGGCTTTGAGCGGTGGATCATGTTCATCACAGGCATGCACAATATCCGCGATGTGATCCCTTTTCCCCGAACGCCTCACAATGCGGAATTCTGAATGGAAAATTCCGTATCTTGAAATGATCGCTGTCTTTCCGGCGTTATTCCCGGAAGAGTGACCCTGACGATGCTGAAGCAGACCCTACAACAAAAGCTTCTTCAAAAGCTGTCCCCGCAGCAGATCCAGTTGATGAAACTGCTGCAGGTACCTACTATGGAGTTGGAACAGCGGATCAAAGAGGAGATCGAGAACAATCCGGCTTTGGAGGAAGGGGCTGAAGAGGATGAGCTGGAGTTTTCCGGTGAAGAAGGAGATATGCAGGAAGATGCAGGAGAGCAGGAAGAGGACTTCGATCTGCAGGACTATTTCCAGGATGACGACATCCCTTATTACAAAACAGTAGCCAACAATAAAGGGCCGGATGATGAAGAAAGGGAGGTCCCCATCAGTGGCGGGATCAGCTTTCACGATAACCTGCTCCGGCAATTGCAGCTCAAACCACTGAATGAAAGGGAACAGGAAGTGGCGAAACATTTGATCGGAAGCCTGGACGATGCCGGTTACCTCACGCGGGAATTAGAGAACATCGTGGATGATCTTGCCTTTTCCCGCAACATCACGACCAGTGAAGAGGAACTGAAGAAATTGCTGGGAATGGTCCAGGAACTGGAACCAGCCGGTATCGGAGCAAGAAACCTTCGGGAATGCCTTTTACTGCAGCTCGAACGAAAGGATCATGAACGAAAGGCAGTGTGCGATGCGGAAAAGATCCTGGAAGAGGAATTCGACGCTTTTTCCAGGAAGCATTACGATAAGATCAAAAAGAAACTGGATCTGGATGATGAAGCGCTCCGGGAGGCTGTTAACGAGATCACCAGACTGAATCCCAAGCCCGGTGGTTCCCTTCGGGAAACCGCCCGGCCCGATCAATCGGTCACCCCGGATTTCATCATCACCATCCAGGACAACGACCTGGAATTGACCCTCAATTCCCGTAATGCTCCGGACCTGAAGGTGAACAGCACCTACAAGAACATGCTGGAGAAATATGCGGAGGAGCGGAAGAAGAACAAAGAGAAGAAACAGGCCTTCGATTTCGTAAAGCAAAAGCTGGACTCGGCCAAATGGTTCATCGAAGCCGTTCGGCAACGGCAGCAGACGCTGTTGCTAACGATGCATGCGATCATGGACCTGCAACGGAAATATTTCCTGACCGGCGATGAGACCAAGCTCAAGCCGATGATCCTGAAGGACGTGGCGGATATCGTGGGGCTGGACATCAGCACCGTTTCCCGGGTGGCCAACAGCAAGTATGTACAAACACCCTACGGGACCTTTTCCCTGAAATCCTTTTTTTCCGAATCTTTGTCCACCCAGAGCGGTGAAGAAGTATCCACCCGGGAGGTCAAGAAGATCCTGCAAGATCACATTGACAGCGAGGATAAAAAGAAGCCTTTAACGGACGAGAAACTCACCCAGGTATTGAAAGAGAAAGGCTACAACATCGCCCGGCGGACCGTGGCTAAATACAGGGAACAGTTGGGTGTTCCGGTGGCCCGGCTCAGAAAAGAGGTGTGAGGATGGGAAGGAGCCTGGCCCAGTTCTTTTCCCTGGCGATCCATCCGATCGCGATGCCTGCCATAGCTTTGCTTCTGGCTCGCATTTTCGATCCGTATCTCCGGTATTTTTTGCCAGCCGAATTGTTCGATCCGGTCTTCTATGTGGTCCTCGCCAATACGATCTTGTTACCGGCTGTAAGCATCTATTTTCTTTACAAGCGTGAGATGATCGGCAGCATCGATCTGGGGGAGCGGCGGGACCGCTTTCTCCCTTTCCTGGTAACGTTCCTGTTCTATACCACCACCTATATCCTGCTGCGGCAGGTTCCCCTGCCCGACACCGTGTTCTCGCTTTTTTTCGGGGCTTTGGTGGCCTTGTTCATCGGGCTTTTGCTCACGCTGGTGCTGAAGGTGAGCGTACACATGATCGGCATCAGTGGTGTATTGGGGGGCATAGTGGGATTGTTCCATCTTCATGATTTCTTTTCCCTGGGCCTGCTGAGTGCGTTGATCCTCGCTGTGGGGATTCTGGGCACCAGTCGCCTCAAGCTCGGAGCCCATCGCCCGGTAGAGGTCTTCGTTGGCACCCTTGTGGGCTTTGTTGGCCAGTACCTGATCGTTAGTCAGGAACTTTTTCTCTGAGATCAGAAGAAAGTGAAGGAAAGGCCTGCTGTGAAAGGGATCAATCCGGGCCCTTTACCGGATTCGAGCAAGGTGGAGAGGGCGTAATACCCGTGCAGGTTGATGAAACCATAGCCGATACGGGCATGAATACCGTAGCGGTAGGGGAGAAGGTCCGGGACCTGGTAGTGTTTCCATTTGTTGTCGCCGTCCTTGGTCTTGGTGTGTACGTTCACCAAATAGCCGGCCCGGAAACCTGCTGTGATCCGAAAAGGATGTTCGTGTCTGGTGCGGAACCGCAATTCCACAGGCACATCGATGTAATTCGTGGAGAGTTTGTTCAGGTCCGGTTCCGCCCCCAGGTAAGGTTTGAGTAGCGTTCCTTCCTGGAAGTTGCGCGAAAAATAACCGTTGTGATGGACGTTGTGGGAGCTGAACCCAAGACCGGTGGCCACTCCGAAAGGACTTTCCCCGAACCCGATCTCATAGCAATAGTAGATCCCGATGTCGTAGGAGTAGGGCCGGGTCTCGATCCCCTGGGGTTGGTGGAGCCAATTGGCATGCCCGAGTTCTACGATCAGCCGGTCTTTTTTGGGAATGGCTGGTTCGTAGGTAACGACCGTATCGGCCTTTTGGGCCAGGACCAGGTCCGGAAGCAGGAGGAGGCAAGGAAGAAGGAACTTGAACGGGTTCATGGACGTTGGATCTTGAAAAGCCAAAGATAGGGATCGTTGGTTTGAAGATCTGTTTCGGCGGTAAGATGCAGGAAGTGCGCTACCAGCCCGACAGCCTGGACGAATTCCGCCATCGTTTCCTCTACGATGCCGACAACCGCCTCATGGAAGTACTCACCAGTCGCGAAGGGATCATCTGGGACCGTGATGCCGACTACGACTATTACGACCACGGTCCCGTGCCCCGTCCACAAGCCTTCCGAGACGATGTTACGAAATTTCGAAGGCTCGATCTCAGGATGCTCTTGCCCCGCTATGCATAGCGTCCCGCTACGCTCAGCGGGGCATAAGTAGTACACAGAACCAAAAAGTGGAGAATTACGTTTAAATTTGAACAAACATCCACTTTACTAAAAGAATGGACAACGAGATCATTTTCATCGTAAAGGATTCACAAGAAGGTGGGTTCGATGCTCAGGCATTGGGGGAATCGATCTTCACTGAGGGTGATACCATGGAGGAACTCAAGGAGAATGTTCGTGATGCTGTTAAATGCCATTATGAGGAAGAAGGTCCCAAGATGATCAGGTTGCATTATGTGAAAGATGAGGTCTTTGCTGCATGAGCTTGCCTCGGGACCTTTCCGGAAAGGAGCTGATAAAGAAACTCAAGAAATACGGGTATGAACCGACCCGTCAAAGCGGTAGTCATGTTCGATTGACCACACATAAAGGAGAAGGTACTCATCATATTACCATTCCCGATCACAAGAACTTAAAGATAGGGACGCTATCATCCATTGTTAAGGATGTTGCAGCTCACTTTCGGATCAGCAAGGAGGAATTGATCAATGATCTTTTCTGATCATGTTGAACCAAATTTTCCTATATTCGATAAAGCTCTTTGAAAGGACCTGCTCCAGTGGAATATAGGTAACTCGTTTTCTGGAGGGGTTCATAAAGTATTGACGGAGAGAGGAAAGTTTCAAGAAAGTTGTGATACCCCTCTCTCCGCAACCAGAGTGAGTGTGAAGTGGGTTTGCCCCGGTCCCGTGCCCCGTCCACAAGCCTTCCGAGAGGGATCTACGAAATTTCGAAACCCTACGATCGAGTTCTTGCTTGACCTGAAAAGGAGGACTTTTAAGGCTTCAGGACATGGTCAATGAAAGGGTCTTTTCCTGGACCGGCTCTTTCTTTTCCGTTTTTTCCATCTCAACACCCCCTCGCATCCGTTCTTCTTGTTCTTTTTCACCCCGCTACGCTCAGCGGAGGCCTTTACGATACCGGGCCGATCAAAAAAAGTCGAACGGTATGGGAGAGGATCCATGAAAAAAACACGGGGTCCCCCCGTGCTTTTCCTTTGGGTGGGCCCACCTGGGCTTGAACCAGGGACCACTTGATTATGAGTCAAGCGCTCTGACCAACTGAGCTATGGGCCCGCTCTGTTGTGAATACGGAGCAAAGGTATCCCATGGCATCGTAAAAAACAACAGCACTATGCCAGAACGGAATTGTTAAGGATCCAAAGCAGGATCCCCTACTTTTGCAGAAGATGGATCACATCCGCCACATCATCTTCGACCTGGGAGGGGTTCTTTTGGATATCGACCCTGAGGCTTCGACCCGCTCATTCAGGGAACTTGGCATGGGAAAGGCCCTTGAAGCCCATTCCCGGGCCAAGGGTCAACACGAGTTGTTCGACAAGCTGGAGATCGGAGCCATTTCCCCGGAGCGTTTCCGGGAAGGGTTGCGGGAGGTAGCAGGGATACGGGCTTCCGATGAAGCGATCGATGATGCCTGGAATGCCATGCTCAAGACTTTGCCGGAAGAACGTTTTCGGCTACTGGAGCGACTGTCCCGGACCCATTCCCTTTTCCTGTTCAGCAACACCAATGCGATCCATGCGGAAGCTTTTACCCGGGTCATAGAAGAGACGTACGGTTATGAAAGGTTCCGCCAGTCGTTCCGGAACATCTATTTTTCTCATGAACTAGGTATGCGGAAACCGGAGCTTGAAGCATTCCGGGTGATCCTGGAAAAAGAAGGCCTGGCACCTGAAGAGACTTTGTTCCTGGACGATACTTCCGAGCACGTTCAGGGAGCCCGTAAAGTGGGGCTGGAAGCCAGGCACATTGAACCGGCAGGATCGGTCGTGGCGTTCTTTGCTCAGGAATTTTCCTGACAAAGTTCCACCAATACACCTCCTGTGCTTTTCGGATGGAGAAAGCATATCAGCTTATTGTCCGCCCCTGCTTTCGGGGTATCGTGGATCAACTCGAACCCTTCCTTCTGCAAGCGCTCCATTTCAGCATGGATATCATCCACTTCGAGGGCGAGGTGGTGGATGCCTTCTCCTTTTTTCGCCAGGTATTGGCCGATCGGGCCTTTCGGATCGAGCGAACCCAGTAGCTCCAGTTTGCTTTCCCCCAACTGGAAAAAGGAGGTGGTCACCTTTTCCCTTTCCACTTCCTCCTCCTTGTAGGGCTGGGAACCCAGCAATCTGGAAAAAAGATCGTTGGCTTGAGCGAGATCGCCCACGGCGATGCCGAGGTGTTCTATCTTCTTGATCATACGTTAGGGTTTGGAACAGAAGCGTCCATAATGATCTTCAAGATCGTGCAAAGTATTAAGATGTTCAATAGGAGATACCAACGGTCAAAGCATTTTCAGGGAGCTTTGGAGCCTCATAAGCATGATCGGCCTGTCTTGGCACTTAATAACATTCTATCAAAAAACAGATCATTGTTCTGTACAGGTCTGGATCTTGGGCATGAAAAAGCCCCGTCCGGTGAAGGAACGGGGCTGTAATACTTTTTTTCCACAGAGAGAACCGCCTTACTTTTTGATGAACTCTTCCGTCTTGTTGTCGTAGCTGAGGTAGTAGATTCCCTCTTTCAGGTTCTCCGCATTCACGGTATCGTTGAACCCTTTCTTCACGATGTTCCCGTATTGGTCGTAGATCTCGAACAGGGTCTCCTTGGTGAAGAAGATCTTGTCCCGCACTTTTTTGGGGCTGAAGGAAACTTCCTCTCCTTTCAGGTTCCGGTAGGTGACCGGCTGGGAAGGCCTGGCTTTTCCGGTATAATCCTCCTGTTTAACGCGGAACTTGTTCTCTCCGGAATGAGGGGTTATCTTGAATTCGTAAGAATGCTCTTCAGGGGTTCCTTTGCCCGGCACTTCCCCGATGCGCACCCACTTGTTCCAGCGGTACTGCTCAACGATGAAGGGGAGTTGGCCGGTTTCGCCCTTGGTCTTCCACTTCAAGACACTGTCCTTTTCATTGAGCTTGATGTCGACGACTTCGTAAGTGCTTTTGGGCTTGAGCACTTCCGGGTTTAGAACCTTGGGTTTGCAGTCATCCTTGTGTTTGATCTTCACTACAATGGATTCACCAATGCTCAGGTCGAAGTTGGAGAGGTCGATCTCAAAAGCGCTGGAGTTGATCTCATCGGTGGTGATATCACCGTTCACGGTGACCTCGAAAACACAAAAACCTACGCCGGAGCCGGCGAACGGATTCTGAACATAGAGGTTCTTGCCCTGATAATTCCCTTCAAGAGCGATCACCCCGGCCATCGCAAGAGGAGAGAAAAGAAGCAGGATCGCTACGATCGGAAGTTGCTTGTACGCCATCTTCCTCATGGGTGGATCATTTTGTAGGCGCGAAATTTTAATTGGGCAATAATAGTATCAATTTTGAAGATTTCAAAGTTTGGAAGCGTTTTTTTGCTCTTCCGGTCAGCTTTTGAAAGCTTTTCTCAGGATCACCACGAAAGTACAAAAATATCATTCTTTGTTGCTGCCCCGCCCGATCTTTCATGGGGATCCTTGCTTGCTGGCAAAAAAGAAGAGAGGGGGGATGAAAGAGGCAGATCATATGCTCAGGGTTAGAAAGGGGTACTACGAGGAATTTATTTTGCTTAATTCCTGAAGAAAACCTATTCTTGCAGTATTGGTCAATATCTTGAAGCGATCATGAAAGGGATCCTACGCAGAACAGCCATTCTTACTGTCATTTCTCTTGTTGCATTCTCCTGTGGCCAGAGCGAGCAGCAGGGAAAGGGGGGCAAGACTTCCGGTAGCGCTGTATATGGTGGCAAGCTGGATATCCCTCAAGTGGAAAAATACCAGTCGCTTTTCCCGCAAGGGATTGAGGATATTATTTCCTTTCATGTGGCTACTCAGATCTATGACGGATTGTTCGAGTTCGATCCCCGGGATATGAGCACTCGCAAGAACCTGGTGAAAGAATATGAAGTTTCGGGGGGGGGAACCCTCTATACCTTCCATCTCAAAAAAGGGGTGAAATTCCATCCCGATCCTTGCTTCAAAAAAGAAGAAGACCGGCTTCTCGTCGCCGAAGATGTCATCACGACCTTTACGGAACTTTGCCGCGACAATGAACAGAACAGCCGGTTCAGTACTACTTTTGACGGAGTGGTCAAAGGAGCCAGGGCTTTTTATGAGGGAAAAGTGGATTCGGTTGCAGGCCTCAGAGCGATCGATGAACATACGGTCCGGATCGAGTTGGTCCGGCCGAACACCATCTTCCTGGATATTCTTGCCAGCCCTATGTGTCTCATCTTCCCCAAAGATGGATGGGAACAATACGGGACGGACCTGAAAGTCGGGACAGGGCCCTTCATGTACGATCGCAAGGGAGATACCGAAGAGAGTACCATTCTGGTGCGCAATCCTGATCATTATGAAAAGGATTCCCTTGGGAATTCCTTACCCTATCTTGATACGCTTCAATTCCATTACATCAACTCCAAATCGGATCAGCTTCGTAAGTTCAAAGCAGGAGAGCTTGACATGACCCTTGGCTTGCCCTCCAGCCAGGTCAAAGATGTCGTGAAGGAGCAGATCTCTCATTTTGCCAGCCATCCTCCCCGCTACATCCTTGAGCGTACCCCTGAGCTGAGTACTGATTTCCTGGAGTTCAATATGAGCAAGGACCTCTTTCAGGATGCCCATGTACGCAAGGCGATCGGGTATGCAGTGGACAGGGAAAGGATCGTGGAGGAGACCCTTAATGGCGAAGCATATGGTCCCGCTCAGAATGGGATCACTCCTCCCAGTCTGGAAGGATATCCTGTGGAAAAGATCGACGGGTTCGAATTCAAACCCGGAAAAGCAAGAGAACATCTTGAAAAGGCGGGCTATCCTGATGGAGAAGGATTCCCAGCTATCAAGATCCAATTGAACAGCGGAGGAGACAAGAATACGAAGGTGGCCTTCGAGATCCAGAAGCAGCTCAGGAACGTGTTGAACATCAACGTAGACATCGAGGTCATCCCTTTTGCTAAAATGATCGAAGATTCCAAGTTCGCCCGGGGAGATATTTATCGCAAAGGTTGGATCGCGGATTATCCCAGCCCCAAGAACTTCCTCTTGCTGGCGTACGGAGCCAATGTCCCTGAAAGTCTGGATGAAGCATCCTGGCCCAATACTTCCCGCTACCAGAATGAAACGTTCGACCGCTATTATGAGAAAGGAGCCCGTGCTTTGGAGCAGGATACGGCCTACAAATATTTCATCCTGGCGGAAAAAAACCTGATGGAAGATCCTCCCTTCGTCCCTCTTTATCACAGGGAAACCTACTGGCTACTTCAGTCAGAGGTCCACCAGTTCTACACCAATCCCCTGAAGTACCTCGATTGTTCGAGGGTCTTCCTGAAAAAGCGGGAAAAAACGTCGACAGCCAAGAAGGCTGGTAAAGCTGGCCAAAAGGAAAGCTGAGTTCAGTTTCTTTTCCCCCTCGCATTCTGCAACTTCCATTCCCGGGTCGGCAAGCTCGACGGGGATCCCTACATTTGCCGCGAACGAAAATAAGCTACCCATGTGCGGCAAGACTACCGGCTTTTTGACCATTCTGCTCGTTTTTTCTCTCACCGTGCGGGGCCAGGATAAGGATACCATTCCTGCGTGGAGGACAGGGGGGATGGGTAATATCAATTTCAGCCAGGTAGCGCTGAGCCATTGGGCGGGTGGCGGTCAGAATTCCATTTCCGCTACAGGTCTGCTCAGCCTGTATGCGAATTACCATAAGAAGAAGGTTGATTGGGAGAACAGCGCTGACCTTGCTTACGGGCTTCTCAGTCGCGACAAAGGGCCTTTCATCAAAAGCGATGATAAGATCGATCTCTCTTCCAAGGTGGGACGGAAAGCTTTCGATCATACCTTCTACACGGCTATGCTGAACTTCCGGTCCCAGTTCGCCCCCGGGTATGAATACGCTGAGAAGGACTCCGTCAAGATCTCGGACTTCCTGGCCCCCGGTTACCTTGTGGCGACCCTCGGCCTGGACTATAAACCGGCCGACTTTCTGGCTGTTATGGTTGCTCCGGTATCCGGGAAAATGACCTTTGTGAATGACCAGACCCTGGCGGATCAGGGAGCCTATGGTGTGGAACCGGCCGTATTGGATCCCGCCGGAAATGTTATCGAGCCGGGAAAGACGTTGCGAACAGAATTTGGAGGATATTTCCGGGCCAGTTTCCAGAAAAAACTGATGAAGAACACCCACCTGAAGACCAAGGTCAGCCTGTTCTCCAATTACCTGGACGAACCTCAGAACATCGATGTGAACTGGGAGTTGCTCCTGTCCCTCAAGGTGAACGAATTCATTACGGCCAGCATCGCCACCGACCTGATCTACGATGATGACATCATGATCGCTGTGGATGAGGACGGGGACGGGGTGACCGATGCTCAGGGGCCCCGCACTCAGTTCAAAGAGGTACTCAGTATCGGGCTTTCCTATTCCTTCGATCATGCTTCGGAAGCGTCCGGAAAATAGGGATGCGGTGTTTTTGCAAAACGACACTTTTTAAAATGGCCGTTCGATCGTTCGGACTTTTTTTCCTGCTCGTATCGATGGTCCTGGCCGGATGTGGCCCTTCTCCTTCCTCGAACGACCCTTCTCCCCGGAACTCATCAGAAGAAATCTCTTTCAACGTCATCGGGGATCTGGAGGTAAAATATGCCCGGAATTTCTGGTTGGATACGGATCAGGACGGGGAAACCCTGGTGGTGCTTTTTGATGGGGATACCCTTAGATATGTGCTGCATGGGGAGGGGCAAGGCAAGAAGATCAGCGTTCCGGCAGGGAGTATGATATGCTTATCCTCTACCCACGTTGGAATGCTGGATGCCTTGGGAAAGACGGACCTTATCACCGGTATTTCGGGAGTGGCTCATGTCTATCATGAAGAAGTGTTACGGAAAGCCCGGGAGGGAATGATCGCCGAGGTAGCCCCTCATGGGAAGGTGAATGTTGAGCGGGTGATGCAGCAACAACCTGACCTTCTCCTGACCAACGGCTTGGGAGCGCTCGATCAGGATCACCTCCGTACACTGGAAGAAGTGGGAACGAAGGTGATGGTGAATGCGGACTGGCAGGAGACACACCCTCTTGGAAAGGCTGAATGGATCAAGGTCATCGGAATATTGACCGGTCGGTTGCCTGAAGCCAAAACGCTTTTCCGAAAGGTCGAAACACGTTACAATAAGCTAAAGGACAATGTTGTAGCGCTTACAGGAGAAAAACCGAAGGTGATCTGTAACTTGAGCTACAAAGGAGCTTGGTTCATGCCTGGAGGGAACAGCTATATGGCGAAATACCTGGAAAATGCGGGTGCTGATTACCCCTGGAAGGATAATGACCAGCAAGGGGGATTACGCCTGGGGTTCGAAGAAGTCTATGCTGAAGCCCTGGATGCTGATGTGTGGATCAACCCGGGAACAGCCAGCTCTCTGGAGGAACTCCGGAGCATGGATGAAAGGTTGAACGACCTTCAGGTGATGCGTACCGGAAGGGTCTACAACAATACCCGCCTCACCAGGCCCGAGGGGGGTAATGCCTACTGGGAATCCGGGGTGGTCCGGCCTGATAAGGTGCTGGCGGACCTGATCAGCATCTGCCATCCGCAAGCATTGCCCGGGCCCGACCTCGTTTATTTTGAAAAGCTTCCGGATGAACGGTGATCCTGCATCCTCGCTAAGGCCTCGCTCCAAAGGGATAGCAGGGTTCGTGACCCTCTCGCTTACGGTAGCTGCCCTACTCTTGTTCCTGACCGACCTGGCACTCGGTCCGGTCGCTATTCCGGTCGAAGCGGTCATCCATATATTGGTTGGCAACGATGTTGAGCAGCAGGTGTGGTCCAGCATTCTCTGGAATATTCGTTTTCCCAAGGCCGTAACCGCTGTGATCAGTGGGGTAGGGCTTTCCCTGGCGGGTTTGAAGCTTCAGACCCTTTTCCGGAACCCCCTTGCCGGCCCTTCGGTATTGGGGATCACGGCTGGCGGAAGCCTGGGAGTGGCGATGGTCACTTTGGCCTCCGGGGCTTTCATCGGCGTGTCCGGAACCGGGGGTATGGTGGATACAGGAAGCTGGGGGATGGTCCTGGCGGCAGTACTGGGTTCAGCAGCTGTTCTGTTAGTGGTCCTGGCCGTTTCCATGAGGGTGCGGGACAATGTGACCCTTCTGATCATCGGCTTGATGGTGGGGAATATCACCATTTCCCTGGTCAGCATCTGGCAGTATTTCAGTCATCCCGAAAAGATCCAGGATTATTTGCTCTGGACCTTTGGAAGTCTGGGAGGAGTAACAGGGGGGCAGCTTCAGGTGCTGGCGGCCGTGGTCCTGATCACGGTCATCTTCAGCATGGGGTTGGCGCGGGGGTTGAACGGTATGTTGCTGGGAGAAGATCATGCACGGAGTATCGGCTTTAATGTGCGGGGGATTCGCATTGGCGTGATCGTCACTACGAGCCTTATCGCCGGAGCAGTGACGGCTTTTTGCGGACCGATCGGTTTCGTTGGCGTAGCTGTTCCCCATCTGGCGAGGGCATTGTTCAATACGGCCGATCATTTTATCCTGATGCCGGCCACAGCTCTTATGGGGGCGGTCCTGATGCTGGGGTGCGATGTGCTGGCTCACTTTCCAGGCTCCGAAAGCACTCTTCCTATCTCCGCTGTTACAGCCCTGATAGGTTCTCCTGTGGTGATAGCCGTGATCCTCAGAAGGCGGAAACTCAGAGGCTCTTTCTGATGGGGGACGAACCGGTCATCATAACGCGTTCATTGGCCATCGGCTATCCGGGAAAAGGCCGGGAAGCTGTTCGCATCGCCTCAGGCCTCGATCTTTCGCTTGTTCCCGGACGAATGATCGGCCTCCTCGGACCGAATGGCTCGGGCAAATCTACCCTTTTGCGGACCCTGGGAGGAATGCATTCCTCCCTTGAAGGAGAAGTGGAAGTGGATGGACGATCCTTGTCCGCCCATACTCCCCAAACCCTGGCCCGGAAGATCGGGTTCGTTCTGGCCGAGCCTCTCCGGACCCCTTATCTGGATGCCTGGACCCTGGTGGCTTTGGGGCGCTCTCCTTACACCGGTTGGTTGGGTCGGACTTCCCCGGAGGACCGGCAAAAAGTGGATGAAGCCCTTCGGATGACAGGGGCAGAGCATCTGGCGGCCCGGAAGGTGGAAGAACTCAGCGATGGAGAGCGGCAAAAGGTGATGATAGCCAGGGCTATGGCTCAGGATACCCCGGTCGTATTGTTGGATGAACCCACCGCCCATCTGGACCTTCCTACCCGCGTGGAGATCCTGCGGATGCTGCGGCAATTGGCCCGGGAACAGAACAAAGCGATCCTCTTGTCCACCCATGAGTTGGACCTGGCCCTGAAGGTGGCCGACAGGCTGTGGTTGATGGGAGATGAGTTCAGTATGGGAACACCGGAAGACCTGGTATTGAACGGAGCCCTGGAAAAAGCTTTTGAGGGCCCCGGGTTCCTGCTCGATCAGCAAACAGGAACGTTCCGTATTCCTGCTCCTCAGGAAGGGATTGATATCACGCTTAGCGGAGAAGGACCGGCGGCTTTGTGGACGGAAAGAGCTTTGGAGAGAGAAGGGTTTCTGGTTCGGATGACGGACAAGGATCCGAAAATCATTATCCGGCCAAATGCGGAGAAGTGGATGTGGGAAGTAGCAGGACATGCTGCTCCTTTATCTTCCGTGGAAGAGGTCCTGGAAGTCCTGAAAAGAGAACAGGCATAAGGCAAGATCCCGTACCTTCGTTCAGGGTTCACCGTATTCTCTTTTGCTTTTCCGACGCCTGATATACCGGCTTTTGGCAGTGGCACTTGTTCTTCTCACGGGTTGCTCTGCTTTCGAAAAATTCCTTGTCGACCGGAAACAGCCGGACCCTGAACCTACCGACCTTCTGTCGATGGAGCGTGAAAAAGTGGAAGAGGACCATTATGTACTGGGGAATAACTGGTTGCATGAGAACGAGGCCGGCATCTGGGAGTTGTATGTGGAAGGGAGCGCCTATGAAAGGGGCGTTGCCCATGGAAAATTGGCGCATCACCTCGTCCGGGAGCAGGAAGACATTTTCATCGGCAAGATCCGGGAAATGATCCCTTCCCCGGGATACCTGGAATTCCTGAAATATTTCGTCGGGTTCTTCAACCGGAACCTGAATGAGTACCTTGACCGGGGTCAGCAGCTCGAGATCCTCGGCATATCTCATGCTGCTTCCAGCGCTTATGATTTTGTCGGGCCGCCCTTTTACCGGCTTTTGAACTACCATGCCGCTCACGATATTGGTCATGCGCTCCAGAACATGAACCTGACCTCCGAGCCGATCGTTGGTTGCACTGCTTTTGCCGTTAAAGGAAGGCGGTCATCGGATGGTCGATTGCTTATGGGGCGGAATTTCGATTTCCATATGGGAGACCGGTTCGCCCGGAACAAGATCATCGCTTTCAACCGCCCGGATGAAGGGCATCCTTATATGACCGTGACCTGGGCTGGTATGACCGGGGCGGTATCCGGGATGAATGTGGAAGGATTGGCGGTCACGTTGAATGCTGCCAAGTCTGGTGTACCGGTACGAACAGGAACACCTGTTTCCTCGATCGCCCGGGAAATACTGCAACACGCTTCCAATATTGAGGAAGCGTTCGAGGTGGCTTCTCGCTATCGCAGTTTCGTGGCCGAATCCTTTTTTATTACTTCCGCCCGGGATGGAGAGATGGCTATCATCGAGAAAGCACCTGAGAAGATGGCTCTCTTCAGGCCGGGGGGTGATCAATTGGTCTGCACCAACCATTTCCAGAGCGAAACTTTCTTCGGCCGGGAAAAGACCCAAAAGCATCTGGAAGCAAACCCGACACGATATCGCTATGAACGGGTCGAAGAATTGCTGAAGGAGAATGTTCCCCTGGATGAAAAGGCAATGGCCGGTATTTTACGGGACCGGAAAGGGAAGAACGGGAAGGATATCGGGATGGGGAACGAAATGGCCGTCAACCAATTGTTGGCCCATCATTCGGTGATCTTCAAGCCAGAAGAGAAAAAGGTGTGGTTATCAACTTTTCCTTACCAGTTAGGCGCTTATGTGGCTTATGACCTGGACGAAGTGTTCGACAAGAGTGAAAAGGGAAGAGTCGGAAAGGTGGCCGATGCTTCCAGGGCCATTCCTTCCGATCCCTTTCTGGATTCGGAAGGGTTCCGGGATTTCCGGGAATATGAACGGCTTCGCGACACCTTGGTCAAGAGAATGCAGGAAGGGACAGCCTGCCCTCCGGAGCAGGAGTTGGTAGAGCGGTTCATCGCTTCCAATCCGGAATATTTTGATGTGTATATGGTGCTGGGCGATCTGTTCAAAAAATGCGGGCAGTATAAAAAGGCTTCCGGGTATTATCAAAAAGCCTTGCAAAAAAAGATCCCCCGAAAGGCCCAAAGGGAGCATGTCCGGGAAGGGCTCGGAAAATGCGGGAAAAAACAAAAATAGTTCCGACCTTTGCATGATATCGCAATGAACGGGCCTATTCCCCGATGACCTCTTCTATAGAGACCCAGGATTCCGACGCCATCAAAGCATTCCAGGAGCGCCTCCTCAGGGAACAGCTAAGTTACATGGCTTCGTCCTCTCCCTATTACCGAGCTGTGGCAAGGGAACAGGAGATCGACCTCACAGCCGTTCACACCCTCGAGGATCTCGCCCGTCTCCCGACCACTTCGAAGGATGACCTGCAACAATACAACGATGATTTCATCGCTGTTCCGAGGGAACACATCATCGATCATATAACGACCTCCGGCACCCTGGGTGATCCGGTAACTTTTGCCCTGACCGATAAGGACCTGGACCGGCTCGCCTATAATGAGGCCATTTCTTTTGCTTGTGCAGGTTGCGATGAGAAGGATGTGATGCAGTTGATGACTACGATCGACAGGCGCTTCATGGCCGGTTTGGCCTATTTCCTGGGAGCAAGAAAGCTCGGAGCCGGTATTGTAAGGGTGGGGTCGGGGATCCCTGCTCTTCAATGGGACACGATCCAGCGGGTCTCTCCGACAGTGCTGATCACCGTACCCTCTTTCTTGCTCAAGTTGATCGCCTATGCCAAAGACAACGGCATCGATCACCGGAAGAGCAGTATTCAGAAAGCGGTCTGTATCGGGGAGCCGATCCGGGGGGGTGATCTGGCGTTCAATACCCTCGGGCAGCAGATCAGGGAACAGTGGGATATCGAATTGTACAACACCTATGCCTCCACGGAAATGGCGACGGCTTTTACGGAATGTCAGGAGGGCACCGGAGGGCACCATCATCCCGAGTTGATCGTGGTGGAATTCCTGGATGAGGAGGGTAACCCGGTGTCGGAAGGAGAGCCGGGGGAAGTAACGGTCACCCCTCTCGGGGTGGAAGGGATGCCTTTGTTGCGTTACAGAACGGGGGATATCTGCTACCGGTATTCAGCCCCGTGTTCCTGTGGCCGCAATACCATGCGGATCGGCCCGGTGATCGGAAGGAAGCAGCAAATGATCAAATACAAGGGGACCACCCTGTATCCACCGGCCCTTTTCGATGTGTTGAACAACATTCCCGGGGTATTGAACTATGTGGTGGAAGTTTATACCAATAACAGCGGTACCGATGAGATCCTGGTCCATGTGGGGTGTGATGAGGAGACCGATCAGTTGAGAAAACGGATCAGGGATCATTTCAGGGCTCGCCTGCGTGTGGCCCCCAATGTGGTCTTTGAAAAGCGTGAAAAGGTGGAGCAGCAACAATTCCCGGAAATGAGCCGGAAACCGGTCAAGTTCATCGATAAAAGGAACAAGACCTTCGTTTAAGCGTTGTCAGCCTTATGGAAACTGTAATGAACTTTGAGGATATCCGTCCATACAACGATGACGAAGTAAAGGAGGCTTTGCAACGGATCGCGGAGGATTCGCGTTTTCACCGCGTGATGGGGTTTCTTTTCCCCGAATTGTCCGAGGACAGTATCAAAGCCCGGATCCGGAATGCGAAGTCGACCTATGATTTTCAGCGGGACTTCATGCATAAGGCCATCAGGAGGATCCTGGAAAACAGCTCGGATGGTCTGACCTATGAAGGGTTCGAGTTCATCGATCCGGATGAACCGTATCTCTACATTGCCAATCACAGGGATATCTTCCTGGATTCAGGGATCCTGGAGATCCTGCTTTTCGAACATGGCATTGACACCACCGAGATCACTTTCGGCAGTAACCTGATGAGCGATCCGTTCATGACCGATGTGGGGAAGGTCAACAAAATGTTCACGGTTTACCGGGGAGGGACCAGCCGGGAGAAGTATATGAATCATCAGCGGCTTTCAGCCTACATTCGTCATACGATCACGGAGAAAAAAAATTCGGTTTGGATCGCTCAGAGGAACGGCAGGACCAAGAACGGGGATGACCGCACCCAAACAGGACTGTTGAAAATGATGAATGCTAGTGGAACAGGGGAATTCTCCGAGAATTTCGAAGAACTGAACATCGTACCCCTGACCATTTCCTATGAATTCGAACCCTGTGATAAGTTCAAGGTCAAAGAGCTTTACCATGCGGAGCACCTGGGACAACCTTATGAGAAGACCGACCGGGAGGATCTGGAAAGCATTATTGCAGGTGTGGTGGAACCTAAAGGCAGGATCCACATGGCCATAGGGATGCCCCTGGAAGGAGAGTTGCCGGGGTTAGAAGGCCTGGGGTCCGACCAGGAAAAGTATGAGGAAATGGCGGCCATGATCGATGCAGCGGTATGGGATGACTACAACTTGTGGCCAGGGAATTTCTATGCATATGACCTCCTGAACGCAGGGAAGAAGTATGTGGACAGATACGGGCAAGAAGACCGGGAACGATTCGACCGCCGCATGGAAAAAATCCTGTCGGAACTGGAAGGAGAGGCCAGTGTCTTGAAGGAACTTTTCCTGAGGATCTATGCCAACCCGGTGATCAACTGGGAATCCCTGTGATCATTATAAGCTCTGTTAAGCCTCGATGTTCTGGTATTTGGGTAGCTCAGTATATTTTCGAATATTTGTTCCGACACGCTCGGAGCCAAACTTAAAAACGAACAGGATGATGAAGATCAAAAATGTACTTTGTGTGATAGCCCTGGTTTTCCTGACCGGAAACCTGATGGCACAGACGAGTGTGACGGACATTTTCGAGAAGGATACGAAACTGGCCTGGTATGGACTGGATTTCACCCAGACTCAGTTCGTGGGAGAGGATGTAACGGTCAGCGAGCTGAACAGCAAATACGTTCCTTCCTGGAATCAGTTGTTGGCGGCTGAAAAAGATAAGTACGATATAGGGAAATTCTTTAACAAAAAGAACGTATCGATCAATATCGGGAAGGCCATTAAGGTCAGCGGTGAGTCCGAACTGGCCCAGGATGCCATTATTTATAGCGAGGACAAGGCCCAGGAATTCAGTGAAGAGCAGATCGGCAAAATGGTCAAGCCTTATGTCGATCCGGAAGCGGATGAACCGCTGGGGCTCGTCTTTTTCGTGGAACAGTTCAATAAGATGGACACTTACGGTTCCTTTTGGATCACCTTTTTCGATACGAATTCAGGGAAAGTGTTGTTGACCAAGCGTGTTCAAGGGGCGCCGGGAGGCATTGGGTTCCGGAATTACTGGGCCAGAACCTACTATGATGCCATGGTAAAAGTGGATGAAGATCTTTTTGATGAATGGGAAGATGAACAGAAGGAATAACCCTTTCTGAACGAAAGCGATTGCTGATAACACCTCTTTCTTCGGAAAGGGGTGTTTTTTTATCAGAATCCGAATTGCACAGTTCCCCTGATCCCGAACTTCACGATGTTCGGATGGTCCAGGTAACTGAGCCGCCAGATCGCATCCACCCGCAGGAAACTGAAGATGTTCTCGATCCCTGCAGAAGCTTCTATGTAAGGTTCATTCAGTTCATGAAGGGTGCCTGGTATTTGCAGGATCTCCTTATTGGCATCGGAAAGGTTGCCGATCACCGCTTTTCCCGATACGACCTCCCGCCATTTCAGCTTTCTTAAAAGCGGGATGCGGTTGAAGAACAAGCCCTGGAAGTGGTGGGTCAGGAACAACGAGACGTATTCATCGCTGGCGAATTCATAATAGTTCATGGTATTGAAGGCCGTCCGGTTCAGGAAAAAGGTCTCGTTTCCATCGTGTAGTTCCAGAAGGGGATAAGGGAGCACTCCCCAGTATTTCCCTGCTTCCAGTCTATAATCCAGCCGGCCGATATATCCCAGGCGCAAGCGGTGAGAGATCCGGGCGATGAGCTTCTGGTACTCATGGTCCCCTCCCAGAAGGTCCTTGAAGCCATAGGTGAAGTTCATATCCAGGATCGGATAGTTAGAGCCCAGGCTGAACCGGCGGTAGTCGGTGGTATAGTAGCGTTCTTTGAAGCCGAAATGGAAGGAGGCCATAGCCTCCGTTGTGGTGATGTCCTTTACTTGCTGGAGTTCTCCATCTACACTCTTTTGGTATTCCAGAGCGCCCAGGGGGCGGATGGTCCTTCGCTGGACCTGCAGGATATGAGCAAGACCGAGGGGCCACTCCTTGTTGTAGGAAAGGCGGTATTCCTCTACTCCGTTGAGTTTATTCGCAGGGTTACGGCGGAATGCGGAAGTCAGGATATTATCGTCCCGGAAGATGGTCTGGCTCTTGCCCAGTTGCTCCAGGTCTTTCCGGTAAGAGGCGCTCAGGTAGTCCCAGGTAGGGTTCCGCTGGAAAAAGTAGCGGGCACTCCCCCCGTATTTGAATTCATCATCCTTCAGTCCGTAGGCCGCGTACCCGTCCATTACAAGGTTACCATCTAACGGAGCACTGGTACGCCCCCCGAGCCGGAACCGGTTCCCCTCGATCGGGTTGAAGCTGTATATGGCGAAGAAAGGGCCTATCTCGATGGGGCCGACCTCAGCAAACCCTTTGGCCAGGGAACGAAGGACCTTGTAGTGCGGGGTTTGCTTGATGGAATCGGTGATCTCGAAAACGGCTTTTTCATTATCCGTTAAAGGCACTGGCCTTTCCTTCCTCCAGTAACTCAGCCCCCTTTCGTCCGCCGTGTCTTCCATGGCGATGTCATCCGTACTGGTATACAAGCTGTCGGGTCTTTCTTTGCCAAAAACGAAGTCTTCGTAATGGGTGGTCTTGTGGCCGTAGAATTCCTGCCACCTCATGTTGTGAGGGATGAGAATGGCAGCTTCCACATTCACATCGTTATCGGTGAGCATCCAGTATTCGTTCCTGAACCGATCGAAATCCTGGGTGAAATGAAATTCGCGGATGTAGTTGATATTGGAGCCGGGAGAGATGGCAGCTTCCACTTTCTTCACAGCAAAAGATCCCTCATGGATGTATAGGTTTCCCTCGAAGGTGAGTTCGGCTTTTCGCTTGGGTTGGAACCTGATCTTATAGCAGAAA
>CAZAYA010000021.1:0-2271 GCA_964489175.1 uncultured Flavobacteriales bacterium | reverse complement strand
GTCTATCAGGTAATAATCATAGAAAGTGAACCCTCCGTCAGCAATGGGACTTTTGAAGGTCTTGTCGAACAACACCATGTTGTTCTCGTAGATGTTCAGTTCCTGGTACATGGTCCCCATGTACTTGTTGATGCTGGGGTTGTCCAGCCCGGAAACATGGGTGGCCTGGACGTATTCTTTTTTGGCCCGGGGGCTCTTCCGGAAATAGACCTTTGAGGTTGATTCGGAAACGAATAGCGGAAGATAGGGTGGGGTGCTGCTGGAATCGATGTTGTCGAAAACGAAGCGGAAGGGTTTGAGGATCCAGTTGTCGATGACTTTTTGCCTGACCCGGACCCCGACCCCCAGCTTGTTGTATACCTCATATTCATAGCGGGGTATGGAGGAGGGAGAATGTTCTTTTTTTCGGGCGATCACTTCCCGCATAATGGGATGGGCAGGGTTTTCCCGTTCGGTGGGGCGTACTTCCACACCCTTGAGTTGATAGCCTCCGGGAGCAAGTGGGATGGAAAATTCCTGATGGGTCCCTTTCTGAACAGGGAAGGTTCTGCTCTTATAGCCAAGGAAGGAGATCCGGAGGGAATCCGTAGGAGAAGTGGTTTCCAGCCGGAAGCTTCCTTCTTCATCCGTGATGGTCCCTGTACTTGAACGGACAAAGGAAACGTTCACATAGGGGAGTGGGTCGCCGGTGCTGGAGTCCGTCACCGTTCCGGTGATCACAGTGGTTTGGGCATTGGCTTCAGGGAGGAAAGGTGAACCGATGAGGACCAGGCTCAGGAACATGAAGAACAGGCCGGGGAGGATCTTATCTTGGTCGCAGGCCATCACGATCGCCTTTTCCCATCGTTCATCAGGCCTGGCGTTGCTCTTCGAGTTCGATCACCTTGGCGAGGGTGTTCAGGCTTCGTTCATGATTCTTTACGTAAGGGTTGTCCTTGTCCCAGACATACCCCGCCAGAACGGAACAGATCATGTTCTTGATCCTGGGATTGATCGAAGGAGCGAAGAAGATCTTCTGGAGCGTGCCGTCGTACCATGCCTTAACATAGGACCGAAAAACATCCACTCCTTCTTTGATATAGTCTGAGAATTCGGTTTCCCAATCCACGGTTTCTCCTTTCAATTGCCGGCTGGCCAGTTCACCAGCAAGGGCAGCTGTTTCAGTGGCAAAGGAGACCCCGGAAGAAAAGATGGGGTCCAGGAATTCCGTACTGTTTCCGGTCAGGGCGAACCCTTTGCCGTAGAGTTGCTTTACACCGGAGGCATAGGCGTGAATGATATGGGGGGTGAAAGCAAGGGCAGCGCCTTTAAACCGCTCCCTCACCACTTCGTTCTCGTCCAGCATGGCAGCGAACTTTTCTTCCGGATCCCTCCTGGATCCTTCGAAAAACTCCGGGTTCCCCACGAAACCGACAGAAGTGGTCCCGTTGGAAAAAGGGATCACCCAGATCCACACATCGGCGGTATGGGCGATCGCAATGATCCTTTCCTGAGCTTCTCCGGCAGGGCGGTCGGGCTCATGGATGTGGGTGAACATGGCTGTGCGAGGGGGGAAGTCGGAAGGTTGATCAAGACCGAACATCCGGGGGATCACCCGTCCGAAACCACTGGCATCGATAATGAAGCGTGCTTCGATCGTTTTCGTCTCCCCTGAACTGTTCCGGACCGTGGTCAATGAATCGGAACCATTGAAAGTAATATTTTCCACCCCACATTCATATTCGATCGGGATGCCCCGGGCTTCAATATCATCTGCCATGGCCTTATCAAAGTCTGCACGTGGGACCTGCCAGGTCCATTTCCAACCCTGAGTGAATTGTTCTGAAAAATTGAAATCACAGGAGGCCTCCCCTTTCATGAATTTAGCCCCGTATTTGGTTTGGAAACCTTGTTCTTTCAGGTGATCGATCAGTCCTGCTTCTTCCAGGCGATCCATACAGCGGGGCAAAAGGCTTTCCCCGATAACGAAACGGGGAAAGCGCTGTTTCTCCACGACTTTCGTATCGATGCCGTTCTTGTTGAGGATCGAGGCAGCCACTGTTCCGGCAGGCCCGGCTCCGATCACGAGCACATCCACGCACTCATTTTTCATGACAGGAGGGTAAAGGGATTCGTGGGAAGTGGGAATTTCCCCGGATCGATTACTTTTGACTCCCAAAATTAGGGATAATCCCCGTGTTTTTCAAAGCTCCGGGATTCCTTGCATGAATTAACACAACCCATTCACATAGGTTCAGGTCCCTGCCGGGTTTTCTGCCTGAACTAAATAAT
>CAZAYA010000020.1:4597-25117 GCA_964489175.1 uncultured Flavobacteriales bacterium | reverse complement strand
CGTTTACCTGGAGGATTACCGGAGTTACAGGAACCGGGGAGACCATTTTGCCCTTGAGGAATGGGAGGATGGGGCCTTGAAATACAAGATGTTCGCTGACCGGGCGGAATGGGATTCCAGCGCTCAACAATGGAACTTTAAAAGGGTTTTTCTCCGGCGGTTCCGGGGTGACAAGGAGATCATCCGGGAAGTGAAGAAATTGGACACGGCCATCGGCTTCCGGCCGGTGGACATGAAAGAACGGGTGGATCAGGCTTCTGCCATGACCTACCAGGAGTTGAACCATACCATCCAGCAGGAACTGGAAAAAGGATCGGACGATGTGGTCCATTTCCAGATCGAGAAGTACCAGCGGACCGCTTTTCCCATGGCCACCTATGTTCTGACCCTTCTCGGGGTTTCTATTGGCAGCCGGAAAGTGAGGGGAGGCATGGGGTTGCATATCGCCCTGGGGTTCTTTCTGGCCATCCTCTACATTTTCTCGATGAAGATCACCAAGGTGGCGGCTACCAATGCCGGAATGGAGCCGGTAATAGCCGTGTGGATCCCCAATATCATCTTCCTGGGGATCTCCCTCCTCGTTTATCGCCTGGCTCCTAAGTAGCAGTTGCCGGCCCCTTCCACAACAGATATTGCTGCAGTGGTACCGGCAGGGAGGGAGCTTCTCTGAAGATCCCGTATAGGGCCGACCCGGAACCGGTCATGGAAGCATATAGAGCTCCTGCATCGTACAGTATTGCTTTGAGTTCCTGAAGAAGGGGGTGTTCGGGGAAGACACTTTTTTCAAGGTCGTTGAACACATGGTCTTTCCATTCCTCCACCGGAACTTGCTGAAGGGTTTCCTGCAGGGGGGGAGATACTGCTCCGGTCGCAGGTTGGTATTGCTGATAGGCACGGGCAGTGCTGATGTGGATGCCGGGGAATAGGAGCACGATGTGATAGCCGGAAAGGTCGATCGGTAAGAGGCTCAACCGTTCTCCTCTTCCTTTCACCAGGCAGGGGGTGTTCAGGTAGAAGAAGGGAAGGTCGCTGCCCAGGCTGGAAAGAAGCTCCAGGGCTTGCTCCCGGGAAAGGTCGATGTGGTTCATGCGGTCCAGGACCCTGAGTAGAAAAGCAGCATCAGAGGAACCTCCACCCAGTCCGGACCCGGCTGGTATTAGTTTGTGCAGGTAAAGGACCGTATCAGAGGCTGGGTGAACTTCTTCGAGCAACCGGAAAAGCCGAATGCACAGGTCATCCTCCGGTTTTCCGGGAACTTCGAGGCCGGATCGGTGAAGTGTGACCCTTTCCTTTCCGCTGGAAGGAACGGCCTCCAGAATATCGCACAGGCCGACGGGAAAAAGGAGGCTTTCGATCTCATGGAAGCCATCCGCTCTTTTTCCCAGGACTTTGAGCCCGATGTTGATCTTGGCGTTCGGGAATGTGACCATGCGAGCAGGATCGGGTACAATGATAAACAATATGGCCAACGGAGCGATCAAAATGAACGGGAGGAGGTACGAACCTGCTGGTGGAGGTACGCGTTAATTCCTTAAATTTGTAAGACCAAGGGGTTTCTATGTCTTCCCGTTCCATATTCGTTTTGTTATTGCTCTTCGCTTTTCCTGCTATTGTATTGGCTCAGAGGGAAAACAAGGGTAGTGATGATCCTGAAGAGAAGAAGTTGATCTACAAGAAGCAATTCCTTGGTGGGGCTATGCTTCATTCGAACGGTTGGGGGTTCAATGCTTATCAGGGGTACAATATTACGGCGAAGAAGAAACGACGCATCGGTCTGGAGTTCGCCTACATGAAACATCCTAAGGAATTCAAGAGTTACAACCCTTATTACGAGGATGCGCGGGGGTACATCTATGGCAAGAGGAATGAGTTCATGATCCTTCGCCCTACCTATGGCGTCAAAAAGGTGATGTTCCAGAAATTGCGCAAGAGTGGAGTGGAAGTGTCCTACCACTGGGGGGTCGGCCCTTCGCTCGGCTTGACCAAGCCTGTATACCTGGAGATCGGTTACCCGGATGTTCCTTACGACCGGATCGTGCAGGAGCAGTACGATCCCGACCGGCATTTCATCGACAACATATATGGGAAGGCTCCCTGGAGCCAGGGGCTCGGTAAAATGCGGCTCTATCCCGGGTTGTTCGGGCGGTTTGGATTACATTTTGATTATGCAGCTGAGGAGGATCGTGTCCAGGCTATTGAAACAGGGGTTTCCCTGGACGGGTATTTCCAAAGAGTCCCCATCATGGCTTTCGATGAGGGCAACGAGGATTTGTCGAACAAGCAATTCTTTTTCTCCTTGTACCTTTGCATTCACTACGGAAAGAAATTCTATCGTTAGGGCATGGTCGAAGAGAAGACAAAAAGCGGATCCGTTGTAAAGGATCGCGTCAAGACGAAAAAGCCCCGCTGGCTGCGGGTGAAGCTTCCCACTGGGGAGAATTACAAGCGGGTCCGGAAGCTGGTCGATGAACATGGTCTGCACACCATCTGTGAAAGCGGGCATTGCCCGAATATGGGAGAGTGCTGGGGCAATGGAACGGCGACCTTCATGATCCTGGGGAACATTTGCACGCGGTCCTGTGGGTTTTGTTCCGTTGAGACGGGACGTCCCGGTGATGTCGACTGGTTCGAGCCGGCCAAAGTGGCCAAGTCCGTTCACCTTATGGATGTAAAACATGCCGTGTTGACTTCCGTCGACCGGGATGACCTTCCCGACAAAGGGGCGGAGATCTGGGCCCGGACCGTGAAAGCGGTGAGAAGAAAAGCACCCGGCGTCACGATGGAGACCCTTATCCCCGATTTTCAGGGAGACTGGGAGGCCCTTCAGCAGGTGATCGATGTAGCCCCTGAGATCGTTTCGCACAATCTGGAGACCGTGCGCAGCCTGACCCGGTCGGTCCGTATCCAGGCCAAATATGACCGAAGCCTTGAGGTGCTGCAAAGGCTGAAACGTGGAGGCATGAAGACCAAGTCAGGGATCATGCTCGGTTTGGGCGAACAGGAAGAAGAAGTGATCGAGACCATGGACGACCTTCGCAGTGTGGGCGTGGATGTCATGACCCTCGGCCAGTACCTGCAGCCTACGCCGAAACATTTACCCGTATCAGAATTCATTCCGCCTGAAAAATTCCAGGAATACAAAGCGATCGGACTCGAAAAAGGATTCCGTTTCGTGGAAAGCGGACCTTTGGTGAGGTCTTCTTATCACGCTGAAAAACACGTATTTTGATCCTTTCGGCATCCTGTACCGGGACAGAATACACGAATAAATCGTTAATTTGCAGGAACAGTAAGCAATCTTAGAGCCCATGAAGTCATTCAAGCAGATCTTCCTATCCCTTGGGGTGATGTTGACAGTAGGAGCCCTGACCGGTTCTTATTTTTTTTGGCAGGACCAGGACGCCACAGGGCATTATACTCCCCGGGAAACAAGTGAGAAAGTATCCGGTTATGGCGGAGCTGAGGAGTATTACAATGCTCTTCGCGCCAATGTGAATACGGGAAAAGTCGAACCTGAAGATCTGATCAAAGGTCGGCAGGGTGCCCGGGCATTCGCCCGTACCAGTTCCCAGCGAGCAGGTGGGCTTGGCCTGGAATGGACGGAGATGGGGCCGGATAATGTAGGAGGTCGTACCCGGGCCATTCTCTTTGACCAGGAAGACAATTCCATCATGTTCGCCGGAGGAGTTTCCGGAGGCCTTTGGAAAAGTAAGGATGCTGGTAATAGCTGGAGCCAGGTGGAGGGTTTTGATGACAACCTCATTGTATCCAGTTTGGCCCAGTTGGGTAATGGTAATATCTATGTAGGAACAGGGTCCAGCCATGATGGCCCGTCAGGGACCGGCGGAAGCGGTTTCGTAGGGGATGGGTTGTTCGTTTCTACCGATGGTGGAGAGACCTTTCAGCATGCCAAAGATGAGAATGGCAACAATATTCAGCCTGCTCCCTGGGACAGATTCGATGACTGGGTCGTGTTCGATGAGTTGGCCGCTGATCCCAATAATGATGACGAGTTGTGGGTTGCCAATGGAGGAGGACTTTATAAATATGATGAAAGTTCTCAGAGCCTGACCCTTGCTAATGGATTTCCTACCTCCAATTGCGATCATGTCGTTGTCTCCGAGGACGGAGACGTCGTTGTTGCTTCCACCGGAGGTGGTGATGTTTACCTTTCCACAGATGGAGGTGACAACTTTAACAAGGAAACCTCGGGGATCGATCAGGCTGGCATGATCAACAACAATGGAGTAGGCCGTGCAGAGCTGGCCATCTCTCCAGATGATCCTAATTATATCTATGTTTCCATGGCCGCTACCAACAGCTCCATGTTCGGAGTGTTCATGACCGATGATATGGGAGAGACCTGGCATCAGATCGGACCGAAGGGTTCCGGGGGATGGAATCCTTTTAACAATGGATTGTCCAATCAGGGATTATATGATAACGCCATCACGGTTGTCCCCGGGAAGCCCACGACCATTCTCTTAGGAGGGATCACCCTCTGGCGGTGGAAGAACAATCCTACGCCTTTTAATGAGTATGCAGGGCAATGGGAACAACTGGCTACCAATGTAGGGTATCCTTCTACAGTACCATTGTATGTCCATTCCGATATCCACGAATTCAACTGGACCAAGGATGGAACCCTTTTTATCGGCTCTGACGGGGGTATTTCCCGCTCTGAGGATCTTCAGCAGTTCATTCCGGCCAATCGTGGGTATAATATCGTGCAGTACTATTCTGTGGCACACTCGCCGCATAACGAAGTATTGGGAGGAACTCAGGATAATGGGACGCAGTACATCGATCACACGGGGAATACCTGGATGGAAGCTCAACAGGTGAACGGAGGAGATGGGTTTGATTGTGATATTTCACAAATGGATCCCGAGGTTATGTTCTCCACTATCTATAATGGAGCCATTGAACGCTCTGTTGATGGTGGGGGATCCTTTTCCGCTCTGCTTTCTTCCGTTGATCAGCGAGATGATTTTTATACCAATCTTCGTTTGTTCGAGGACCCCAATGATACTGATAGCGAGGATTCCCTCTGGTACAAGAATACGACTGGCAATACCCTTTATATGGGGGATTCCATTTACCTAACGAGCCGGACCGTGAAAAAAGAGTTCGGCCTTGAATTGCAGCAGGATTCCTTGGTGAATGGGGATTCTATTCGTGTTCAGGATAGAGTACAATCCTTGCTGGCCATTCCTGCTGATATGAGCGATGGGTATGGTGTGTATGTTACTCGTCAAGCCATGCGTTTGAGTGTTGATATTCCATTCATCAGATGGTGGCAGGTACTTGATCTCAGTGGTGGAAAGACGGTTAATTGCCTTGAGTTTTCCGCTGATGGGGACCACCTGTTCATCGGTTTGCGTGATGGCGATGTTTACCGTGTTTCTGGGCTCGATGAGGCATACAAGAACGATAATAGCCTTACCACCCAGCGGGTATACAATGGAAATACCATCATAACAGGAATCGCCTGTGACCCGAACGACCCCGATCATGTTCTTATCACAAGGGGAGGTTATGGAACGTCACAGAAAGTACTCGAGGCCACCAATGCTACCAATACCTCTGGTGGAGTCAACTTCACCAACATCTGGACCAATGACCCGGATATCCGGAATATGCCGGTGTATGATGCGATCATTCACCGGGAAGATCCGTCTTACATCATTGTGGGAACGGAACATGGAGTGTATTCCACGACCGATGGCGGGACCAATTGGAATGTGGAGAATGACGGTCTGGGTATCGTTCCTGTTTTTGCCGTTCGCCAGCAGGCCTGGGGATGGAACAAAGGGGTGACCAATCCGGGTGTCATCTACCTCGGGACCCATGGCCGGGGGATCTTCAAGTCAGAAACATTGCTCAGTACTAAACCTGTCGAAGACAAGAAGAAAGAAGAAGAACTCTTCAGTGACCTCTCGGTCTACCCGAATCCCATGCAAACATCCGGAACCATTGCCTTCGATGTTCATGACCAGACCGAGGCTACGATCCGGATCTACGGCATGGATGGACGTGTAATGAAAGACCTTTCCCGCCGGAAATTGGACCGGGGTCACCGGGAGATCCGCTTTGATGCAGGAGATCTGGGTGAAGGAACTTACCTGGTGGGAGACCAACGCAAAGTGGCCAAGTTCATGGTCGTGAAGTAACCCCTGTTGCAGTCTTTTAAGACAACAGAGAAAAGCCTTTCCGTGAGGGAAGGCTTTTCTTTTTGGTAATTTAGCGCCGCTGTTTTCAATGGACCCCATTTATTGGTTCGCACAGATCAAATTCTATGGCCAACGTTAAGGTTGCGATCAACGGATTCGGAAGGATCGGGAGAATGACCACCCGGGTGCTCATGCAGCAGGAAGATATCACCCTGGTAGGTATCAATGACCAGGCGAATAAAGGGACCTTGGCCCACCTTTTCCAGTATGATACGGTCCATGGACGTTATCCTGATCCTGTAGAAGTAAGCGAGGAAGGGGTGAAGATCGGTGATCAGGAGATTCCGTTCTTTTCGGAGAAGGATCCTGAGAAGTTACCCTGGAAGACACTGGAGGTGGATGTCGTCATCGAAGCTACTGGTGTTTTCAGAAGTCGTGAAAAAGCTGAAAAGCATCTTGAGGCTGGGGCGGCTAAAGTGATCATTTCCGCCCCGCCGGAGGGCGATGACATCAAGACCATCGTCCCGGGCATCAATGAGCATATTCTGGACGGGTCGGAGACCATTGTTTCCAATGCTTCCTGCACCACGAACTCTGCTGCTCCCCTTGTGGAGATCATCGATCAGCTTTGTGGTATCGAGAGTGGATACATCACTACGGTCCATTCCTATACCGGTGATCAACGCTTGCATGATGCCCCCCATAAGGACCTTCGAAGAGCACGGGCGGCTGCTTCCTCCATTGTTCCCACTACGACCGGTGCAGCCAAGGCGATCACACGTGTTTTTGCTCATCTTGAAGGGAAAATGGGAGGGTGTGGGATCCGGGTACCGGTTCCGGACGGTTCTTTGACCGACATCACTTATATCGTTCGGGAACCCAAGACCGTGGAGGAGGTTAATCAGGCCTTTCGGAAAAAAGCAGAAGGAAATCTACAGGGGATCCTACAGTATATTGAAGATCCCGTGGTTTCTGTGGATATCCTGGGTAATTCGCATTCCTGCGTTTTCGATGCCCAGTTGACCTCCGTTATCGGATCCATGATCAAAGTGGTGGGATGGTACGACAATGAAGTAGGGTATTCGAACCGGTTGGTCGACCTGATCCGCAAACTTTTCCCTGAGCAATAAAAAAAGGGAGGCCAAAGCCTCCCTTTTTTATACCAGCCCTTTTTTAGAGCGTTATCGTTCGTTACCGGTAACCTGAAGTTTCCGGGTGGTGGTGAAGTTGTCCGTGGAGAATTTCACATAGTAAACCCCTTCGGACAGTTCCTGCAGGTCGATCGTCTCTCGGTGAAGCCCTGAACCTTTCATGCCAAGATCCTGGTTCAGCAATTCATGCCCGAGCAGGTCGAAGACCCGGAAACGAACATTGTCTTCGGCACGGGAAAGTTCATAAGTGAGTTGGGCCTTTTCTGAAGCCGGGTTCGGGTAAATGCTGACCGCTTCATTCCCTTTGTTTTCTTCGATACTGGTCTTGTCGACCAATTGGGTCAGAGCTCCTCCTTGTGTTCCGGTATACCATAAGCCGAAGGCAGGGCCATTGTTGTTGGAGGATGGGTCCTCGAAGCCTGATATTACAAGGGTGATGGCGGAATCCCCCAGGTTATTCGTATTAGCGGGGAATTCGTAGCTTCTATACAGCGGACTTCCGTTCAGGTATGTCAGGTCGATGAAATGATCCTTGGAACCATTCAGCAGGGAGTAGCCATTGCTGAAATCGGAATAATCCAAACCACTGCTCAGCAATCCGGATCCGAGGTGACGGTAAGCTTCCAGTTTGGGACCATCCGTGGATCCGTGGTGGAAGAGCAGTCGTACCTGATCGTTGGAAGCGCTGAGCTTGGCTTCATCGTAGACATAAAGGTCCAGTGCTGGAGAAGGATAACTTCCCAGGATGCCGTCCAGAACGAAGATGTAATTCTTGTCCTTCTGGAGCATGGTATCCTTCATTCGCATCAGGACGTTCATGGAAGTGTCGGTACTGGTGTGATGAGTGATGGTCACGTCCATGGGGACCCCTGCCTGAGTGTTGAGGAAGGAAGTGGAATAGCGGAAGTTCAAGTCGTCAGCGATGCGGTTGTCATTGATCCAGATATCCACCTGATCAACATTATTCTGGTCAGGGCTGTTATGGATGAATTGAGCTTTAGCCATGTCAATGGCTTTTTCTGGAAGCTCGATCAGGGGACCTCCGTGCTGAGGGGCCATCCATAGTCCGAAGATCGCACCTCCACTGTTGCTGGCCGTATCCATGAAGCCGGAAGTGAGGACCAACCCGGCGGTGGTGCTGTCAAAAGCAGCGGAATCGAGTGGGGCGCGGTAGGTTTTCAGGGTTTGACTGTTGTTCTGGTTGCGGACTTCCCAGACAAATTCGGCTGTATCTATTTCCTGGTATGCATTGAATTGGCCGTAACCCAGGTTGTCGGCCAGGGTGGTGTTGGTAACCGAAGACTCGTAAATATCCACAGGGCTTTGCGTATCGGTGCTTCCATGGAAGAATGAAACGTTCATTTTGGAAGGGTCGGAAGCCTGGGTACGCCCCATATCGTAGATGTGGACATTGAAAGAAGGTGCCGGCGAATAGCCGGATCCGCTCATGATCCCACTGCTGACAGCGATCAGGGTATCATCATCTCCCGGTGTGATGGATTCCCGGTAGAGTGCACTGGTCGTATCCGTACTGTTGGCCGGTTGAAGTGTGAGGTCAAAGGAAAGTCCTGCATCGATCGTTCCGAAAGCCGTTGCTGACCGGAACGGAAGATCGTCGGCGAATAGCGTATCGTTCACCCAAACATCCACGGTATCCACCAGGGTGTCGGCGGAGTTGTGGATGAATTGCATTTGAGCCTGGGAGCGGGGTACTTCCGGTAATTTCACCAGGTCTCCTCCTCCTGGAAGGGCAACCCACAGACCGATGCCCGGCCCGTTGTTGTTCATGGTGCTGTCGGCAAAGCCGGATACCAGCATAACAAAGGCCGAGTCATCATAACCCCAGGAGTTGAAGGGAGCATCGTAGCTTTCGATGACAGAACCAGTGGTGCTGTCCTGGAGCAGGAAGGTGAGGTCCTGGGCCATCAGTTCCCAATAACCGCCCGGAGCGAATTCTGCGTAATCCCGGCCTGTATCGAGTTGGGTGGTGAGAACGGCTGTTTCATGAAGGTTGACGATAGGGCCGTCCGTGGTTCCATGATGGAAAAGGATGTCTGTGCTCCCGTTCGTATTGGCTGTCTTTCTTCCCTTTTCGTATTCGTAAAAAGCAAAGTTCGTGGCCGGGTTGTAACCGGTCGGGTCGATCAGTCCGTCACCCACGATAACGGTGGTGTCGTAACTGTGAAAAGTATAAGTCTTCCGGTAGAGTGCACTGGTGGTATCCGTAGAGTTCTTGGGAAGAATGCTGATATCCGTTAAACCAGCCTCGAGTTCCAGATAGGGAGAGGCTTGACGGAAAGCGATGTTGTCCAGTGAAGGATACAGCGAATCGTTCACCCAGATGTCGAAAGTATCGGTGGAAGGCTCGTTCACGATGATCTGGGTGGGGGCCGGGGTGATCATTTCCTCCGGGAATTCCACCATAGCGCCTCCGCCGGGCTGAGTGGCATAGAGCTTTTTGATCGCTCCTTCATTGTTGCTGGTATCGGCGAAACCAGAGGTCATCACTGTGATGGCAGCACCGTCTAGTCCCAGGGACTGCAAAGCAGCCTCATACTGAGCATAGACATCCGTGTTGTTCATCTCCTGGCTCTGGAAGGATCGGTCCATGGTGGACAGTTCCTGGTAAGTGCCGAAGGAACCTGAAGCCAAGTCATCAGCAAGGGTATCCCCCCCCATATCTATATCTATGATATCGATGGCCGGATCATCCGTTACGCCATTGAAGAAGAGGACATCGGTATTCCCGGACCCGTTATCGGCAGATTCGCGGGCATTGCTCATCATGTTGAAGGAGAAAGGAGTGGACGGGGTATAACCGCTGCCACTGATGATCCCCATGCCGACGACAACAGCTGTGTCATCCGTTGTCATGGGCATGCTGGTCCGGTAGAGTGCATTCGTAGTATCTGTGCTGGTATCGGCCTTTACTGTGATGTCAAAGGGAACACCGGCCTGGAAGTCCATGAAGTCGGTGGAATGCCGAAAGGGGATATCATCACCAAGTAGGGTGTCGTTAAGCCATATGTCAACGGTGTCCAGCAAGGTGTCGGCTGCATTATGGACGAATTGTGCCCGTGCCATTGGAATGGAGGTCATGGGGAGCTCAATGAGTTGGCCTCCCCCTGCTGGGGCAGCCCAAAGGCCAAAAGAAGGGCCATTATTGTTGGCCGTGGTATCCATGAATCCGGAAGCCAGGATCACAGCAGCTGAATCATGGAGGTTCCAGGAGACCAGGTTGGCGCTGTATGCGTTCATGATATGGCTGTTATACTGGTCCCGTACCTGGAAGGTGATGTTAGCCGTTCCGAACTTTTGATACCCCCCTCCTTCAAAGCCGGAGTAGGAGAGATCATTTCCAACGGTGGCCATCAGGGAATCTGATTCATAGAAGTCTAGCGTGGGGGCGTCGGTGGAACCGTGGTAAAAGAGGAGGTCGGTGGTATCTGTCCCGCCACTGGTGTTCATCTGGCCATTGAGGAATTCATGAAAGTCCAAAGCAGGGGAAGGCGTATAGCCGGTGGACCCGGTATCGATCCCGTCCATGACCAATACATCATTTTGGCCGGCTAACAGGGTGAAGGATTCCCGATAGCGACCGTTCACAGTGTCAGTACTGTTAGCGGGTTGAATGGTCAGGTCGAAAGGAACACCAGCCAAAACTTCGATGAAAGAACTGGCATGGCGGTAGGCCAGGTCATCTACGAGCATGGTATCATCCAACCATACATCGATGGTATCCAAGGTCGTATCCGGTACATTGTGAATAACCTGTACGGTGGGATTTTGAGCTGAAACACTCAGGGAGAGAAGGAACAAAGAGAGGAGGGAGAGGAGATATTTTTTCATGATCCTTGGATTTTTAATTGTCTGGAACAACAAATATAAGATCCTATGGCAGAATGCCGGTGAACGGAGAGAAATACTCAGGAGGTCATTCCCGGAAGTATTCCAGCCGGAGTTCTTCGCCATTGAAAACTGCATAGGACCGGTATTGCAGCCAGTCTCCCAGGTTGAGGTAGCGGCTGGGGGTGGAGCTTCCTTTTCCTGCGGGTAGGGGATGATCGATAGGCAGATGGCGGTGGCCGAACAGGAAGAAGTCGTGATGCTCTTTTTCCAATACGGACAGGCAGTATTGCACCAACCATTCTTTTTCTTCCCCGAGGAACCCGTCCTCTTCCTGTTCGGTGGCGTTTCGGCTGGTGTGTGACCAGTATTCTGCTATTCGTACGCCGAGACCCGGATGGACCCAGGAGAAGAGCTTCTGGCAGATCCTGTTACCGAACACCTTTTTCAGGATCTTGTAGCCTTTGTCCCCTGGCCCCAAACCATCTCCGTGTCCCATGTAAAAAGATCTTCCGTTGAATTCCCGGACGATGGGATCCCGATGGAGGGTGGCCCCCAGTTCTTCCGGGATATGATCGAAGATCCACATATCGTGATTGCCCGTAAAGAGATGCAGGTCCAGTCCGTTGTCCGACATCAGGGCGAGTTTACCGAGCAGGCGGTTGTATCCTTTCGGGACGACCTTCTTGTATTCGAACCAAAAATCGAAGAGGTCCCCCAGCAGGTAAAGGGCTTTCGCATGGGGTTCGATCCGGTCCAGCCATCGCACAAAGGCTTTCTCCCGCTCAAGGCTGGAAGCTTTGTCAGGAGCGCCCAGGTGAAGGTCAGAGGCAAAGTAGATATGAGAACGGCTGGTCACTGAGGGAGGTTTCGGAGCTGTTCAAAAGGATCAAGGCGGTCCAGTCGCAAGGTAAAACGGATCCTTTCCCAGAACCGTACGTTGTTCAGTTCCATCTCTTCTTGTATTGGCTGGGAATAGAAAACAGGGACGTGGATCTCCAGAATATCCCTGATCAGGGGTATGGACCCGCCGGCATCGTAAAAGGTGCGGATCTCGTTGCCTGAGGGGGCCATACCGATGTCAGCAAAAAGAGCCAGGGGAAAGCCAAAGGGAAGGTCAGCGCTCAGGTTGAGAGCAGCGAGCCAGTTGTTCGATTGCCCATAAGCCGTAGGTACTTTGAACGCTCCTTGTTCTGCTACGAATTGTTGTGACCATATGCCGCTGGTTTCCATTCTTCCCATATAGGAGTATTGGTAAGTATGGTCATGGAAGCCATCGACGCCGTCCATTTGCCAGTTGAAGCGCCCATGGTTGGTGGTGTTGATGAAGTACTTTCCTCCAAAAAGCCGGAGGTGAAATGCATTTCCGTCTTCATCATACTGGAGGTCCTGTTCCAGGGTGAGTGAAGCGCCCAGCAATCCATTCTGTTCATGGAGCACGTTCAGGCGGGAGGAAAAAGGAGTGATGGTATGTTGATAGTCGTATCGGTAGGTAAGCCCTGCATAGTAGCGGCCCCGGATAGAAGGCCCGGGGGAACCTTCCTGGGGCTGATAGACTTCCTCCACGAATTGATAGTTAAGGTCCAGTCCATGTTGGTGAGGACTTCGGAGGGATGATTTCCGGAAGTCCAGGCGGATTTGGGGAGAGAAACGCCGGAAGTACCCTTCGGTGAACTCATTGTCCAGCATGCTGAACTGTTTGCCGTTGGCTTGCAGGCGGATGTGTTGGAAAACCCGGCTGGTCCGGGGATAAATGTCGTAGCCGATCTCGGCGGTGCCTACCGGGCGGTTCGACTCAAAGGCATACATCGGGGCCAGGGTAAAGTCGAAGGCTTTTTCCGGAAAGACCGTATTGTAAAAGCCGATCCCGGCCATCCATCGGTCGGTGGTGTTCCATCCTCCGAGCGGTGTGAAATACAAGGTAGACCGATCGGGATCTTCTATACCTGCAAGAAATTGCAGTTGGGGCTTTTCCATTCTCTTGAATAGCCCGTGGGTACGCATTTGGTTGTTCCGGCGGTTGACCTCGGGAATGTGTTCGTCCCCGTCGATCTTGAAGGCTTCTACTTTTCCGGTGAAATAGGGGAGTTCAAGTTCCTGTTTGCCGTGGAACCCTTCCATCCAGTGCCGGGTGGCTACCGTGTCCTGTTGCATCACCGAAATGGGGAAAGGAGCAGCGATATCCCCTGCGTTCTTAACAGTGACCTTGTATTTGAAGCCGTAGCGCAGCGGTTGTTTCTCAATGTCCGTGATCTTGTAATCGATCTTCTTGTTCGTGGTGAGCAGGTCGTCGAAGAACCAATCCAGCCTTTTGTCCGTTTCCGCTTTAAATGCTTCTTGAACAGCGGAAGGCTGGGGGTGTTGGAATTTCCATTCTTCGTAATAGCGTTTCATGGCCCGGTCGAAAGTTTCCACGCCCAGGTAGTCTTCCAGATAATCGAAGGCCAGAGCTGTTTTCCCGTAGGGGATGGCCCCGTAGTTGACCTGGGTATAGTCCGGGGCAGGGAGTTCGATCGGCTGGTCAAAGTTGCGGCGGGCATTGTAGAGATAGCTGAGGTAGTAAAGGTCCCTGTGTTCGAAGTGGTCCAATCCAAGCGCATCAGTAGCTCCTTCGGGTAATTGGGTGCCCAGAAGAGAGAGGTCGGGGTATTTTTTTTCCAGGTAGCGGTTCTCATAGTAGGAATTCAGTCCTTCATCCATCCAGGGATGTTGTCTTTCATTGCTGCCAAGGATGCCGTAAAACCAGTTGTGTCCCACCTCGTGCGTGATGACTTGTTCCAGGGCCATGGCAGACCCTGAGGAGCCGATCACGGTGATCATGGGGTATTCCATTCCTCCGCCGGCGCTGATGGTCCCATCAACAGCTGTGACCTTGTTGTAAGGGTAGTCTCCGAGCCACAGGGAGTAATTGTAAACGGCATCGTGGAGGTACTCGAGAGCATTTTGCCAGTTCCCGGCGTTCTTGTCGGTAAAGAGAACCCGGGTGGTTACTTTCCGGCCGGTATGAGGCAAGGTGACCTGTCCCTGGAGTACATTGTAGCGCTTGTCAGCGAACCAGGCGAAGTCGTGAATACTATCTGCCTGGAATCGGAGGGTTTTCATCTTTTCCGAGCTGGCGGGGAATCCGGATGATCTTCCGAAGCTTTTCTTTTCGGCAGTGCTGCTTGCTTTTTTACGGAGCCAGGTCCGCTCGCTGTTGGTCATGAGTTTTCCCGTAGCATCCAGGACATAGTTCTCCGGGACGGTGATGGACACGTCGAAAGAACCATATTCAGAATAGAATTCTCCCTGGTCCAGGTAGGGCATTTCATGCCAGCCGTTTTGGTCGTATACCGCTGGTTTGGGATACCATTGGGTGACTTGGTAGGAATCTCCGATATGCCCCAGCCTGGAATAGATGCCCTTGGGGATCTTGACACGAAAGGGGGTGGTAATGGTGATCGTATCGCCGCTTTCCAGGGGGTCGTTAAGAAAAAGGTGGCCGACATCGGTGTACTCCTTGTCCCGGATAAATTCCACTTTTTCCCCGTCTACTTTGAAGTTTAGAGAATCGATGGATCCCTGGTCCTTCTCATCAGCAAAGAAAAGCTTCGGTTTCCCATTGGCCATGAGTTGCCGGGCAAGAGCTGTGGTTTCGTTCAGGTATGCATTGGGCCAGAGGTGCATGTAGATACACTGTAACTCATTGGGGGCGTTGTTGATGTAGCGGATCTTCTCAGCCCCACGGAGGATGTCCTTTTCATCATCCAGTTCCACATCGAGCTCGTATTCCACCCGTTGCTGGAAATAGTCTTGTCCGGAAAGGAAGGATGGGAAAATAAGCCCCGGGAGGAGGGTGAAAAGGAGGGCAAGGGGTTTTATGGTGATGGAGTGAAAGGTCAAGATGGGATCAAAGATAAAGGATCACAAGTTGTTGTTCTTTTCCTGCCGGAGGAGCCGATCCAGGGAAAGGGTAGCGACGGATTTTATTCCTTATTTTGCGCCCTCACCCGGAAACCGACCGTTTTCATGGAGTTCGACATCGATCTGGTCCCGCTTTTTATCCTGTGCGTCATCGCATGGGGGGTGCCTATGATCATGTCGGTAATGGGGTGGGGACGGGTACCGACGGTTGTAGTGGAGATCATTTGTGGAGTGGCTGTTGGGTCCCATGGTCTGGATCTGTTGGGCCATTCGGAATACCTTCATTTGTTGGCTTTATTGGGGTTCATTTTCCTGATGTTCCTGAGTGGGTTGGAGATCGACATCGAGCAGATGGTGGCTACATTGCCACGGGGAAGGCTCACGGTGGGGCGGTTCATTGCCAATCCTTTGCTGGCCGGATTGCTTGTATACAGTGGCACCCTTGTCTTGTCCGTGGTGGCCGCCAATTTATTATCCGGTCTCATTCCCATAGCGAATACCTGGTATTTCGCGCTGATCATGTCCACTACGTCGGTGGGGATCATCATACCTGTGTTGAAGAACCGGGGAGAGGTGAACAAGAAGTTCGGCCAGATGATGGTCCTGACGGCAGCAGTAGCGGATATCTTCAGCATCCTGCTTTTCACCTTCACGGCTTCCTACCTCAAGCATGGGGTCCGGTATGAAGTTTTCCTTTTGCTGTTGGTCTTGCTGGTCTTTTTCCTGGCGTATCTTTTCGGGGCCTATTTCGTGCGTATCAAACTTATTCGGCGCCTTTTGTTCCAGCTTTCCCATGCCGCCTCCCAGATCAAAGTAAGGGGCACGATGCTGTTGATCCTGCTTTTCGTGGCTGTTTCTCAATGGGCTCAGGCCGAAGTGATCCTCGGAGCTTTCCTGGCCGGGGTCATCCTTTCCATCTATATGACCAAGGACCGGTCAGCTCTGATGATCAAACTGGATGGTATGGGGTATGGGTTCTTTATTCCCATTTTCTTCATCATGGTCGGGGCGCAGCTCGACCTTGGAGCTTTGCGGGAATTCGATCAGTCTTTTCTGTTCCTGGGCTTGCTGATCCTGTTCCTTTATTTGGTCAAGATCCTTCCCTCGTTGATCTGGACGAGGATCTTTGGCTGGCGGCGAGCCATTTCCGGGGGATTTTTACTGTCCTCCAGGCTTAGCCTCATCATTGCGGCAGCTCAGATCGGCCTGCAGCTTGAGGTCATTACCCCTGCTATGAATGCAGCCGTTATCATCGCTGCTGTGGCCACCTGCACTTTTTCCCCCATCCTCTACGGACAGATCAACCGGGTCGACCGGGTGCTCACCTACAAGAGCATGATCGTTGGAGGGAGTGATATTGCCGTTCAGTTGGCCGAAAGGTTGCAGATGCATGGTTATGCTGTTGTGGTACTCGAAAATGATGCGCAACGTTCGAAGGAGCTTCGTCATAAGGGGTTGGAAGTAGTCCGGGCAGATGGAAAGGACCTGAACACCTACAAAGAACAAGGCCTGAAGCCGGAAAACTATGTTGTGGTGTTGACGGGTGATCGGGAAAAAAATGCGGCGATCGCCCGGAGGGTGCGAGAAAGATTACAGCATGAACGGGTTATTACCATTCCTCCCCCTGAGGAGGTCCAGCCGCTCAAAGCCCTGGATGTTCATGCTGTGGACCTCGACCAGCTCATTGCCGCCAGTATTGAGAATCTGGTGCTTCGACCTTCGACCTATAGTGCATTGGTAGAAAGTTTTGAAGCCTTTACGGTGGAAGAATTGACCGTTACCAATCAGAGCGTCGATGGCCGGAAGGTCAAGGAGCTCCCTTTCCACAAAGATGGTTCTCTGATCCTTCTCCGGCGGAAAGGAGACATGCAGATCCCGCACGGGGATACCTACCTGACCCTGGGAGATGTGGTAACAGTGATCGGGAATGAACAGGCACTGGAGGATTTCCGCCAGAAACTGGCCTGAGAGGTCACATCAGGACGTCCCAGTTATCATCCTCATAAGCATTCTGGTAGGCTTCCTTGCCCCCCCGAATGCTCCAGTCGGAATCGATGGTGAGCTTCGAGCTGATACCGCCTCTGGGGTTGCAGACCATCACGATCCGTAATCTTTCCGGCTCGTAGACCTCCTTGAGATGATCATAAATGACGTTGATGAGCCGCTCGTAGGAGACAACGATGTTCCGGAGGTGGACGATGTATTGTTTCAGGGACTTCAACTCGATGATCTTCTTGCCTGGGTATACGGTAAGATACATCTTGGCAAAGTCCGGTTGCCCTTTTACTCCGAGGAAGGTGAACTCCGGTACCTTGATCTTGACCTCATAAGGCTCCCCGGAGGGGTTGGGGACTGCTTCCAGCAAGGATTTGTCGATCTTGTCGTAAAGAAGCGTTTCCTGTCCGTTTCCGTTGTCACTCATAATAAGTCTTTTAGAGAAAGCAAGGCTAGCTACTCCCTGTTCAGGTCATCTCAAAGGTAAGGGATCCTGAATGGATGAAGGAGGTCAGCGGGTGACCTTGATGTTCCCCTGGTAAGTCTCTTCTTCTCCCTGTGTGTTCCGGAGGATCACCACCCAGCGGTAGATGCTGCCGGTCTTGGCTTCCTGACCGGAATTGCCGATCATGCCGTTCCAGGGTTCGTCAGGGCTGGTGGTCTCGAAGATCACTTCCCCGGTCCGGTCGAGGATCGTCATGCGAAGGAAGTTGTCGCTGAGGTCTTTTTCCAGAGCTGGCGGGAGAAAGACATCATTCTTCCCATCGCCGTTGGGGGAGAACGCATTGGGGGCAAACAACTTGTAGGAATGCTCCATCTTCACGTTTTCTATAACAGTGTTCGTGCAGCCTTTGTCGTTACTCAGGAAGGCTCTGACCTTATGAGGCCCCCGGTGGGGGAACTGGTGGGTTGCCGAAAGCCCGTAGGCAGGGTCGGAACCATTTCCGAAGTCCCATTTTACCTCCTGGACATGATGTGTAGCTGCCTCGAACCGGACTTCCGGGATCATTTCATCCCTTTCCACGTTCCACGAAATGCGGGCGGTAGGTTTGGGATGGATCCGGATCATGTTCCTGAGACTTCTTTTCCGGGTGTTATAAGGGCCGATGATGGTCAGGGAAACCTTATAGGAACCAGCTTTGCTGTATGTATGCCGGGGCTGTTCTTCATTCGAGGTCGTGCCATCCCCGAACTCCCAGTGGTATTCAAGGGCATTTTTGTCGCTGACCTTATCAAGGCCAGTAGGATGGAATTCGAACAGATCGCCGGGGCATCCTTCTTGGGCGCTGGCTTTGAAAGCAGCTTCAAAGTCAAGAGCTTGCTCTTTGTTGCCTTGCTGTTCAGGGTGTTTTCCGGTTATCCGGCTTTCGTTCTGCTTCTCCCCGGATATGGATCTGTCATCAGGAACTTTCCCCGGGCTTTTTCTGTCTTTTTGGGTTGTCGTTATTGTTTTTTGCTCCTCTGCAGGCTCTTTGGGTCTTTTGGTGTTATCAGAGGAAGTGTTTGCAGAAGAAGGTTGTTCGAATACCTGTTCTTTTCCTGTGGTTTGCTCCTGATGAGTTGTTGCAGGGGCGGAAGGATCGTTGGTTTCGGTGTATGTGGTTTCCCTGCGGTTTTCTTTTTGTAGTCCCTGCTGCTCGTCATGGCCCAGGGTATACCAGGCAATAGCACCACCGACCAGCATTATTCCGCCGATAATAGCTGCATAGAATGTATTGGAAGGATTTTTCCCTTTGCCTTTACCAAGTTCGCGGTCGAGCCGTTGCTCCATTTTCTCCCAACCCTGAGGGTCATAGGGGGCTTCGTAGCTTTCGAGAAGCTCCCGCAGTTTTTCTTCGAATTGGTCCGAACGCTTGCGCGCCATGTCTTTCTTATTTCTTGAGCAGCTTTCTCAGGTTCCGCTTGGCCTTGGCCAGGTTAGACTTGGAAGTCCCTACGCTGATATCCAAAATATCAGCGATTTCCTGGTGGGAGTAGTTTTCCACGACGTACAGGTTGAATACGCTCCTGTAGGCTGGGGAAAGTTGTTGCAGGGCTTTCATCGCCTCTTCTGCTTTCAGGTTCGTTAATGCTTCTTCTTCCTGTTTTTCCTGGCTTTCATCTGCTTCCGCGTCCCCGAAATCCTCTACGGTCCATTCTTCTCCAAGCAATACGTGATCTTTCTTCTTTTTCCGGAAATGATCGATCGCTGTGTTCGTGACCACCCTTCTCAGCCATCCTTCAAAGGAGCCGGTATCGCTGAACATCTTCATGTTCCGGAATACCTTGATGAAGCTATCCTGAAGGATATCCTTCGCCTGCTCCGGGCTTTTGGCATATCGAAGACAGACGCCCATCATTTTTCCGTAATAGAACTCATAGAGCTTTTTCTGAGCTGTCCGGTCATTCCTTTTGCACCCCTCTACGATCCGATCCAGTTCTTGTTTCGACAGCTCCATTTTTTAGGTCTGCAGTTTGATAGACGATACCCTTGCTTAAAGGTTGCCCTTCCGCAAAAATCCAACGATGGATGACCGGGGTCGGTATCCAAAAGTAAGTGATAAACAGATACTGGCTGAAGGTCTTCCAGAAGGTTCTTTTGAAAAGATGACCTTGATTACCCCTGTGGGTGAGCAGGGTCATGCTTTTCCCCTGAAGATCGGAAGACCTTTGTATACGAGTCAGGTTTCCTTAAGAGCGGGCGATCAATATAAGTTCTTATGCAAAAGTTCATCGATCTGCAGGACGCAGGTGAAAGGCTGTATCAGGAATTGCAAGAATTCCGGCAGCATCCTGAGAGTACTATACTTGGTGTCCTGAACGGGGGTGTGGTGTTGGGAGATATACTGGCGCGAAAGCTTGGGCTTCCATTGGAGCCTTTCATGGAAAGGGAGATCGGTCATCCGGCCAATCCTTTCTTCCCGATCGGGGTGGTGAACCCGTTCGTGGGTTCGGTGTGGCATTTCATCGGTGTTCCTCTGCATCATATCCGGGAGGAGATGGAGAAGAAGAAAAAAGAAATGCACCAGGAATTCGAGAAAGTCATGGGTTGTTCTCCTTCCGACCTGAAAGGCCGTGTTGTTCTGTTGGTCGATGATGGGTCCAGCAGCCGGCATAAGCTAAGCCGTTCCGTGAAGTTGCTGAAAAAGGGAGATGTGGCCCAGATCGTGCTCGTCACCCCCATGCTGGCCGAAGCTGACCAGATCTACTTCAACAGGGTGACTGACCGGGTGATCTACCTTGAAAAGCACCAGCAAGAGGTCCCTTGGGAGGTGTATTATGAAACTCCACCCAGGGTTTCCCGGGGTGATGTCATGGACCTTTTGAAAAGCCGGTCTGCTTAGATCAGTACAAAAGGTTGGACAGTTTGTCCTTGCCCCGGAGGTAAATGGTTCGTCCCTGAATGTCGATCAACCCTTCTTCCTTGAACTCGGACAAGGTTCGGATCACAGTTTCTTTAGCGGTCCCCACGA
>CAZAYA010000020.1:0-4587 GCA_964489175.1 uncultured Flavobacteriales bacterium | reverse complement strand
ATATTGGCCAGGTCTTCCCGCGAAAGGGAAACAGAGCCTTTTTCCTTTTCCTGTCCTTCTTTTTCGTTCGCATGCTCATCAATATACAACAAGGCTTCTGCCACGCGTTTACGGACAGAATCGTAGGCCAGGTTCATGAGCCGTTGTTCCCGTTCGGCTAGGTTGTTGGAGAGCATCCGGATGAATTTGTTGGCTACGTCTCGGTTGTTGTGGATCAGGGCGAAGAAGTCGGACTTGGGGATCTTGCAGATCTCCGCTTCTTCCAGAGCCATGGCATTCTCTTCGTAGGGGGCATCCTGAAGGAGGGCGGTATAGCCCAGGAAGTCGCCGGGATTGTGCAGGTCTGTAATATATCCTTTCCCTGCTTCGTGGGTCTTGAAGGTCTTGACCTTCCCTTTGTTGATGAAGAACAGCCATTTGGGGTAGCTGCCCTCTGAATAGATCTCTTCCTTGGCTTTGTATTGGATCACTTCACTGTCGTCGGAGAGTTCCTGTAATTCCCCAACGGTCTTTGCTTCATGGATGAAGTCCTGGACGCCTTCCAGGTTCTGGGAGAATTCTTTTTTGAGGATCTCGTTCTTTTTCAGGCGGCTTTCCACGGCATTGAGCAGTTCCATTTCCGTGAAGGGCTTCGTGAGGTAATCGTCAGCTCCCATTTCCATGCCCTTCCTGAAATCGGCCCGCTCAGTCTTTGCGGTAAGGAAGATGAAAGGGATACGGGCGGTCTTGGTATCCTTGCTGAGCATGTACAATACGCCGTGTCCGTCCAGCTCTGGCATCATGATGTCGCAAATGATCAGATCCGGCTGGAGTTCTTTGGCTTTTTCGACGCCTGTTTTACCATTCTCAGCCGTATGAACTTCGTAATTGGAGAGTTCCAATAACTCAGCCGTGTTCTCGCGGACTTCGGGATTATCTTCTATCAGCAGGATATTGTGAGCGTCCTTTTTTTCCATATTTCCGATCGGTTGATGTTGGTTGAAAGCTATTCTAAAATTAACAGATCCTTTTCAGGGAAGTCCATCTGTGGGGGATGGAACTGTCTGGAGGGGAATGTTGACCCTAAAGGTAGTGCCTTCTCCGGCTTTGCTTTCCACTTCGATGTCCCCGTTCAGAAGTTCCAGGTATTTTTTTACAATGTGAAGTCCCAGGCCGGTCCCCTGGATGTTATTAGCGTTCTCGGCCCTGAAGAAACGGGTGAACAGTTCCTTCTGTTCCTTTTCCGGGATACCTATCCCCTGATCGGCAACGCTCAGGGTCATGCATTGTCCGTTCTTTCGGGTACTGAGGTCTATAGGGGCATTTTCCGGAGAATATTTGATAGCATTGGACAGCAGGTTGAGCAGGATGTTGTGGAGCATTCGTTTATCTGATACCACGAAATCCAGAGAATCGTCATGATCAAAGTGGATGCGGTCTTCTTCCTGCTCTTCTTCCTTCATTTCATCGATGACGGATTCGATAAAGGGTTGAAGTTCGATGGATTCTGGGTTGTTCTGGACTTTTCCTTCTTCCAGCTTGCTGATGGAGAGCAGGTCGTCGAGGATGTCCGTCAGGTTCTGTACGGCAGAGCGGATCTTGTTCACGTGCTTCTCCCTTTTGTCTTGCTGCTCGGTCTCAGGATACTTCCCGATCAGGGAAACGGAGGATAGGATGGTACTCAGGGGGGTTCTGAATTCATGGGAGGCCATGGAAACGAACCTGGATTTCAGTTCATTGAGTTCTTTTTCTTTTTCCAGGGCCCTGATCATCTCCATTTCCATTTGCTTGCGGTGGGTGATGTTCTCCACCACGGTCAGCACCTGCTCTACTTTTTTCCCCTGGGTCGGGGGTAGGGGAACAGCATTGAAAAGGTAATGGTTTTCCTGGTGGAAGACTTCGAAAAAGGCATTTTTACCGTGAAATACAGGAGTTATCTGGGTTTCGAAGTGCTGGGCCTGATCGGGGGGCAAGACTTCCCGCATGGTCTTGCCGATCAGGTCTTCTTGTTGGAACCCCAGCTTTTCCAGTTCTTTTCCCGCTACGAAAAGGTACCGCAATTCCCGGTCGTACACATTGATGGTGCCGTTGGGGAAATTTTCGGCGATCGCATTGTACAGGTTCTGGCTTTCCTGGAGGGCTTGCTCCGTTAGTTTTCGCTCCTCGATCTCTTTTTCGAGTTCCTGGTTGACTTGTTCCAGGCGGGTAACGGTGTAGGAAAGTTCTTCGGTCCTTTTTTCCACCCGTCCTTCCAGCTCGGCATTGAGTTCCCGGATGGCTTTCAGGTCCTGGTTGTGGCTGATGCTGTAACGGATCGACCGTTCGAGGATGTGAGGGTTGAGCGTGCTTTTCACCAGATAATCTGCAGCTCCTACGATCATGGCCTGTTTGTCCGTTTCGATGTCGCCTTGTCCGGTCAGCAAGATAAAGGGTGCGTTGATGCCGGACTCCTTGGCTTCTTTGATCAGGTCGAGGCCGTTGTTGGCCCCCAGCCGGAAATCGATCAGGTACACATCATGTTCTTGCCGGCCGATCGCTTCCTGTGCACGGGTATAGCTATCGACCCATTCCAGGTTGTAATGGCGTTCGGGGATCTCCTCCAGAAGGTCCTGGGTGATGATGAAATCCTCTTCATCATCATCCACGAGGAGAATGTGCAGTTTTGCTCTGCTATTGTTTTTTGCTGTGTTCATGGGGCAGTTCTACGATCTTGATCCAGTAGTTCCCCAGTGTTTTCATCACGTTGGCCAGGCGTTCGAAGGTGACGGGTTTGATGATGAAGGAACTGGTTCCCAGGTCATAGGTCTTGAGAATATCCTCCTCAGCCTGCGATGTAGTGAGCACGATGACTGGAATGTATCGTAGTTCAGGGTCGTCCTTGATCTCTTCCAGTGCTTCCCGTCCATCCTTACGGGGCATGTTAAGATCGAGCAGGATAAGTCCCGGGCGGGGGTATTGGTATCTGTCGCTGAATCTCCCTTCATTCCGGAGGTATTGCATCAGCTCTTCACCATCGTTCACGAAGTGAAGGGGGTTGGTCAGGCGGCTTTCTTCCCAGGCTTCCTGGGCCAGCATTTGGTCTTCCGGATCGTCATCTGCCATCAGGATGTTGATACCATCTTTCGCCCCGTCTTCATTGTTCATAGCCATGGCTGTATAAATGATGTATCTCTGTTATGTGTTCAATGGTCTTGTTTTTCCGGTAGAGTGATGAAAAAGACAGAACCCTTTCCGGGAGCGCTTTTTACGTGGATATCACCTTCGTGCCGGTCTACGATCTTCTTGCAGATCGCCAGGCCGATGCCGGAACCTTCATACTGGCCGTCTCCTTCGAGGCGTTCGAAGATGTTGAAGATCTTGTGTTGGTACCGGGAGTCGAAGCCGATCCCGTTGTCCTCGACCGTCAGGGTGACGGTTTTAGGAGGGTTTTCTTCTCCGGTGTGCAGACCGATCTTGATGTGCGGGGTTTCTCCTTCCCGTGTGAACTTGATGGAATTCGAGATCAGGTTCTGGAACAACTGGCGCATTTGGACAGGGTCCGCCTTGATAGAGGGGAGGTCGCTGGATTCGATCGCGGCCTTTGATCTTTTAACCTTGAACTCCAGGTCGTAAAGGACGTCCTGGAGTACCTGGTCGAGGTCGGTTTCGGTGAAAGGCTTGGCTTTGCTGGTTACCCGCGAAAAGGAGAGCAAGTCGTTGATGAGGCTTTGCATCCGTTTGGAAGCATTGAGCATTCGCTGGATGTAGTCGTTCCCTTTTTCGCTCAGATGGTCTTTTTCCTTTTCCTGCAATCTTCCACCGAAGGCCTGGATCTTTCGCAGGGGTTCCTGCAAGTCGTGTGAAGCGACATAGGCGAACTGTTCCAATTCCCGGTTCGAGGCTTCCAGGTCCTTAGCCCTTTTTTGGATATCCCGGTGAGCTTTTTCCAGTTCGAGATCCCTTTTTTTCCGTTCGGTAATGTCGATCACGAAACTGACCACGAACATTTTCCCTTCGGTCTTGAAGTGGCTGAGGCTGATCTCCAGGGGAAAGGTACTCCCGTCTTTTCGCCTTCCGTAAAGGTCCATCCCCACACCCATGGGACGGGCTTTAGGACTGGCATAATACTTCCTGCGGTGTTCGTGGTGTTTGTGGGCGTCTTTTTTCGGGACGAGGATCTCGACTGGCTGATCCCTGAGCTCTTCCAACTTTTCATAACCGAAAAGGGTGAGGGCTTTGGGGTTGGCCATCACGATATTTCCTTTGTCATTGGTAATGATGATCCCTTCGTTGGAATGCTGGAACAGGGCATCGAGAATGTCGCTCTTGTCGATCATGGGAACGGGCGGAATATCAACTGGTGATCAACCTTTTTTAGCATAAATATCGTTAAAAGATTTTCATAGTCGTTAATTATTAGCATAATATTCGACTATTTATTGGCATGAAGTACCAAAAGGTCCCTTTTAACAGCTAAAATTAAGGTTTTTTTGATGATGATCCCAAGCTTTTTCCAAATTTAGATCGATCATAAAATGTATGATCATACATTAAAGTGGTCAAAAAGAATAAACAAAACTTTCAGGAAGGATCTTCGGAATGAAGAAGGATCCTGGCATCGGCCACGGT
>CAZAYA010000019.1:0-26102 GCA_964489175.1 uncultured Flavobacteriales bacterium | reverse complement strand
CCATGGTCAGCGAGGTGGACTACCATGTAGGCTGCATTCTGGAACGGCTGGAAGCCCATCCCGGGAACTTCCTGGCTTCCTGGTTCGACGACCTTCTCCTACTCCCGGAACGCTGGTCCCGTTACCTGGAGGATGCCATCGCCTTCGCCGGAGACCACCCCACCGGTATCGAACTCGACCTGGATGCGATCGCCGGACTACCGGTCAGTGCGGCAACCCCCTCCGGCATCTCGGTGGAACAGGCCCGGACTTATATTCAGAAAACCGGGACTGCCTTCCCCTACCTTCCGTACATCCACTTTGCAGAAGGTGCTCCCGATCTTCAGGAAGACGGTCCGGAAACCATTGGCAAGACGCTGGGTTATCTTATCACCGACTTCCTTCGTACAAGGAGAGCGTACTGACCAAAGATGGCATGAATACCCGCCTGACATTTCGACAAAGGTTGAAAAGGACCTATTATTTCTTTCCTTTTCAGTTACTGCTGCTACACCTGAAGCGCAACCATCTTTTGCTGGGCTTCTGGCTGATCATGACGGCCTTTATTTCCCGGAACCTGGCCGTTAAATACGGGATCCCCAACCTTTTCCTGTATCCCGAGTACCTGGGGGAAGTCGGCTTTGCCTCCTTCATGATCCTCGGGATATCGGTGGGCGGTTTCATCATGGCCCACAACATCTTCAGTTACATCATGCACGGGCACCGGTTCCCGTTCATCGCCACCCTTTCCAAACCTTTCCTGAAGTTCAGCATCAACAATGCCCTCCTCCCGTTGCTGTTCGTCGGAGCCCACCTCTATTTCACCACCAACTACCAACTTCATGTGGAACTCGTCCCCACCGGACAAGTAACCGTGAACCTCGGGGGCTATTTGCTCGGCATCGTGCTTTTCCTTTTTGTTTCCTACTTCTATTTCCTGCGGACCAACAAAGACCTGTACAAGATCCTCAGCCGCCGGGAAGCGGACCGCAAACGGCAAGAAGCCCGCAGAAGGGCCCGGCAAAGTAGATTCACCCAAAAACAAGGCAAATGGTACCAACGGGGCCCCAATGGCAAATGGCATGTGGAAACGTACCTGGCTTCCCCGGTCAGGATCCGCCTGGCCCGGGGAAGTGAACATTACGAGGAACACGTGTTACAAAGGGTTTTTTTCCAGAATCACCTGAACGCTTCGATCTTCGAAGTGGTCATGGTCGCCTCTTTTATACTGATCAGTTCTTTCAGCGGGTCAGCTTATTTCCTGATACCAGCAGGAGCCACGGGTGTATTGTTCCTCACCATGGTGCTCATGCTGGCCAGTGCCTTTTATTCCTGGCTCAAAGGATGGACCTTAACCCTTTTCATCCTCGCACTGCTCCTTTTCAATTACGGCACCAAGAATTACAGCGCCTTCAACATCCGATCCCTCCCTTACGGAATGGACCACAAAGCCCCAAAGGTCGCTTACACACCGGAGAAACTCCGTGAGCTTCGCAATGATCACGCACTTCAGAAAAGAGATGAAACGCTTACCCTTCAGGCCCTTGAACGGTGGAAAGCCAGAAATCAGGGACCGGATGGGAGAAAACCCAAAATGGTCTTGCTGAACGTCAGTGGAGGTGGTCTGCGCTCGGCTTTGTGGACCGTGAGAACACTTCAATACGCCGACAGTGTGCTGAACGGAGAACTGCTTCGCCATACGGAACTGATCACCGGATCCTCAGGAGGAATGATCGGCGCTGCTTACATGCGGGAGCACCTGCTCCGCCATCACAAGAACCCCGAACACGGACTCTATGCGCGTTCTTACCGGCACAAGATCTCCAAAGACCTGCTCAACCCGGTGGTCTTCAGTTTCGTGACCAACGACATCTTCATCCGTTACCGGGATTACAAGCCCCACGGGAAGGTCTATACCCGTGACAGGGGGTCCGCTTTTGAAGAACAGTTGAACAAGAACACCGACCACTTGCTCGACAAACCGATCCAGGCTTACCGGGAGCCGGTCAGCCAGGGGATCATTCCCATGATGGTCCTCAGTCCTTCCATCGTGAACGACGGCCGCCGGCTGCTCATCAGCTCTCACCCGGTCTCTTACCTGATGAACAACCTTCCCGGCGAACGGGTCATTTCAAAGCATCCTGTCGAAGACGTTGGCCTCCACGCCCTGTTCCCCGGCCATGATCCCGAAGCGTTGCTGTTCACCAGCGCCCTCCGTATGAATGCTACTTTCCCTTACATCCTCCCCATGTCAAGCCTTCCCAGCCAACCCACCATTGAGGTCATGGATGCCGGCCTGCGGGATAATTATGGGGTGAAGACCTCCCTGCAATTCCTCTATACCTTCCGGGAGTGGATCCGCAACAATACCAGCGGCGTGATACTGTTGCAGATCAGGGACAAGGAAATGCAAGAAGGCCTCCAGAACGAAGCGTCCGACTCCTTCCTTCATCGGTTCGCAAGTCCTATCGAAAGCCTTTATGGCAATGTTTTCAAGATCCAGGACTATGAGCATGCCCAACTGATCCAACACACCAGCGAATGGTTCCAGAGCGACTTCGACGTGGTCACGTTGGAACTGACCCAGCGCCCGGACGAAAAGATCTCCCTCAGCTTCCACCTCACCAACCTGGAAAAAGACCAGGTCCTGCAGGCCATCCATCTGCCGGAGAATCAAAAGGCTATCGGGCAACTGGGAAAACTTTTGAAAGAATAGGCATCCCCGTTCCCGTTGCTGCGTTCTTCACCTACCCCCTCGGGGATATTTGCACGGTAATTGCAACGGAACAAAACACGATCAAATTCTTCCTAAATTTATACTCCCAACGACAGTGGATATGAAGCGTTTATTGCAACACACCTCCCTGATGCTCACCGCCCTGCTCATCGCCTCCGGTGCAGCCGGACAGGAGAAGAACGGGTATGCCCTGGAATTCAAAGTAACCGGGCTGAACAACGATACCGTATACCTGGCCAATTACCTTGGCAAGAAGCTGTATTACTACGATACTACCACGACCAATGCCAAAGGAGCCTTTGCTTTTACCGGGGACAGCATTCCCGGAGGGATGTACGCGGTCGTGGTTCCCGGCCAAAAATACTTCGAGCTGATCGTGAACGAGGACCGGATCCATATGGAGACCCGGCTCCCCGACCTTTCGAAGCAAATGAAGATCAAGACCTCGGAAGAGAATAAGGTCTTCTACGACTACATCAATGTGATCCGGCAGAACAAAAGAAAAAGCGGCCAATTGCAGCAGGAGCTGAAAAAGGCTGAAAAAGAGGAAGCAAAGAAAGCCCTCCGGCAAAAGCTGAAAGCGATCGACCAAAAAGTGCGGCAATACCAGGCCAAGCTGGCTGAAGAACACCCCAACACCCTGGCCGGCAAGATCATCAACATGTCACGGGAAGTGCAGGTTCCCGACCCTCCCAAGGATGCCGAAGGGGACAGTTCTTTCGCCTACCGTTATTACAAGAAACATTATTTCGACCACATCGACCTGAACGATCCCCGACTCGTGCGCTCCCCTATCTTCCACAACAAGATGAAAAAGTTCATCACCAAGGTGACCGTTCAGCACCCCGATTCCATCGCCAAGGCTGCCGACCGGATGATAGAACCAATCCCGAAGGGAACGGAAATGTTCAAATACGTGGTCCAGTTCATCACCAACCATTACGGCCAGTCCAAGATCATGGGCATGGATGCCGTGTTCGTCCACATGGTAGAGAATTACTACACTGCAGATGATGCCTATTGGATGGATCAAAAGGGATTGGAGAAGATGAGAGAAAATGCCACCAAGCTCAAACCCCTCCTGATCGGCAAAAAAGCCCCCCATTTGGTGCTGGCGGACACCACCGGGCAATTCATCGACCTGTACAAGGTAGAAGCCCCTTATACAGTACTTTATTTCTGGGACCCCGAATGCGGCCACTGCAAAAAGGCCACTCCTAAACTCCGGGATACCTACAATGAGCTCAAGGATGAAGGGGTCGAGGTATATGCTGTGGGGACCCCTTTGGAGAACAAGAAGTGGAAAAAATTCATCCGGGAAAAAGACCTCGATTGGATCAACGTGTCGGACGATCCCGATATGAACGAAAACCCCAGGGAATACCTGGATCATACCACCATCCAGAGCCTGAACTTCCGCGACACCTATGATATCTACAGCACCCCCAAGGTCTACCTCCTGGATGAGAACAAAAAGATCATTGCCAAAGGCATCGGCATAGAACAACTGGAAGAACTCCTGCGCAAAAAACTGGGGCTGGAACCTGAAGATGACGATCCAGAGAAAGAGAAAACCCAGGAGAACTGATGCCCAAGACCTTTGCCCCTGGCACTATGTCCCTTAACCGTTCTTGCTTGCTCTTCTTGTGTTCCTTCCTGATGGCCTCAGTTGTAATGGCCCAGGAAAAAGAAGGTGCTCCGGAAAAGAAGAACATCGCTTATTGGGAAAAGATGCTCAAGGATGTGGAGATCAAGAAGATCGAAAACGTTCCCGATGGAAAGATGGTCCAGGAATATGAGAACGGTTCCCCGAAGATCCTGACCTTCTTCAGGAACGGGTACATGGACAGCATCCTGACCATTTATTACGAGAACGGGAACAAATACTATGAAGGGCACATCGAAGACCGGAAACTGACTGGTACCGAACGCCAATGGTACGATAACGGGAACCTCCTTTCCGTCACCCAATACGAAAACGGTCTCAAGCAGGACACCTGTAAGATGTACCATAAGAACGGCAAAATATGGGTGAAGGGACGATATGAGAGCGGACGCCTTACCGGCACCTGGAAAGATCGGTACAACAATGGCCAATTGAAAGAGATCTCCCGCTTCGATGAAGGACTCCCCGTCGGGGAAAAGATCAAATATTACCGGAACGGCCAGAAGAAGATGGAAGGACAATTCAACAAGACCCATCAAAAGGATGGAAAGTGGATCTACTGGCTGGAGAACGGCCAAAAAGTCAAGAAAGAGACCTACAAGGACGGGGAACTGGTCGATAAAAGTTATTTCTGATCCCGCTTCCCCGGCTCTCCTGAAACCTTATTTTTGCGGGAAACTCCTGCAAATGGCCGACAAGAAAGATTTCAAGCGCAAGACGATCAAGGGACAGGAACTGCACCCCGAAAGTCAGATGATGTCCTACGGGTATAACCCGGAATGGTCCGTTGGTGCCATCAAAAGTCCCATCTTTCAAACCTCCACTTTCGTTTTCAAGAATGCCCAGGAAGGAAAATCCTTTTTCGAGGTCGCTTATGGGCTGCGGGAACAAGAACCTACTGAAGAGCTGGGTCTTATCTACAGCCGGCTGAACAATCCAGACCTGGAGATCCTCGAAGACCGGCTCGTACTGTGGGATAAAGCCGAAGCCTGTGCTGTGTTCGAAAGTGGCATGGCCGCCATCAGTACCACGGTACTGGAGATGCTCGAACCGGGGCAATGCATTCTTTACAGCGAACCTCTTTATGGAGGTACCGACCATTTTTTCAAACACGTACTCCCCAAGTTCGGGATCAAAGGGGTCGGGTTCAATGCACCCGGCGATCGGGAAGATATCGAAAAGATCATCGAAGAGAACGGCATCGGGGACAAGCTGGCCATGATCTACATCGAATCCCCGGCCAACCCCACGAATTCCCTGATCGATATAGAGTTGTGTTCTTCTCTTGCCCAGGAATACAGCACAGAGGATAGAAAGGTTTACACGGTCGTAGACAATACCTTTCTCGGCCCTCTTTGGCAACATCCGTTGAAATTCGGGGCCGACCTGATCCTATACTCCGCCACCAAGTTCATCGGCGGCCACAGCGACGTGATCGCTGGTGCCTGCCTGGGGTCTGCTGAACTGATCAAAAGGGTCAAAACACTCCGGACCTTCATGGGGAACATGGGAGGACCCTGGTCCGGCTGGCTGTTACTTCGAAGCCTGGAGACCCTCAAGCTGAGAATGACCTCCCAGATGAAGAATGCCCGGTATGTAGCCGACTACCTGGCCGACCACCCCAAAGTCCGCAAAGTCTATTACCTGGGACACCTGCAGGAGGGATCCCCGGAATTCAAGGTCTACAAGAAACAATGTGCCGCTCCCGGTTCCATGATCAGTTTCGACATCCAGGGCGGAGAAAAAGAAGCTTTCCAGTTTCTCGACTCCCTGCAATTGTTCAAGCTGGCCGTAAGTCTGGGGAGTACGGAGTCGCTGGCTGAACATCCGGCTTCCATGACCCATTCTGACATCCCCCCTGAAGAACAACAGGAATACGGGATCACAGAAAAGATGGTGCGGTTATCGATCGGGGTGGAAAACCCCCAGGACCTGATCAACGACATCGACCAGGCGCTGGAACAGGTATAGCGGTTCAGATCCGTTGCCGGAGTTCGATAAGGGTGATCTCCGGCATGATCCCTACGCGAAGGGGGACGTTCAGAAAACCAAAGCCACGGTTAACGTAGAGATATTGCCCTTCTCTCTCGTACAAGCCTGCCCATTGCTTGTACTTGTATTTGGATGGGCTCCACTGGAAATTCCCCAGTTCCACACCGAATTGAAAGCCATGGGTATGCCCTGAAAAAGTGATGTCGATATCCTGGAAGTCCTGGGTAACAACAGCATTCCAATAACTCGGGTCGTGTGACAAAAGAAGCTTGACAGGAGCCTCTTCAGTCCCTTCATAAGCCCTGGCAATATCGCCATACTTGCTGAAGCGCCCCTTCCCCCAATTCTCCACGCCGATAATGGCCAACTCCTCCCCTTTCTTACCAAGGATGCGATGATCGTTGAGCAACAATTCCCATCCCAGGGCTTCATGAGCCTTTACCATGTCCAGCATGTTACGAACCTTAGCTTCGTTGGAAGGCCATTTCAGGTAATCCCCGTAATCATGATTGCCCAACACAGAATAGACTCCTAACGGAGCCTGGACCTTGGCAAAGATCTCGAAGAAATCCCTGATCTCATGGGTGACCTTGTTCACCAAGTCGCCCGTGAAGAAAATAATATCCGGCCGCAGGGAAAGGAGCAGGTCCACACCCTTTTTCACGGAACGCTTATTGTAAAAACTCCCGGCGTGGATATCGGAGATCTGAGCGATCCGGATACCGTGGAAATCCCTGGGCAAAGCAGGCAGCACGATAGCTTCCTCTTTTACCTTGTAATTATGGGCACCGGTAATACTGATCGCCATGGTCGAAAGGATCTCGGCAAGGCAGGAGACCGCCTCTGGGAAGATAAGAGCTTTGTCCTCACAACCCACAGCGAAGCAAAAAGTTCTTGAAAAAGCTTTTCAAAGCCTTAACAAGAACGCCATGGTGTCCACATCATCCGCATAATCCCACAGGTCAGGAGCCTGCGCTTTCCCGAAAGGAACATCCTGCCTGGATACGATGCACTGGACCTCTTCTCCGCGACGCTCCTGCAATTCCTCCCGCAATCGCTCCTGATCCCGGTAATGCTCATAATACACCATGCCCAGCGGGGAAGCGATCTTTTCGTCCTCTTTGAGCAGAATGAAGCCATTGTCTTTGAACGAGGATCCGTTCATCAGAAAAGTTGCCCGGTTGTAATGGTAATTGTTGTTGTATTTGGGATGGTCGATCAGATAACGGTAAGGTTCCCAGCACTTCATCAACCGTTCGGGGTCCATGGTATCAGGTACATAGACCTTGGCCACATTGCGACATCCCAACCCGAAATAGGTAAAAACATCCTTTCCCAAAACTTCCAGTTCTGCTTCCTCTTCCTCCCCGTCCAAAATAGCCACCCCATTCCGGTTCTTCCGAATAATGTGAGGATAGGGACCGAAGTATTTTTCAAAATACCGCGCAGAATTGTTACTCCCCGTAGCGATCACACCATCAAAAGCAGGCAGTTTCGCTTGTTCAAAGCTGATCAGGGAACGGAATCCCGGTTCGATACGGCAAAGTACTTCAGCAAGGGCCGGGAGCAACTGATCGTCCTTGGAAGACAATTTCCCCAGGAAGGCATGACCGCTCATGAGGACACAAAGCATATCATGAAAGCCCACGAGCGGAATGTTCCCGGCCATGATCACAGCGACATTCTTAGCATCATTCGACCGATAAAGGCGATCATAATACGGTTCCAGCCATGTATCAATTTGTTCTTCGGTCAGCTGCCGGGCCAGGTGTTGCAGGGCTGCGGAAATGTTATCCGGGGTGAACCATCCTTCCGGTGAAGCTACATTTTGTACAGCCTTCTCCAATGGCTCAGCATCCTTCCGGAAGGCTTGTTGTTCTTCCCCTTCTAAAGATCGAAGGGCCAATCCGAGTTGCACGAAGGCTGCTTTTCTTTGTTCCGGGTCCATAGGAAAGCGCTTGGGTATAGGGGGCAGAAATGGAACGAACCCACTATCTTTGCAAAGGAAATCGAAATTTTCAGATCAGAACGCGCTTATGGCCATTAAGATCACAGAGGAATGCATCAACTGCGGTGCTTGTGAACCCGAGTGCCCGAACAATGCGATCTACGAAGGAGGAGAGCCCTGGCGCTTTGCAGACGGGACTTCCCTCAAAGGACATATCACCACTCCGGACGGCCATACGTATGATGCGGAGTCAGAGCAGGAGCCTGTCAGCGATGAGGTCTTCTACATCGTCACGGAAAAGTGCACCGAATGCGTCGGTTTCCATGATGAACCCCAGTGTGCTGCCGTGTGTCCGGTAGATTGCTGCGTGGACGATGAAGCCCACCCCGAACCGGAAGAGCAACTCTACGAAAGAAAAGAATTCCTCCACATCGATGAATAGGAACGGTTTTTGCGGACAATAACCCGCCGGTGAAGGCATATAGCAAGTAGCCCATGCGAACCGTTTCGGTCCATATCCTTTCCACGCTGTTGTTGCTGGTCGCCCTGCAGGGAAAAAGCATCCCCGACCAGGTCTCCATCAAGACCTGGGAGGATTCGGTCTCCCACTACCTCCAGATGGTCCAGAACAGTGAGAAGGACCAGGAGCGGATCCGTGCCAACCACCACCTGGTACGGGTAATGGAAAAAACCCTCTCCCACCCTGAAGCCATCGAATACAGTTTCCCGGAACTTGACAAAATGGGGGTCCTGGATGCCCCCGACGGCCGTTTTCGGCTTTTCAACTGGAACCTTCCCTACGATGATCAGACCCACGATTATTTCGCTTACCTCATCATCCGGAAACGAAAAGGAGGAACAAAAGTGACTCCTCTGCGAGAGGCAACAGAAGAGAAAAAAAGCCCTGTCCGGGAAAGCCCTCAGAAACCGGAAAAAAGAGACCACGACCTGGAATACCAAACCCTCGGAGCCAACGAATGGCCTGGGGCATTGTATTACAAGATCATCCCGGTCGAGCGTAGAAAAAAGACCTACTATACTTTGCTGGGATGGGATGGGAACGACCGGCTCACCACCAAAAAGGTGATCGAAGTGCTTCATTTCGGCCAAAACGATGAAGTAAAACTGGGAGCTCCGATCTTCAGGGAAAATACCACCGGTAAAAGAAAGCGCCCCCGCTTCCGCGTGATCTTCGAATACACCAACAAAGCCGTCATGACCCTGAATTATGAGGAAAAGCAAGAGCGGATCGTTTTCGACCACCTGGAACCCCGCCAGGAAAACCTGGAGGGGATGTACGAATTCTATGGCCCCACCCTCTCCTACGATGCTTATGTACTGAACCGGAAGAAGGAAGTTTGGGAGTTCCGGGAAAAGGTGAAAACAAGGAATCCTGACAGGGGAAAAAAGTACATCGATCCGGAAGATCCCTAAGCCCTTGTTCTTTTCTCCCAACCCTATACCTTCGTCCGGGCCTTCCGGAAAACGCTACGCCAGAAGCTGGTGGACTTCATGAAACAACGAATACTGATCGCAATATTCCTCTGGGGACTGGCAGGACCTGTCTTTTCACAAAAAGCCGCCCTCGAGATCAGCAGTCAGGATTCCATTCCTTTTTCCCTGCTGCTGAACGAACAACTGCGAACTTCCGAACCGATCCCTGCCATCTTTCTACCGGAATTATCTCCGGGCAAGCACTACTGCCGGTTCACGATCAGCGACTCCATTCAATTGGAGCGGACCATTACATTACGGCCAGCCATTCAAAGCACTTATCGTCTTGAAAAGGAAGAAGGTGGGTACAGCCTGGAGCTGGTATCCGAAGCAGGGTACATTCCTGACACTTCAGACCTTCAGGAAGACAGCCTTCTGGTCCCTCTGGACAGTGCTGCAAAAACACATTCATTAACGCAATACAAGGGCAGGAAAGGGTGTCCGGGACCGGTCATGAGCGAACAAGCCTTTGGCAAGATACGCGACCGGATCGCGGGAAAGATCTTCGAGAATGACAAGGTGAGATCCGCCCGCCAGGCGGTCCGGCAAGAGTGTATGAGCAGTGAGCAGGTCCGGCAATTGGTCGCCTTGTTCGAATTCGAGGATACCAAATTGTCGTTTGCCCGGTTCGCTTTCCCCCGGACTTACGACCAGGAAAGGTATGCAGAAGTCCTCGCTCCGGTCTTTGATTTCGACGCGAGCCGGGAGGCACTCGATAAGTTCACAGCTCCTCATTGAAAGGGTTCAGCCGAGCTTGATCACCATTTTTTCCTTTTCCAGCTTTCCGTTCACGGAGAGCTTCAGGATATAAACACCCTTCTTGTGATCGTTCAGGTCAATGCTGATAGGAGCTTCCGTAACTCCTTCGAAGTTGCGGGAATACACTGATCGTCCGTAAAAATTGGCCAACCGGACTTTCATTTCAGCACCTTTCCCTATTCGTGGGAGAACAACTACGGAATCGTTCCGGGGCAGTACCTCGAACCGGATCTCTTCTCCCCTTTTCCGGGGCTTTTCCTCACCGTGGTCCAGGACCACGATCTCCTTTTTCCTTTGTGTCACTTCTTGCATGCGTGAAATATGGTCTAAATAAAAACCCCGGCCGGGGTGTTCCCTGACCGGGGTTATTTCAAAGTGGACCGGTCAGGGGATCAAAGCCCGTCTTCCGTCGATCCTTTGCTTCCACCTTCATTATCGCCGTCATTATCTCCGTCGCCACGGAAAGTGGCATCGGGTTGATCAGCAACGTTGATGATGGAAGTGCTTTGACCTTGTGCCGATTCACTGTGTTGAGTGATATCCGGACTCCCGGCTCCAATGCCGAGAACTGTGAACAGAAATGCAAAAAATTGGACCATGGCTTTGAGGTTTTTGGTCTGCCCCGTGGCTTTTTTTCAAGCCTTTTGAAGCAGTTCTCCCAAAGCATCTGCACGGGGCTTTCAGACCCTGGGATATCTGCTGGCTTGCTTAGCGCAATATCCCAAGGGCCGGTCCGGATCCTATGGACAAAAACCCCTTTCAACGACATCAAAACACCTCGTTATTGATCATCATGATGCCATATACCCTTTGTTATTTCTTCATTTTTTCTATTTTTACATAGACATTCAAATGAGGAAGAAATATGGCTACCGATAGCCTTTTGCGTTTGAAAAAACTGATCGATGGACTCCGCCCTCAGGAGCAGAAGAACCTTCGCAAATTGCTGGGAGCCTATAGCTCAGCGGGAGAGAACAAATCCCTGAAACTTTTCGACCAGCTTCGCAAGGACCCCGCTCCGAACGGGGAAAAACTTCGAAAACGCCTCGGGCAGAGTAGCGGCTCGTTCAAAAAAATGATAGAGCGCCTTCGCAACAGGGCACTGGAAGCCCTTCTCCTGGATGTCAACCTGGACCCTAAAGAGGCCTATAGCCCCTTTGCGCGGGAAACCATTCGCTGCAAGAAAAGACTCCTGGAGGCGCGCATCATGCTGGGGAGAGGATTGGATGAAGAGTATTACCAGATCATGGAGACCGTGGTCGAAAAAGGCAGGAAATACGAACTCTATGATGAGCTGGTCCAGGCCCTTGATTCCCTCAAGAATGAAAAAGCGCTGAGGCAAGGGAAAAAGATCATGGAACAGTACTGGGAGGACCTGGAATTCTACGAAAAATGCCGTCAATACCGAATGAAGGCCCGGGAATGGGCCTTCCGGTATTATGCTGAGCAGGTCGACTTCAAAGGTCAGAACAACCAGAAGGTGGGATTGCTGACCGAAGCTATCGCTGAGCTTCAGCAATACCACCGGGAAACAGGCTCTGCATACATTGCAGAAAAACTGTACAACCTCCGTATGGCTTACTACGAAGTCATCGGGGACCTCGATCTATGCTGTGAAACCGCTATGGCGATCGTCCGACTGATCGAAAAGGAGCCGGCTGTACACACAGAACAAAAGCTCTCTGGAGCTTATGCAGACCTTGCTGACAACGAAATGTTCGCCTGCCGCTTCGAAGAAGCTGTGGAACATGCCCGGAAAGCCCGGGAATTCGTTTCCCCGGAGAATTACAACAGCCTTCTTGCCCTTGAAATGGAATTCCGGGGATGTTATTACCTGGGCTGGCTCGAGAAAGCGGAGCATGTTGCAGAAGAATTGCTCCGGCTAAGCCCTTCCGAAGGAACTCCCTTTCAAAGCAGCCGACGCCAATATCTAAAGGCCTGCCTCCTTTTTTTGAAAGGAGAACACAGAAAGTCCTTCTCCCTCCTTCAGCAACTTCAGCCCATCGAGGAGGACAAAGAAGGGTGGAACATCGGTATCCGTCTGTTGTCCATTCTCAACCTTTACGAACGGGCTTACCTCGACACTGCGGATACCTATATAGAATCGCTCCGCAAACACATCGAAAGGATCGGAGAAGAAGAACCTGTCCGGGAACGCGACCAAATGATATTGAAGATCCTCCGCCAATGGGAGCATCAAAGCTTCGACCTGGAAACCACTTGGGAAACCTGCCTGGAAGAATTCGAATTGCTGGATTCTTCCGACCCGGCTTTCCGCTGGGAGATCGATACCCCTGAACTGATCGTCTTCCACCATTGGTTCCGGGATAAACTGGAAGGGAAACCCTACTCCTTCAGAGTGCCTCAGGCTGCATACGACAAAGCCACTTACAAACCTGACCCCGCCAAAGTAGAGGTAGTAAAGGAGGCATAGATGGGTCAATGAGGTCGGGAAAATACTCATCTATCTCACCACCTCACTATCTTACTACCTTACTGGAAAGGCTTTGTCCCTGATACCGTATAACCTTCGGAAGGGCGTTGTTGTCTGCTTCCTTTTTCAACCCTTGACCCACATTTGTAGCTGAGTATCTTTACGCCCTCCCATGCAGCAACTCCTTGCCACTATTTCAGAAGCCATTTCGGCCATGCACCCCGCAGAAGGGGTAGCTGTACTTTTCAGCATGACCTATGTTATCCTGGCTGCCCGGGAGCATGCCGGGTGTTGGTTGGCTGCCATTGTCAGCAATTGTCTTTTCATCTGGCTGTTCTATGACGCCCAGCTATATGCCAAGATCCTGCTCCGGACCTTTTACCTGGGATTGGCCTTCTATGGATATTACCAATGGAAATATGGCTACAAGAACAGAGCAGAGCTGCCGGTCCGGCTTTGGCCCCTCCGGTTCCATTTCATCGCTATCGTGAGCTGTTCGCTGCTATCCCTTCTCAGCGGATACCTCCTTTCACGCTTTACGAATGGTGCTGCTCCCTACCTTGATGCCGCCACCACCGTGTTTCCCTTCTTCGTTACCTGGCTGGTGGCCCGGAAATACCTGGGAAACTGGCTGTACTGGATCGTTATCGATGGCGCCTCCATTGCTCTGTACGCCGACCGGGAGCTTTACCTTACAGCCCTCCTTTATGGTTTCTTCTCCATAGCAGCTGTTGCAGGCTTTTTTTCCTGGCGCCGCTCCTACAAGGCTCGGTTGGCCAATGCATGACAAGTTTCCCGTTACTTTATTACATTTGTCCCGATCTTATTGGGGTGCCTTCTTAACAGGCTGAGATCATACCCAACGTCTCCGTTGATACGGGACGGGAACCTGATCCGGATAATGCCGGCGAAGGGATGCGAGGACCAAAGAAGCCCTCTTTTTCATGGAACCATCTTGATGGGTGGACCCAACCCCAGGTCCCCTGATCGTTGAAAACGACCACGGATATGCGACGATCATTGTTGTATTGGGGATTGTTCTTCACCCCTTTGTTCAGTTCGGCCCAGGCTACCCTGGAAGGTACGGTCACGGGCAACGGAGATACCCTGGCAGGAGCTCACATCACCATCGGCTCCTCTTACAAAGGGGCCTTTAGCAATGCCAAAGGATATTATCGTCTGACAGGGGTGGATACCGGAACAGTCATTCTCCACACCTCTTTCATGGGATATCGTGATCAGACCGATACCCTGCAATTGCAGGCTGGTGAGCAACAATACACGGTACAACTCCGACCGAGCACCTTCCTGACCGACGAAGTGACCGTTTCCGCCACACGAGTATCGGAAAAGACCCCGATCGCCCATACCAATGTGTCGCGAGAAGACATTGAAAAAAACAATGCTGCTAAGGATATGCCCTACATCCTCGACCAGACCCCTTCTACTGTTGCCACTTCAGATGCTGGTGCCGGGGTCGGTTACTCTCAACTCAGGATCCGGGGATCCGCTCCTACCCGCCTCAATGTGACCATCAACGGCATTCCCCTTAACGATGCGGAATCTCAGGGGGTCTATTGGGTGAACATACCAGACCTGGCCGCTTCCACCAACAATATCCAGATCCAACGCGGCGTGGGCAGCTCCACCAATGGAGCCGGTGCTTTTGGCGGGACCATCAACATCCGGACCACCGGAACCCGGGAAGAACCCTTCGCCCGGACCAGTCATACCTATGGGTCCTTTGACACCCGAAAACACAATGTAGCTTTCGGCTCCGGGATACTGAACGATCACTGGGTCTTTGAAGGGCGCCTTTCCAAAGTGCATTCCAACGGTTACATCGACCGGGCCACGACCAACTCATCTTCTTACTACCTGTCCGGAGGATATGTGGCCCCCAGAACATCCCTGAAATTCGTCACATTCTCCGGACGGGAAAAAACCTACCAAGCCTGGTACGGCATGCCGGAAGCGTCCCTGGACACCAACCGGACCTTCAACCCTTACAACTACGAGAATGAAACAGACAACTACGAGCAAACCCACTATCAACTCCATTTCGACCAGCAGATCAGCGCCCGGCTGTCCCTGAACGCCGCCCTGCATTACACCATAGGGAAAGGATATTTTGAACAATACAAGGGAGCGGGCCATAACCAGCATGTAACGGGAGCCGGACCAGTCCGGCTCTCCGACTATGGTCTTGAGCCGGTGATCACCGGAGGTGATACCACCCGGCGAACGGACCTGATCCAACGCCGGTGGCTGGACAATGACTTTTACGGAGGCATCTGGTCGCTGAAATACCGGCATCAAAAACTGGATGCCACGCTCGGGGGTGGCTTCAACCAATATTATGGTGAACACTACGGCGAAGTGATCTGGGCGCGGTACATGAGCAACGGCGATATCCGGCATCGGTATTACGACAACGATGCCCTTAAGAACGACTTCAATATCTACGGAAAGGTCAATTATCAATTGTACCCTGACCTCACCTTATTCGCCGATCTTCAGTACCGGAACGTCTCCTACCGCTTCCTGGGCATCGATCAGAACAGACAAGACCTCAGACAGGAACGGACTTATGACTTTTTCAACCCCAAAGCCGGACTGAACTTCGACCTCGATCCGGATAACAGGGTATGGGCCTCGTGGGCCGTAGGGAACAAAGAACCCAACCGGACCGACCATGTGAACGCACCACCAGCAGAACAACCCGGTCCCGAGACCCTCTTCGACTACGAAGCAGGCTACGAACGGCAAAAGAACCGTTACAAGGTGTCCCTGAATTTCTACTACATGGATTATGAAAACCAACTGGTCCAGACCGGAGAGATCAATGATGTGGGGAGACAGGTCAGGACCAACGTGAATGAAAGCTTCCGCCGCGGCATCGAATTCCAGGGTGGTGTGCGGATCACAAATGGGATCGAATGGCAGATGAACGCTACATGGAGCCAGAACAAGATCCTGGGCTATACGGAATATGTGGATAACTGGGCAACCGGAGAACAGACGGTCGTGAACCACGGACGGACGGACATTGCCTTCTCCCCTTCCTGGATCGGTGCCAGCAACCTGAATATCGATCTATGGGAACACCAGGGAAAAAAGAACGATCATGAGCTTTCCCTGGAAGTGATCACAAAATACGTGGGAAAACAATATATCGACAACACTTCCAGCGAAGAACGAATGCTGGAACCCTACCTCCTGAACGACATCCGTCTCAGCCATCGATGGCAGCCTTCCTGGGCCGACGCCATCGAGTTATCCTTCCTGGTCCGGAACGCCCTTGACGAGCGCTACGTGACCAACGGTTGGGTGTACCGCTATCAACTCGGCGGTGAATTTCAACAAAGCGCAGGCTATTTCCCTCAAGCCGGCCGCCACTATCTTGGTCGTCTGACCGTGGCGTTCTGAGCGGATGGTTGGTGATCGGAGCTGAGAAATAGATATACATGACTTTGGTGGCTTTGTCGCCTGGATAAAGATAACTTATCCTGCCCCTGATCTCCGTTCTATTCTTGTCGTATTACCAGGAATGACAAGTCCTTAAAATAAAATATAATTCCCTGTTCAAGAATATTTTAACTCTGTAATAAATTGGATTGCTTTCTGTTCAGTACCGGCTTCCAGCATTTCCTTTCCTTTGCGAAACAGCTGAAAGCTTCTCTGCCGTGACCTGGCCACTGCTTGCCCTTCTGACCGCCTTTTTCCGTTCGTTGACCGATATTTTCGGAAAAAAAGGGGTTCAAAGAGCGGATCTGTTGGTCGTTTCCTGGTCTTTGCGGGCTTTTACCCTCCCCCTTCTGTTGCCGGGTCTTTTCTTCATCGATATTCCCGCCTTGTCCGCGACCTATTGGTGGGCCGTGGCCGGTGGCGGCACTCTGAACATCATCACCACCATTCTTTACATGTATGCCATCCGGGATGCCGATCTCTCCCTGACCGTTCCTATGGTCTCTTTTTCTCCCCTTTTTCTGCTGGGAACTGCTCCACTGATCCTGGGAGAATTCCCGGACAGCGGGGGACTGACCGGTGTTCTCCTGATCATTGCCGGATCCTACATTCTCAACCTCGATACCAATAACAAAGAGGTCCTGGCACCCTTCAAAGCCCTGTTCCGATCCAAAGGCCCCCGGCTAATGCTCCTCATTGCCCTGATATGGAGCTTTACGGCTACTATTGATAAGATCGGTATCCAGCACTCGACACCTTTCTTATGGGTACTGGGTGTGAATGTTTTCGTAACCATTTTCATGTTCCCCCTGCTCTGGTTCCGTTCCCGCCAACATCTGGGACAATTGAAGATCCATGCTGGCGTACTGTTCCCCATGGGAGCCGTAACCGCTTTATCGCTGCTGCTTCAGATGATGGCCATGAGCATGACCCTGGTGGTCCATGTGATCGCCATCAAACGGATGAGTACGGTCTTCAGCGTCTTTTGGGGACATTGGCTCTTTGGCGAGGAAAAACCACGGGAAAGGGCAACCGGTGCTTTCATCATGGTAGCAGGCGTGGCGCTGATCCTTCTTGCCTGACCGGCTCAAAACCTGGCTTCTACCTTCCGGACCGTGCCGTAAGCCATTCCGATCAAGATCACCATCAGGACGGCGGATCCGGAGATCATCACTGACAAAGGCATTTGTTCCAGCAGCGGCCCCATCACCACGGCCCCCAATGCTGTAGCCATGACCATGAAAGTAGTCACCACACTTTTGATGGCTCCCAGATGATCGGTGCCATAGATCTCCACCCACATAGCCGTATTGGTCACAGTTGCCAGGCTGGCGGTAATACCCGTAAGGAACAGGTAGACCATGGCTATGAGCTTGTGATCGGTGAACAACAAGGATAATGCTCCCAGCATCAGAGGCACCAGGTAAAAGACAAAGACCCGCCGGGCGGTAAAGCGATCGATCAGCGGTCCGGCCAGGAAATAAGCGATCAAACGACTGATGAAAAAGACGAAGAAACAGGTGGACATCCACTCCATCGTCCATCCCTTTATTTCCGCCAGGAGGTTCTGATGAAGGAACATCCCGGTGATAAAGAACGGCAAGAAAACGGAGACCGTCGCCAGGATCCAGAATTTGGGATCGCGAACCACCTCTCCCCGGGTCGCATCTTGTTTTTCCCCGTTCTCTTTGGCTTTATGCTCCGGCACCTTCTGGAACTCATCCTTCTGTCCCACCAGACTCAGGGATAATGGTAAAAACAAGCTCAACAAAGCTACCGGGATCAGCATCCAGGTGTCCCGCCACCCTACCAGACCGACCATTACCGTGACGAAACTGGGCAGGATCCCTTCGCTAAAGGAAAGACCAAGACTGGCAAGAGACAGCGCCTTTCCCCTGACTTTAGAAAAATACCGGGCCAAACTGGTGGACCCGATCAAGACCATGTATCCCTGCCCGGTGAACCGCAAGCCATACAAAGCCACGAGCAAGACCCAGTAGTTCGGGGCAAAAGCCACCATCAGGCAAAAAAGGCACAACATCAACCCATTCCCCACACTGAGCCAGCGAAGGGAATACCGGTCGATGAGCGTGCCCGCAAAAGGAAGGGTGAATGCACTCAATAAGGTCGCTCCGGAATACAGGTAGCCGAAACCTATATTGTCGATCGCAAAGGCCTCATTGAAATACGGAACGAAGAAGCTGATCAGGAAGGTCTGGCCAAAGCCCGAGAAAAAATAATGCAGGAAACCGAAGGACAGATAGCGGGGATATTGCCGGAGAAGGGTGAGATAATCCATGAAGGGCATTCTTGCCGTACAAATATCGATAGCCTGTCCGGACTATCCTTTCCCGGCCAGTCGGAAGTTTTCAGGAAGCAGCTCTTTCCGCGGATCCCTGTTCGGCTTCCTCTTTCGTGAACTTCTTGTAATGCTCGTAACGTGCAAAAATATCCTGCACATACGCATAGGGTTCCGAGCCACGGCAATAACCGTATTCTACCACCTCATCGGAGTAGTATTCCTTCCGGGATTTCTTCAGCAGGAACTTTGCAACATGTCCATCCCACTTTTCCGGATCCTTGCCATACTTCCTGGCTAGTCTTTGAGCATCCTGCACATGGCGCTCCCCCACATTATAGGAAGCGAGGATGAACTTCAACCGCTCTGTGCTATCCTCAATACCGGACCAGATAGCTTCGTTCAACCACGTCAGATACCGGGCTGCCGCCTGAATGCTTTGTTCCGGAGCGGAGGGGTCTTTCGCTCCAAACCGCTTGGCAGTAGCTGGCATTAACTGCATGACCCCTTTGGCACCGGCCCAGGAATTCGCTGATGGATCGAAACGGGATTCCTGATAACACTGAGCCGCCAGCAAGCGCCAATCGATGCCGATCTCTTCGCCCACTTCCCTGAAATGAGCGTCGAAGGGGGATACCTTGCCGCTCTTCGGGGAATAATAATCACTTTCTACCCGGCGCCCTTGTTGCTTGCGGTTCTTGAAGTATTTGTTGTAGATCACATAGTAATCGGTCTCCTTTCGCATATTCCGGATCCATGAGTTGACCGCCTGCAGGAGTTCAGGTGAATTCTTCCGCACCGCCCATGCGATCCGTTGTGGAAAACTCACTTCCGTTTCGATATCGATGTTCGGATAATAGGTCTGGTTCACCAGGGCGATGTTCTTGTCCGCCACCGTGAATTCAACTTCCCCCTGCGCCACGCGCCTGATCAACTCGCCGGTAGAGACATTCCCCGGCACTGTGTCGATCGGGATCACGCCCCCGATCTCTTCGGCAAGGTTCTGCAAGCGATGAAAATAGCTGGAATTCTCCCGGACAGCGACCTCTTCCCCGATCAGCTCTACCGGACTGCGGACCAGTTGCTCATCGATCTCATGAAGCTTCATGCGTCGCCAGTTGTCCGGCTTCTTTTGTACCAACACCTGGTTGACGATATTATGGTGCTCCGTAAAAGCCACCTTTTGCTTCCGCTCTTGCGTAATGGTCATGCCATAAGCGATGATATCACCCTTTCCGGTGTTGAGCATACGGAAGAGATCGTCCATATTCCTGGCGATCTTCACATCCAGTTCCACCTCCAGGTGTTCAGCCAAACGTTTCAGCAACTCGTATTCATACCCCATCGGTTCTCCGCGGTAAAGGAAATAGCTGGTAGAACTGTACCCGGTGATCGCCACCAGTTTCCCACGCTTCTTGATAGCCGGCAGATCGATCGCTACTTTCGGTCGTTCTATAGCATCACTCCCTTTCCCCTGGGAAGGAGCACTCCCTCCCCCACAGCTGGTCAGACTGAACACTACCCCGACCAGAAGAAAACTTTGCAATATTGTTAACAGCCCTTTCATCCTGTTCCCGATCGAACACTCTTAAGAAAAGAAAACCTTCGGGACCGGCAAAAAAAGACCGGCAGCTTTCCTCGCTGCCGGTCCGAGATCATCGAACGAGAACTTGAACTCAATCATTGAAGACCTGAATGGTGGTCTTCCGTTCAACCAGGTCGGTGAACTGTCCGTCGTACCGGGTAGCCCGAACGATATGGTTATCGATCCAATGATAGTTGCCGCCTCTGGGCTTGTCCATCAAAAGAGCATGGTATTTAAAGCCATGACGCTCCAGCCATTCTTCGGTTACTTCCCGCTGAGCTTCGCTCCGGGAAGTGAAGAAGGTGATCACATGACCTTCTTCATACCATTGGTTGACCTTTTCCAGCGCATCAGGATAGACATTCGCTGTCTTCATCCGCTCAGGCTGCTCATTGGGAATATCATCGCAGACCGTTCCATCAATGTCGATCAGGAAATTCTTGACTTCATCCGGCAGGACCGGACTCACTTCCTGATCGCCCACTTTCTTGTTGACCAAATTCTTAGCAGCATCGTTCTTATCAGTCGACATAAGAAAATTTTGAGATTTTAGTTCTTTGCAAAGGTATCACTTCCCCGAGTACGAGACAAACGTCCCGTCGGCGTAGAAGATAACGATGCGGTCGATGGCTTTGTTTTCCTCCCGGGGTGTTCCTGAGGTAGCCTCCTCTCCTTCAGAAAACTCCAGAGCAGCCTCCTCCCCGGCCTCCTTTTCTTCCGGGATTTCTTCAGGAGCCTGGCCATCCCCCATGAGCAACCACCCGGCATCCACTTCAGGATAACGTTGCAGGATTTTCTGCACAAATCCCAGGCTGGGTTGATTCCTGCCGTTGAAGATGTGGGAAATGCTGGCCCGCTTCACCCCGATCTCGTCGGCAAAGCGCGAATATCTCAATCCTTTGGACTCCACGAGATATTTGATGCGGTCGATCATTGAAGGCTGGGATGATCAGGTAATGAAAGTGAAGAGGCAGGAGCGAGGAGGGCTGGAAACGGAAAGATCCACTTAATGCCCGCTTGAATTTATCCAGCAAAAAAACAAAAGGGAGTAAGGGCCTGAAGCTCCTCCTCACGCTTCGCTCCTTACTCCTCCCTATCATGGCGCTTCCTGTCCCTCGAATTTCCCATGATAGGTGGCCTCACCCACGGTGGACTGGAACACGAACTGGCAGATGCGTACCCCACTATGCAGGCGCATGGTGACATGCCCCATGTTCGTCATCTCCAGTACCTGGCGGTTGCTGATGCCAGGCTGCATGAACGAGGCTGATATATGGACCATCAGACCGAGACGAGCATAACGACTCCTTCCTTCCAACCATCCACAAAGGTGAGAGGGCAGCGTGATCTTTTCATGAGTGATCCCCAGGATGGTCTCCTGAGGGCGGATCTCGATGGTATCAGCTTCCACCAGTTCCGAGATCTTCTTGTAATCCGCGTTCTCATCCACATCGAAAACACCATTGTTCTCTCCGAACACCCGGAAACGATTACCGAGCCGCAGGTCGATGGATCCGGGACCGATGTTCTCCGGTTCAAAGGGGTCGATCCCGATCTCTCCATTGTCGATGGCCTCGCGGATCTTTTGTTGGGTCAGAATGGACATGGGTAAACGTAGTATTGAATAATGCGTAAACGTATTGAACGTTGGGTCAAAATCTCATCTCAAGTTCTCCAGACTCATTACTCACCGCTCAATACGCTATACTGTTTTCGTACTTTTTCCATTCGCATCCGGTTCTGCCCCAGGTCACTTTTCCCGATCCGGGAGGCGGAGCGAAAATGGATCCTCCCTTCTTCCGGGAAAAGAAGGAATTCTACATCATCCACGAAACCGAATTTGGTCGTGAACTCCACATGCATGTAATCCCCCAGGTCCCTTACGATATGAGTTTTCCTGTTGTCATGGATCACTTGCTGCAAGCGTTTCCAGGCTTGCTCCGGGGAGCTATCGAATGTCAGAGGCTCCATTCCGTGCTCTTCATCACCTGCAAAGCTGGAAACACAGTTAGGAGTGGAAGGGCAAGGCTTCAGGCGCCCCTCCTCGGTCACTCCAAGGTCCTCCGGACGGGGAGCTTTACAGGAGAACATTCCCCACAAAGCGAAAAGCAGGACCATCGGTAAAGCCCTACCCGGCTCTTCAATTCCTTTTGGACGCATCACTCCCCCTTCCCTTCTTTTTTTCCTTATCGTTGTTCGTTCCGAAGGTCTTCATGCTCATGGCCATCTCATATAGTCTCTGAGCCACTTTATCCTTCACGGAATCCTTGGTAAAGCTTCCATCTTTGTTGCGGATACCGGCTTTCACCCCGGTCAGGATCTCGATCCCTTCATCGATGGTCTCAACGGCCCAAATGTGAAAATCTCCGTCATGCACTGCATCAAGGATCTCTTCTTTGAGCATCAGGTTGCGTACGTTGCTGGCCGGGATGATCACGCCCTGATCCCCGGTAAGCCCTTGAGTGGCACAAACCTGGTAATACCCTTCGATCTTCTCGTTCGCTCCACCGATAGCCTGAACTTCACCCTTTTGGTTCACTGAGCCGGTCACAGCGATCCCTTGTTTGATGGGCAACCCTGACAGACTCGACAGCAGTGCGTACAATTCCGTACTGGAAGCACTGTCACCATCGATCTCCGAATAGTTCTGTTCGAAGACGAGGCTGGCGGAAAGGCTGATGGGATGGTCGCGGGCGAATTCCTGGGAAAGATAGCCGGAAAGGATCATCACACCCTTGGTATGGATCGGTCCTCCCAACTCCGCCTGACGCTCGATGTCGACCAGACCATCGCGCCCCACGCCAGTGCTGACCGTGATGCGAGTAGGCCGGCCGAAAGCAATGTCCCCCAGATCAAGTACGGACAAGCCGTTCACCTGTCCCACGACCTCTCCTTCACTGTCGATCCGAATGGTCTTGTTCTCGATCATCTCATTGATACGGACCTGCAACAGGTTAGACCGGTAAAATCCTTCGTTGATAGCCTGGCGGATATGTTCATCCCGGACTGCTTTTTCTCCATGGTCCCGGGCATAATAAGAAGCCTGTCGGACAATGTCCGTGATCTGCCCGAAATACGCAGAAAGCTTATACTGGTCATCCGCCAACCTGGAACTGTATTCGATCAGTTTCCCCAGAGCCGTTCCATCGAACTGCAAAAGGTTCTCTTCACGGCAAACCTTACAAACGAAACCGATGTAAGCATCGATATGCTCCTCATCACGCGGCATCATGGTATCGAAATCCGCCTTGATCTTGAAAAGCTCCCGAAAATCCGTGTCTTGATGGTAAAGCAGGGAATACAGCTGCCGCTCATCGAGTAGGAGAACTTTGATATTGAGCGATACAGGTTCTGGAGAGATCGTACGGGTCGAGAACAAGCCTGTCATATCAGAAGGATCCTCGATCTCGATGTGCCGGTTCCGGAGTGCCCTTTTGAGACTGTCCCAGGAATACGGATGAGATAAGACCTGCCGTGCCGGGATCACGAGATACCCACCATTCGCCCTGTGCAAAGCCCCGGGACGAATAAGGGTGAAATCAGTGACCAGCGTTCCGTAGTAAGATTCTTTCTCGACCTTTCCAAAGAGGTTGGTATAGTTCGGGTTCTCCTCGATCACCACCGGAGCTCCTTCCAGTTGTGCGTTATCCACCAGCACGTTCACTTCATATTTGCTGAACGGGGAATGCTTCCAACGATCCATACCTGCCATGCCCTCTTCCTCTTTTCCTCCTCCGGTGAAGAGTTCAATGTTATCCAGGACATCGTTCTTGACTTCTTCCAGGTATTCCGAAACCTCCTTCATTTTCTTGTAATTCTCCTTCAACTCATCCACCACGGATTCGATGGCGAACAGAGCAGTATTCCGTTGCAATTCATGAAGGTACTCGTTCAGTTGACGGTCGTACTTGCGGGCTTCACGCAACACATCCTTGATCTCGTCCTGGAATTTCTCCTGTTTCTTCTTGATGCGGTCCCGGTCCTTCTTGTTGAGCGTGGCGAATTCCTCATCGGTCATGGCCCGGTTGTCCTTGATAGGTACCGTATATACGCCCACAGCCGTGTTCCGGATCATCAGCCCTTCTTCAAGGACCCGGTCGTTCAGGTCGGAGAATAGCTTGTCCTTCTCTTTCTTGAACTCATTAACGATCTCTTTCTGCCGGTTCGCATACTCATCACTGCTGAATACGTGTTGCAACCCCTGTTGGACTTCTATGACCAACTGCCGCATATCCTGGCGAAATTTCTCAGCCATGCCGGCCGGGAAAGTGATCACCTGGGGACAATAGGAATCGTGGAAATTATTGACATAGCAAACATCCTCCGGCACCCCCTCTTCTTTTGCTTTATTGTCCAGAAAACGCTTAACGGCCGTCAATTTGCCGGTCCCATTCCGGCCAGCGACATAGATGTTATAGCCTTTCCCATCCATCCCCAACCCTGTCTCGAGAGCTTTTACCGCCCGGGGCTGGCCGATGATGGCATCAAGAGGTTCTACCTGATCGCTGGAATCACATTTGAGTTCAGCAGATCCACAGACATTCCTCAGCTGCTCTATCTTCAGGGATGGGATCATGTTCAGTTCGGATTTGGGGTCAGGACCCCGAAAGTACGGATCCTCCCTCAGAAGATCACCCGAACCTTGTAAGTCCTGTTCCGAAAAGAAAACGTATCCCCTTCCTTTTTTCCCTCCATCACTTCATAAACAGGTGCTTTGGGGGATAAAGCATAATACGCTTTACCGGCCACCTCGAATTCACCCAGACCAACAGACACGTAGAAATTCTCCTGATCGGTCTCCACGACAGCCCCAATGGTCACCTTATGGTGCAGGCGATCGGTCTTCATCTTATCCAGGGTATCGTATTCCGAATTGGCGATGTTGAGCTGGTCGGCATAGTGGTTGATCTGATCGTGGACTTCGTCCTGTGTGGACTCGAACCGGTTGTGGTAGTCGATGTCGTCCGTCTCCGGGTTGTCCACAGCCTCCTGACGCTCCTCGATGGCCGCCTTGAGATCGTCGATCACGGCTTGCTGGCGTTTCAGGGCGGCATCATGGACTTGCTGTTTGAGGGCAAGGCGTTGTTCCTGGTCGAAAGTTGCTGTAGAGGGCATAGGGTGAACAGTTAAGAGGGTTGCGTAAACGATTGAACGCTTCAAATATCCCTTTCCTTCCCCTTTTCAAAAATGACCTGCCTCATCCTTCTCCACTGATCTGCTATTTTCGCCGGGACACCAATCCCCTTTTCTTATGCGCTTGCTTTCCTGGAACGTGAACGGCCTGCGGGCCCAATTGAAAAAAGGTTTCATAGACTGGCTGCAACAAGAAAGCCCGGATGTACTGGCGGTCCAGGAAACCAAATCCTTGCCGGAACAATTGCCTAAAAAGCTGTTGGACATGGAAGGGTTCCACCAACACTATGCTGCATCTACCGTCAAAAAAGGATACAGCGGGGTAGGCCTTTTTTCAAAAGAAGCGCCGAAAGCCATCAACCGGGAACTCGGTGTTCAGGAGTTCGACCAGGAAGGCCGGATGCTGGAAGCCGACATGGGATCCTTCATCCTCTACAATGTTTATTTCCCCAACGGCAAGGCCTCTGATGAACGGCTGCAATTCAAGATGCGCTTCTACGACCGCTTTTTGGAACATATCGAACACAAGCGGCAGCAAGGCAAAGAGATCGTGATATGCGGGGACGTGAACACTGCTCACAAAGCCATCGACCTGGCAAGGCCGAAAG
>CAZAYA010000018.1:0-26274 GCA_964489175.1 uncultured Flavobacteriales bacterium | reverse complement strand
GCCCCGTGGCCGTATCGGTGGTCTGCGAGGAAGGATCGTCCCACTCGTAGGTGTAGGGCGGGTTCCCTCCGGTTACCGCAACGGAAGCCTGGCCATCACAATTCCCTGCACAAGAGACCCCAGAAGAATCCGGAGCAAGGGCCATAGCAGGAGGGTCGAAGACCTGCACCTCAGCCGTATCAACACATCCCCGGGCATCGGTCACTGTAGCAACATAGTTGCCACCACAAAGCCCGGTCGCCGTATCCGTGGTCTGTGAAGCAGGGTCATCCCACTGATACGAATAGGGAGGTGTCCCTCCACCAGCTGTAACCACCGCTTCTCCATCACATTGTCCCGGACAGGAAAGGCTGTCCCCTGTTCCATCAGCGGTCAAGGCCGGAGGTTCAGGAATGGTCACCATAGCGGAGTCGATACACCCCAGGGAGTCGGTAACCTGAACAGCATGAGTACCACCGGGAAGTCCTCTGGCCGTATCGTTGGTTTGGGAAGCAGGATCGTCCCATTGGTAGGAATAGGGGAACATTCCTCCTGTAACTGTTACCACAGCAGAACCATCCGCACTGTCAAAACAACTGACCGGCGTGCTGTCAGCGACTGAAGCTTCAAGTAACGGCGGCTGGTAGAGGGTCTTTTGAACGCTGTCCCGGCACCCCATGGAATCCACTGCCGTGAGACTGACATCATAGGTGCCGGAGGGCGTATACCGATGGACCGTATCCCTTCCCGCATAAGTATCGCCATCTCCAAGATCCCAACTCCAGGAAGCCACACCAGTATCCAGGGTAGTAGTAAGGTTGGTGAAAGTGACCGTATCGCCGTAGCAAACAGTATCCGCAGTAAAATCGGTCTCAGGGGCTGAGAACACGTAGACCTCTTTGGTGACCGTGTCCTTGCAACCCAAGCTGTCGGTAATGGTAAGCGACACATCATAAGTTCCTCCGGAATCGTACATGTGTTTGGGATTTGGGACGGTATCAGTACCGCCATCCCCGAATTCCCATTGTATAGAGTCCAAAGCATTGGTAAAACTGTAACAGGTATCCGAGAAAAGGAACTGGGCCGTATCATTGGCACAAACCTGGGGGGTCAGCACCTGGTAATCCGCTTCAAGCTCATACTGGAAATTAGAGTACCGGACATTCGGCTGAGAATAATTATAGAAACCGAAACGACCCGGTTCGAAACACCCGGTGTGTTCAAAAATGGTATCGTTATCGATCTGGATCACGATACGCGTGCTGGTATAAGAAAGGGAGAAATCATAAGCCTGCTGATCGTTCCACCCTTTGCCAGCCCCAAAATCGTTCATGATGTTCTGGAAAGGAGGGCCATTGTTCTTGCACCAGAAATGATCCACATAGTCACCAGCAGGGATGGTCCCATCGGCTTTGGAAAGGGAGAACCCTTCTTCTCCTAAACATCCCTGGTGGTTCTGAGCCCCCTGTTTCCAGTCGAATAACCAGAATTCATGCTCGTCACTGGCCCCCATCGGCTCCTGGAAACCAAAGACGAAACCTACAAAATCGTTGTCCCCGTTCTGGGTCACCTCGATGGTCCCTTCTATGACCACATTGATGAAATCGTCCGGGCTAATGTAAAAGGTAGGATCCCCGTTGATCGATTGGTCAACCTGGGTCCCTCCTCCGGTCACGTCCCAATCCCCACGGGAAGGATCTCCGGCCACTTCCCATGTGTTGAAATCCACATCCTGGAGACATTGAGCCACCCCCTCTCCAGCTCCTCCCAACAAGAGAAAAACACAACACCAATTCAGGATGACTTGAAAATTCTTCATGAAAAAAGCTAAAAAACCCTTCCTTACTGAGGAGACGAGTTGGCCAGGTCACCGTTGCCCAAAGATCAGGATAGTTATGGAAACCATCAGAACATTTTCTCCACGATCTCTTCTTCTTCAAATGATCGTTTTATGTTCGCCTCATGAAAAGCTAAAAACATAACTTTTTATTTGGAGGTCGCGTGCTATACACCCTGATCATAAGAGCATATAACCATCTGATGATCACAGCCTTTTCTAAAGACCCCGGATCTTCCCGTGATCTCGCCGATCGAAATGGCTATAAAAACCGGGAGTGGGTCCTATTTGTTTGCTTGAACAAAGCCCGTTCAGAAAAGTTACCTTTACAGTCACAATTCTTTTCTATGCACACCGTTCGATTCAACCGACAAGATCAACCTGCTTTTTTCCGGGAACTGAAAAAAAGGGTCAATCTTTATTTCAAGGAGAACGATCTCCCCCGCCAGGGTGATCTCAATATGAAGGTCAAGACCGCCTTCATGCTTTGCCTGTATTTCATTCCCCTCGGCCTTTTACTGACCGGAATGGTCTCTTCTCTCTGGCCGGTCCTTGGCATGTTCGCCCTGGCAGGACTGGGGATGGCCGGAATAGGACTTTCAGTGATCCACGATGCCAATCATGGCTCCTACTCCAAGAACAAGAAAGTGAACAACGCTCTGGGATTCCTGATCAATTTCATAGGAGGATACCGGGAAAACTGGAAGATCCAACATAATATTCTGCATCATTCCTTCACCAATGTGGAGGGTTTCGATGAAGATATCGACACCAGCGTTATCCGGATGTCCCCTCACCAGGAACGAAAGTGGGCCCACCGGTTCCAGGCCTTTTATGCCCCTTTCTTCTATGGAATGATGACACTGTACTGGGCCCTGGGGAAAGATTTCATCCAATTTCTCCGGTATGGCAAAATGGACCTGCTGAAAACCCAGGGGCTCAACTACCGAAAAGGGCTATGGCAATTGATCTTCAACAAAACCTGGTACCTGGCCCTGACCCTTGTTCTTCCCTTGGTGCTGATCGATCTTCCCTGGTGGCAGGTCCTGCTCGGTTATTTGCTGATGCATTTCATTTGTGGGATCCTCCTGGCTTTTATTTTTCAGACCGCTCATGTGATCGAAGAAACCGATTTCTACCAAGCGGATGACACCGGATCCGTAGAGAACAACTGGGCCATCCATCAAATGCGGACCACTGCTAATTTTGCGAACAACAGTCGCTTCTTTTCATGGTTCATCGGAGGATTGAACTACCAGATCGAACATCACCTCTTCCCCAACATCTGCCACGTGCATTATCGAAAGATCAGCAAGATCGTAAAAAGCACAGCCCAGGAATATGGCATTCCTTACTATGAACACCGAACCTTTTTCGGTGCCCTTAGAAGCCATTTCTCGTTGCTCTACCGATTGGGCACTGGTCAACTGGCCAGCAACTGACTCCCGAACATACTCCGGGACCATGTTGTCAGGACCTTCTTACCAGCGGTTTCCTCCCAACCCTGTCTTTTGCACAGGAATGCTCCTTTTGGCCCTGTTTTCCGACTGGGACGCCCCCATCTCTCCAGAGCAAGAGCAATTCAGACCGTCGAACTGAACGATTATTCCCATGCCCTGGAAAGAACGCCTCATCCAGTTCCAGAATCAGGCAGAGCGATCTTGGGAACACAAAAAAAGCCTGACCACCGGGGTGAACTATTTCCTGGCTTTTGTCCTTTTCATGGGGTCCACCTTGTTCGCCGGGATCACCTTACCCTTCCGAAAATTCCGGAAGAAAAAACAAGAAGACCAAGAAGGTTTGCATTACCTCTCTCAAAGCAATTTCAACACGGTGATAAGACAAGAGCAGGTTTTGCTGGAATTCGGTGCCGACTGGTGTGGTCCCTGCGTTATGATGGAACCTACACTGGAACAATTCGCCCAAGAGACCGACCATGTCCTGGTCGGCAAGATCGATGCGGACACCGACCCTCAATTGCTTAAGCACTACAACATCAAAGGACTCCCCCATCTGTTGTTCCTGAAGAACGGAGAAGAGATCAGGCGACATGCGGGACCAATGACCCGGAAAGAACTGGAACGGTTCACGCAAACTTCATGAAACGGATCCTTGTGACCGGGGCCACAGGGACGGTCGGATACGAAGTGATCCGATGGCTGTTCACGTTGAATACTGCTCACCAAGTGACCGCTGGGGTGCGGGCCCCTGAAAAGGCCCGGGAAAAATTCCAGCCCTTTCCCGAGCTGAGGCTGGTCCGTTTCGATCTCGAGGACCCAGCCACCTTCGGAGAGGTTTTCCAAGAGACCGACACCTTATTTCTGCTCCGCCCACCCCACCTGGCAGATGTTGACAAGGTCTTTCGCCCCCTGATCCAGAGCATGCAGGAACACGGGGTCCGTGAAGTGGTCTTTTTATCCGTGCAGGGAGCTGAAAAAAGCAGTTGGGTGCCCCACCACAAGATCGAAAAGGCGATCCAGGAGGCGGGTTTGACCTATGTTTTCCTGCGCCCCGGTTACTTCATGCAGAACCTGACCACTACCCTGCTCCCGGACATTCAGAAAAAAGACGAGATCATCCTACCCGCAGGAAAAGCCCGGTTCAACTGGGTGGATACCCAAAACATCGGCGAGATGGCAGCGCTGATCCTGGAAGACCTTGCTCCCCATCAGGGCAAAGCCTATGAGATCACCGGCCATGAGCAGGAGAACTTCTTCACCATAGCCCGTCTGCTCCGTGAAGTAACCGGCCGAACCATCCGATACAAGAGCATGAACCCCTTCCGGTTCTATTTCCTGAAAAGGAAAGAGGGTTTACCCGAAGGGCTGATCCTGGTGATGATCGCTCTTCATTTCCTGCCACGTCTTCAAAAAAACCCTTCGCTTTCCCGGTCTTATGAAGCCCTTACCGGAAAAACCCCCACCAGTTTGAAGGCCTTTTTAACCCGTGAAAAGGTGCTTTTCAAGCCCCCTGAGGAATACTGAATTGGACCTACATCCCTTATCTTGCGGCTATCGAAAGAAAAGAGGCCAATATCACTGCCAAAAGGAGCGTTGCCATCGGCGGGCTAGGAGGCAGCGGCACCAGGGTGGTCGCCCAGATCCTGGAAGAGGCTGGCCTCTTCATGGGCCATGAACAGAATGCCTCCCGGGACAACCTGATCTTCACCCTGCTCTTCAAAAACCCCTACTTTTATCAAAACGCTTCCCCCGAACAGGTCCGGGAACGCCTGACGATCTTCCGGAAATACATGGAAGGCACCCCCCTTTCTCCCCTTCAAATGAGCACAATGATCCGGGCTTCTCTTGAAAACCCGACTTTTGACAGAGGCTATCGTTTTCTTTCCCATCTGATGCTAAAAGGCTTTACTCCGAGATCGAAAAAAGATCGGTGGGGATGGAAAGAACCCAATACTCATATCTATCTACCAGAACTCCTTCAGCAATTCCCCAGCCTCCATTACATCCATGTTATCCGCCATGGACTTGACATGGCCTTTTCTTCTAACAAGCAGCAACTCGAAAATTGGGGAGCCTTGTATGGAATCTCCCTCCATGGTCAGGAGAACCAGGAAGAGTTGTCTCTCAAGCAACTCGATCTGTGGATCCGTTCCACTCAAGCGATATTGGAGCAACAAAAATCCTTTCCGGATCGCATCACGATACTGAACCATAACCGGTTATGTACCGATCCATATCCTGAGATAAAACGGCTTTTACGATCGGTGAACATTTCGTCCGACCCTCCACTTGAAGAAAACCTGGCGGGTTATCCCAGGTTGCCGGCATCCACAGGGCGCTATCAGAAGGTGGGACTCAACCTTTTCCGGAAAGACCAACTGCACTTTGTTGAGGAAATGGGATTTCCTTTATAAGCTGTGCCCGGATCAGAAAAACGATCGCTTTAGCTCTTATCGGGGTTGCACTACTCAACCATGGGAGTCTTCTTTAAACCCACATATCCCGTAGTAATGGAAACTGAAAAAACGCCAGGTCACAAGGATCATGAGCAAAACACCTCGTAAGTGCAGGGGCATGAACATTTCACCGGTATTCCGGATTTTCATGATCAAAGTGACCCCCAGCCTCCCATTTGGATCGCTGATTCCCATGAGCCGGTATCCCTCCCTGGTCCTTTATCATGCGAGCCAGGTGCATCATATTCCAGGTCATGAAAGTGGTGTTCCGGTTGGTGAAATCATTCTCAGGTCCGCCTGAACCTTCATCCAGGTAGGATGGGCCAGGGCCCGCCTCCCCGATCCAACCAGCATCAGCCTGGGGTGGGATCACATAGCCAAGATGCTGTAAGCCATACATAATGCTCATGGCAGAATGCTTCACCCCATCCTCGTTGCCGGTGATCAAACACCCCCCCCACTCCTCCATAATAGGCATACTGTCCTTCTTCATTCAGATCGCCGGAGGAACTGTACAAACGTTCGATCACCTGACTACAGACCGAGGACTTCTCTCCCAGCCAGATCGGCGTACCGATCACCAGGATATGAGCCTTTTTTACTTTCTCATAGATCGCCGGCCAATCATCCTTTTGCCAACCTTTCTCGGTCATATCGGGATAAACGCCGAAAGCGACAGCATGATCTACCGGCCGGATCACCTCCACCCGGTTTTTCTCCATGATCGCTTTTGACATGCGGATCAAACCTTCCGTATGAGAAAGTTCCGGGGAAGGCTTGAGGGTACAATTCAAAAAGAGAGCCCTGAGTCCGGAAAAGTCAAAGGAATGCTCCTCACACTCCTTTCGTTGTTGGTCATTAAGTATCGTATCGTCAACCATGAGTTTATGTTCTCTTGAATGAACTCCAAGTATCACATTCTTCACCGGGAAATAATGTCGCCAAAAGGACAACCTCTCCATTCGGGCTTCTATTCATCAAGGCATTCTTTCTGATTTCCGAAAAAAATCGGATCTTTATCCTGCAAGATGGACCGAATGAACCCGATTCTCCTGCGTCTTTCCTCATTGCTGCTCATCCCCCTCTTTTTGGGGATGCTGATCATGCCTTTCACCCAGCAATTGCTGCAGGAACAAGTAGTCGAACTGATAGAGGAAATGCCGGTTCTTCCGGAAGAAGAAAAAGAATCCAACCCGGAAGAATATAAAGGCAGTTTACCGGCTGATCCATTCGACCTTTCCCTGCATGACACCCGTATTTTCCTGACCTTCTTTCCTTCAGGCGATACTGAATTCGCCCCGGAAACTCCGGTTCCTCCACCCCGATGCTAAGCCTTCTTTTTCCCAGCCTGAAGGCTTCCTGATCTTAAGGCCCGGACAACTCTGGCCCCAGGGCCTTCTTTGGCACCTTTTATCCTATTGATCACCTTCTTTTCGCTATTCCCTGAATTTTAAAAAAACGAACCCATGATCACCAAAGAACAACTTGAAAACATCACACCTGATAACGCCTTGAAAATGTTGCAGGAAGGAAACGAACGTTTCCTTCAGGGTCAATCGCAAGACCGGGACATCCTCGCCGAAGTGAAAGGCACCAGCGAAGGACAGGCGCCTTTCGCCATCGTGCTCGGCTGCATTGACTCCCGGACCCCGGCAGAGACCCTTTTCGATCAGGGCATTGGGGATATTTTCCACACCCGGGTGGCCGGCAATGTGATCGACGGCGACGTACTGGGTGGTATGGAATTCGCCTGCGCTGTAGTGGGTACCCCCCTGGTACTGGTCATGGGACACACCTCTTGCGGAGCGGTCAAAGGCGCTTGTGACGGTGTGGAACTGGGCAACCTCACCGGCTTGCTGAACAAGATCCAACCTTCCGTAGAAGAAGTTAAAGGAAAAATGGATCCCACTGAACCTGGCTTCGCCGACCAAGTGGCCCGGTCTAATGTATCGCACATGGTCAAAGCCATTCCGGAACAAAGCCCGGTACTGAAAGACCTGGCCGATCAGGGCAAGATCGCCATCAAGGGTTCCATGTACGACGTGAAGAGCGGGAAGGTAACGTTCCTCTAAACTACCCGATCGCTTCGTTCAAATCAGGTACCCCAAAGCGTTCCAACGTAGTGATGTGAGAACGGAGCGCCTCCAGGAAGGTTTCGTTCTCCAGATAAGGAATGCCGTACTCCTCCGCTGTCTGCTTCACGATCGGCGCCAACTTCGGATAATGAACGTGACAGATGGTAGGGAACAAGTGGTGTTCCACCTGGAAGTTCAATCCCCCCACACACCAGTTGACGAATCGGTTGTGCCGGGCGAAATTGACGGTCGTTTTCATCTGATGGACCGCCCAGGCATCTTCGATGGTCCCGTTCTCGTCAGCCCGGGGATGTTCGGTACCTTCCACCGTATGAGCAAGCTGGAATACCAGGGTCAAAATGTTCCCGGAAATAAAGTGCATCACCATGAACCCTATGAGGACCTGATACAACGGGATACCAACGAACAACACCGGCACCACCAAAGTGACGAAGAAATACGTCGCTTTATGAACCAGGATCCGCAGGAAGGTCTTCACATTGGCCCACCCTTTGTGAGGGTTGTTCCCGTTGCGGGTATACTTGATCCACTGGACAAAATCCTTTCCTACCGCCCAGTAAAGGGTAAGGAACCCGTAAAAAAAGAAAGCATACAGCCACTGGAATTTGTGAAATTTCTTGACGTCCGTATGAGGGGAAAACCGTAAAACCAGTTTGTCCTCCACATCCTCATCCTCATCCACGATGTTCGTGTAATTGTGATGCAACTGATTGTGCTGGATCCGCCAGTTGAAGGTGGAACCTCCCACCATGTTGAGGGAATATCCCAGCAAGCGGTTCACCCACTCATGCTTACTGTAGGCTCCATGGCATGCATCGTGCATAACACACATGCCGATACCGGCAATCCCTAATCCCATGATCCCCCAAAGAGCAACGGCAATACCGAACGGCGGATTCAGGAGGAGGATGGCAAGAAAAGGGACCACGTACAGGCCTATCATGATGACCGTCTTCACGATCATTTCCCCGTTGGCATAAGGGGAAACATCATTCTCCCTGAAGTACTGATCGACCCTCCGTTTAAGCGTACGGAAGAACAGTTTTTTCTCCTTGTCTTTTTCTACGAACCGGATCTTGCTTTGTGCCATCTTCTCTTGCTTCTTTTGGGTTGCTGTTCCTTCTTAATGCTTCGTTAACACAAAGAAATCGGGGAATGTCTGATAACATTCCTGCCGTTGGGGTCACGTATTGGTTTCCTGAGAACAATGCCCTTCCATCAGAAAAGGCGTGCGGAGATCATTGCTCAAAGATGAGCAGCGTAACGAGGGTGACAATACCCCCTTCGGAAAGGCCCGTATGCAGTATCGGTACATCTCCACCCGTTCGCAAAGGTAAGTATTTTCGGAAACAGATCAGGGAGTTATGTCAACACCTTTGAACAGAGAATCGTGGAGGACCAAGAGAAAAAGGGGCATAGTAGCAAAGGAGCGGACAACGCAATACAAAAAAAGGCCTAAGTTTGAAATGATCCACAATGAAAACCTCTTCCCTATCTTGATCAAGATCCTTTGGGGAATACCCTTATTATTCCTTATCTCCTGTCAAACGAACCTTTCCACCCCTCTTGAGGAAGCAGAACTCATCGCCCACCGCGGCGCCTCCCACACCGCCCCTGAGAACACCCTGGCCGCCATCGAGCAGGCCTGGCAGGAACAAGCCGACGCCGTGGAGGTGGATGTCCGTCTGACCCTGGACTCCCAGGTGGTGCTGATCCACGATAAGACTACGGCCCGGACCACCCCCCGGAACCTCGTGGTGGCCAGAACCCCCTACGATACCCTGGTCCTTCTGGATGCCGGGAGCTGGAAAAGCGAAGAATTCCGGGAAGAACGGATCCCGTTGCTGGAAGAGGCCCTCCAAGTCGTTCCGGAAGGTAAACGCATCTTCATCGAGATCAAGAGCGGGCCCACCACGGTCGAACCATTGCGGGAGGTCATCCAAAAACAAAAGGCCTCCAGCCAGGTGGTGATCATCGGGTTCGACCTTGAGACCATGCGCCTTGCCAAACAAAGCATGCCCGATATTCCGGTCTACCTGGACCACAGCGGCAACCTGTCGAAAAACTTCCTCAACAAAGTCCGGGAAGCCGACCTGGACGGCCTGGACCTCCACCACCGGCTGGTCAACGAAGCCTCGGCCCGCCGGATCCTCGACCAGGGCCTGGACCTCTTGGCCTGGACCGTCAATGATCCGCAGGAAGCTGCCCGACTTTTGAAATGTGGTGTGAAGGGGATCACAACGGACCGCCCCGGATATCTTCGGAAAATCCTGCAGGAAAAAGAAATCCCCCAACTCCAGGAACAATAACCTATTCGGACAACATTCCCGGCGGCAGGATCTTGTCTTTCGCCACCCCGTAGCGGTGGACCTGTTGCACCGCTTTGAGTTCCTTTTGCAGGCGGGGCCGGAGCGAATCATTCCCGATCGCCCGTGTTTGAAGGTTTTCCTGCAACTCGTACAACCGGCCATCGGACAAAAAGTAACGGTTCCGAAGCAGCGCCACCTCCCGATTCTGCCGCATGAAGGTCATCCGGCGGTCCGAGCCAAAGGCAGCACTGGTATCCAAGACGCTCCCCAACCAATGCACCTGCTCCGGCCGGGTCCATCCATACTGCGCTTCATACAAAGCGAGCAAAGAGGGGGCAAGATCGAGATGAGAGTTGACGGCCCGGATGGTTTTGCCCCTTTTCAGCAAAGGCGACCAGATCAACAATGGCACCCGGTAGTCATCGATCACGGCCTTGCGGGGCAAACCGGCTACCATGTGATCGCCGGTGATGATGAAGAGGGTGTTCTCATATTCCGGGCGTTGCTGGTATCGCTCGAAGAATTCCCGGAGTTGGTCGTCCACATACAGCAAGCAGGAAAAGACCTCATCATAATGCTTCACCTCGGCTTCGTAACGAGTCCCCTTGCTTTGATCCCGGATTCGCCTGTATACCGATCGGTACCGCGCTTCATCAGGGAACCGGAAGGGATAATGCAAGGAAAGGGTCAGGATGACCTGGCAGAAAGGGGAGGCCAGATGCTGTCGGGAATGAGCAAGCACTCCTTCAAGCAAGTCGCCATCCGTCAGGTAGCCCCAGATGGTGGAATCCGTTTGTCCCTGCCGGGGATGTTCCGGTCGGTCGATGTACCGGGGCAGATCGTCCCGGTCGATGATAGCATTCACGCCCTGCCGGCGCATGAAACCTTCCATGTTGTCGTAAGAAGCTTCATGACTGAGGTAGAAAGCCGTTTCATAACCCTTCCCGTGAAGGGTCTTCAGCAAAGAATGGTGCAAGGGCATGTTCCTGCCGGTGTTCAGGAAGCCTTTTCCGCCATGCGGAAGGGACCCGAACAGGGCTGGCAACAACCGGAAAGTACGGTCCGAAGCGCTCAGGGTATTGGGAAAATACAGGGAATGTCGGGCCAGGGAATCCAGGAAGGGGGTGAAACTGACCTCTCCTGGCTCTCCCCCACTGAATTCGGCGGACAACCCTTCCACCAACAAGAAGACCAGGTCGGGCGGCCGGGAGGTTTTCCGAAAAAAAGGCCCCAGCGTGTTTCGCGACCGTCGATGATGTAAAAAAGGATAGGAATGGAATTCCCCTTCCCGCTCCAGGAACCTTTTATTCTTTTTGAATTCCTGAAAGGTAGCCACAGACCAGCCCAGGTTCGGGAATTCTCGACCATTCCTACTGTCCTCAAAGGTTTTCGCCAGGCTTTTGAGGAAGAACAACAGCTTGTCGTATTGGTGGTAATAGACCATCCGGGTTGGGTAATGCCCCAGCTGGGGGCGCGTGGGATACAGGAGGGCCAGTCCAACGGGGAGCGCCAGCAGAAAGAAAAGAGAAAGGCGAAGGGGGCGTACTATCCGCCAAAGCAAGTAATACAAAACCGGAAGGGACAAAAAGCAGGCGATAGCAAAAAGGTCCACCCGGCCAAAATTCCGAACGACCCTGCCGAGTTGTTGTGGGGAGAGGTACAGGATAGTCTGGTCGAGGGGAAGCAAGGTCTCGGTGTAGTACAGGGTGAGGAGCAACTCCAGGAGTAGCACCCCAAAAGCAAAGGCATGCAAGCCAATGGTGGCGGAACGCTCGCGGAACCTCCCCCAAAGAACGAAGGGCATCCCGCCCAGGAACAGGAAGGCGAGCAGGAAAGGTGGTTCTCTGAAAAGGGCGGTCAAAAAGCAGGAGAAACCACATCCCCGGTCGGTGAGGAGAGCGGACAAGGCCCCATACTCCACGGCCTTGATGAGGAAGACCCCCAGGACGATGAGGGTGGTTACCTTCAGAAGTCTGGCAAGCATACGTCGCCAAGCCGTGTCATTCAATATCGGGGAGGGCTTCCGGAGCATTTGGATCACAGAAGCCCTAAGGTAGGAAGGTTTTCCGAAGCATCAGGAGATCAGGCCTTACTTCACCAAGGTCACGTGCCCTCTTAATTCATGCCATTCTCCCAACACATCCTTGACCCGTATTTGGTAGACATAAACATCGTTCTTCACGACCGTCGTTCCTCCTTTTGAATTTCCTTCCCAGTGTTCCTCCGGATCTTCCGATTCAAAGATCACTTCCCCCCACCGGTTGAAGATCTGCATTTCAAAAGTAGATCGCTGCATACCGGTCATTTTCGGAAAAAAGGTATCGTTCACCCCATCTCCTGTTGGAGTGAAAGCATTGGGAACATAAATACTCACCGAAGGTTTCACCCGAAGGGGCTTCACAATGGAATCCTTGCATCCCCGGGAGGACCAGACCATCAGCCGAACGGGATAAACACCCGTATCTTCATACGTATGATAGAGCGTAGCCACGGAATCCTTTTCCCCGTCCCCGAGATTCCACAAATACCGGACAGCCCCGGAAGAACCCTCTGGCGAAAAACTTACCTCAGGCTGAAGAATGCTGACCGTAGAAGGGGCCATGGAAAAACCCGCCTCCGGTCGGGGGTAGACCTGAACGGTAGCAAATCCAACAGAAGAGTCCTTACAGCCCTGGTCAGTGGTCACTTCCAACCCCACTTCATACGTTCCACTGGAATCATAGATCCGGGTAGGCCGGGGAGACCCGGAAACCTCTCCGTCGCCGAAGTGCCACAGGTAAGTGAGATCATCGTCAGTGGAACTGCTATCCTGAAATTCAACTTCCAAAGGAGGGCAGCCGGCGGCATTGCTCAGGACCGGGGTGATATCAGGCGGATAGAAGACCTGAACAGTTACTGTATCCTCAATAGAAGCTCCACATCCGTTCACCGCAGTAAGGATATATTGTTCGCTTGAATCGGGTTGACGGACAAAAGGGTCGAGCCCCTGCTCATTTCCAGGTTCCCAGGAAAAAGAAAGTCCCGGCCTGCTCCCCCCGTAATAGCCTGAAAGGGTCACTTCTTCACCCGAGCAGATATCTCCACTGCTGATCGCCTTCAAGCTGTCGGGGAACAGGTTCTTGACCCATACGGAGGTCGTATCCGAAATGGTTTCGCAACCCAGGCTATCCGTAACAGTCACAGTATATCCTGTACTCAATGAGGGTGATACCGTTACCTCCGGGGTACTCATATACCCAGGCTCCCAGGTATACGAATATCCTCCGTTCCCTCCGGAAGAATTGACGTTTAATGTCGCAGAACTTCCGGGACATATGGTATCTCCCGGCCCAACAGAGGCAATGAGAGGCATCGGTTCTGATATTGTAAGAGAAAGCGTGTCCCGACAGCCATTGGTATCAACAGCCGTTACTGCATATTCCCCTGCAGGAAGCCCTTGAGCGATATTGCTCGTGGTGGGAAGACTGTCCCACATGAACCGGTAAGGAGAGGTTCCTCCTGTGGCCTGCACATTGATAGCCCCATCATCCCCATCATGGCAGGTAACATCGGAAACACTGGCAGAAAGCGTGAGGGGAGAGGGTTCGGTAACACTGTCCGTTATCGTTTCCTGACAGCCATTAGCGTCGGTCACGGTCAACTGGTACTCACCTGCGGGCAAAGGATCCAGGCGGGAGCTGGAAGAGGGAGGGCTCGTATTCCAGGAATACTGATAAGGTGAAGTACCCCCTTCCACAGAAGCTTCCAAACTTCCATCAGAGCCTCCGTAGCAACTTACCGGCATAGCCGTTGTCTCCACCTCAAGAGGCCCGGGCTGCTCAACGGTCACCGTATCCCGTGCCCGGCATCCCAGATCATCCGTAATGGTGATCTCATACGTACCGGCAGGCAACTGGGTAGCGGTCACGGTATTCTGCGTTGGGCTGGTGCCCCAGGAATACGTATAAGGAGAAGTGCCGCCGGAGACCGAAACAGTCGCTTCTCCATCTGTTCCCCCGTAACAACTTACATCCGTCTTCTCAGCATCCGGGACCAATGGAGGGGGTTGCCCCACAGTTACACTAGCCGAGGCCTGGCATCCCAGGCTGTCGGTGACCGTGATATTGTAGGTTCCTGCCGGTAACCCGGTCGCGCTATCTCCCTGCTGGACCGGTGTCGTGTTCCAGGAGTAGGTATATCCGCCCCAGCCTCCTGTGGCATTTCCAACAGCATAACCGTTGGAATCGCCATAACAGGTCGCATTCTTGCTGTCCGTGATCGTGGTGATAAGCCGGTCCGGTCCCTCGATGATCACGGAGTCGGAGGCACTACATCCATGGGCATCGGTCACGGTTACTTCATAGATGCCGGCTGATAACCCCGTAGCCTGTGTATCGGTTTGCACCGGACTGGTATCCCAGGAGTAAGAATACGGCGATGTTCCACCATTTGCAGTTACAACAGCACTACCATCCGTTCCTCCTTTACAGGTCACCGGGACCTCCTCTGAAACAGCAACGTCCAAAGGAGAAGGTTCTCCGATCGTGAAAGTAGCTGTGGTATCACAACCCACCGCATCCCTGACCGTGACCGAATGAGAGCCTGCCCCGGAGCCGATCACCAGGCTGTCATTTTGAAAAGCACCCCCATCCCAGGAATACTGATAAGGGGACACTCCTCCTGAAACAGAAGCAAGCGCTGAATCATCAGCCGCCCCATAACAGGAAATATCACTGGTGGTCAGGTTAAGATCAGGAGTAGAAGAGAATCTTACCCTGACCGTATCCGTATCAGCCGGGCATCCCCCGTTCCCGGTAGTGGCCAGGTACAGTTCCACTTGCCCGTCCTCTAATTCCTGAGAGGTGGGTGAGTATTGTATCTGCAAAGAATCAGGATGAGGGGAAAAGGTCCCCGCTCCTCCCGACCAGGTCCCTCCGGAAGCCGCATCCACCTCCCCTTCAAGGTTCACAGGCAATGACTGACTGCAAACCAGCGTATCTGATCCCGCATAAGCCTGAACCGGAACAATGAATTCCCGGACGGTCACTGTATCATGAGCAGGCGGACAACCCGTGGAGTCGGAAAGTTCGACCGTGTAAGTGCCGGCGCCCACCGAAATGCTTTGGGTCGTTTCCCCGGTACTCCATTGATAAGAATAGGGCATCGTACCTCCGCTACCATTCGCTGTTATCGTGGTAGTAGCATCTCCTGCACAGACTGCCGGATCCTCCGGCATAATAGCAACCTGAAGGGTATTGACAAAATAGACCCGAACGGTATCACAAACCTCATTGGTATCACAGCCTCCCCGAGGACGGCCACAAACCTGATAATCCACATAAGGAGGAGGGGTTCCTTGCTGGACGGCAACCACTGTCGTATCACACCCTGACGTACAAGTCAGAAGAGAATCGTAGGAACCCTTACCGGAAGGATAGACGGAAGTCCAGGAAAGCGTGCTGTCCTCATACCCATAAGCATAGAGGGAATCACGGCAGCCCTCCTGAACAGCCACATCCGGTCCGACAGCAGGCTCAGGGATGGTCCGGATGCTGTATTGATTGGCATTGGCCCCCGGCTTGCAAAAAGTAATGTGATGCGGACCAGCACCGTTCAGGCATAACATCTCTCCTACAGGAGTGGGTGTACCGCATTCTACTTGGTAAAAAAGGGCTCCGGGAGGTTCCGCACCGGAATAAATATCGAAGATGATTCCCTGTGCATCCGGATGCAAAGTAAGTTCGAAGGCCACACATACATCGGGAGGTGTGGTTCCACAGCAATTCCCCTGACGTGAAGTATCTGTACTGACCCAGGTGGTATCCGGGTTGCTGCTCAGATCAACGGGAAAGGTAGGTGTTGAAGGGTCGCAGGAGGATTGAGCCTGAAGCAAAGGAATCCCTCCGAGCCCCAATACCAAAAGCGTCAAAAACCATCTTGCTATATTGGTATTGAGCGTATTTATACCTTCTTGTCCATCACTTGTTCTTACATTCCCCTTCATACATCCAATGGAAAAGGCCTCTATTATTAAGACGAATGCCCTCCCCTATAGGTTTCAAACATCCCTGTTATCATGCAACTTATTTTTTTATAAAGTCCTTTTCTGAAAAATATATGATCGCCATATAAAGCAAAGAGAGCTTGTTTCCATTTTTTTATCGGAAATGAGGGGGTGCAAAAGGTCTTGAAATAAACCCCTGCCCTAAACCTTACATCTGATCATTAGGGTCATTCAACACTCCAAACCAACTTCCCCGGTCACCCGATCTTTGTTACCTTCGGAGTCGAAGAGACTTGAAAAAACGATCGCTATGGATACGATCAGAAAACACAGCATGCTCCTTTTCGCCTTGCTCCTATTCAGTGGAGGAGCGTGGGCGCAAGAAAAGGATTCCACCTCCTGCAAAAAGGGAGAGGGATGTTGCATCATGAAATGCATGAGCGGCCATGGCGACGACCATGAACTGACCTTTTTCGGAGGCCCCATGGCCAACTATACCAACACCGGCCTTCAGCCTGGCAAGGGCATCGGTGGAGGCGGTGGTGCCATGACGAGTTGCGGCCTTTTCGTCGGCGCATTCGGCAAGGGCACCTCCACCCGAACCAATGTTGAAGGGTATGAAGAAATGGAGGTCGATGCCGGGTATGGCGGCTTGTGGATCGGCGGTCACCCTTTCCGGGACAAGCTCATCCACCCGATGTGGAGCGTAAAAGCCGGATTCGGAGGTGTATCCGGAGAAGCCGTGGAAGAGATCTCCGGTGAGGAGGTGGAAGCATTCGATCAGGACATCTTCGTAGCCGAACCTGAACTGGGCGTGGGCGTAAACCTCGGCTCCCACCTGATGCTGAACATCGGAGCGGGCTACCGTTTTGTCCACGGATTCGAAGGAGACCAGCAACTCGGCATTTCCGGCAAAGACCTGAATGGCTTTCAGGCCAATGTCGGGGTCAGTTTCGGCAGCTTCTGATCAGCTGCTTTTCCACGACCTCAACATGATGGCCGGCCCCTTGAACAGGGGTCGGTTTTTTTATGGGCACGAAGCAAAGGGGCAGCTCTGCCCGGGGACCCGGAAAAGAACCTCATAATAGAACTCAACCTTCTCAAGCACCTGCGATCCTATTAATTTAGGAACATGAACAGTGCTTTCCAACTTCTGTTCCTTCTCCTGATCGCCGGGCTGGTCCCCTCCTGCCAAATAACGAAGGAATACTACCAGGTGTACCGCACGAAAAGCCCGCAAGGAGATACCACCCTGATCTTCCAGAACGATGAGCTCAAAGTGAGCTACGACCTCTGGGCTGAAAAAGGAGAGCTTTGGTTCCGGGTGGAAAACCTCCGACCCCACCCGGTATGGGTGGACCAGTCCAAAAGCTACTACAAGCTGAACGGGGACAGCAGCGGATCCAGTGAATTTTCCGTTACCCAGGGGAAGGCCCAGGACCCGTATTATGAATTCCACAATGCCCGCGGGAAAAAAAAGGAGCTGCCGGAGAACCGAAGCAGGAAAGGAAGATACCTCTCCCTTCCCCCGGATTCAACACTTCTTTTCAGAAAGCAGCCGGTCCAGGACCATCATTTCGATTCCACCGACCTCGAACTGGGAAACAGGGAAGAGCTCCGGATCGGTTTTTCCAGGAAGAACACTCCCCTTCGGTTCCAGAACTTCCTTTGCTACACGGCAGACACCAGCCTTCCTGTCAGGGATACGCTTTTCTCCGCTTTCCACGTCCACGAGCTGATCCTGCTGGAAAAGAACAACTTCACGGGAGGTTGGAAAGAAGTCCGTGTCCCGGAAGGCAAGGCCATGGTCCGGGAATATCCTTTCCGCAGCAAGAATGCCTATTACCTCTTCGTGCGGGAATGGCGACAGGAAGCCAAACGGAACCTCTTTTTCGGCAGTTTGGGGGTTGTTGGGATCATGGTCATCTCCACGTTCGCGAACTGACCGACCTGGAAAGAATTTCTAACCATGCAGCTTTTCATATTCTTTTTATCGTTATATTGCGATATATTTATCAAATCTTTCACGACCATGAAACTCTCCGAAATAGTTAATGTGCTGGACAGTGTTCCCAGCCTGCAATTCCAGCTTCCCGACGGATCCTTCGTTCCGGCCCATTTTCACATTACCGAAGTGGGACAGGTGAACAAGCAATTCATCGATTGCGGCGGAACCATCCGGCAAGAACAGGCCATTACCTTCCAATTGTGGTATTCCGAAGACCGGGACCACCGGTTATCGCCCGACAAACTCCGGAGCATCATCCAACTGGCCCGCCGGGAACTGAACCTCGGAGACCACGAAGTGGAAGTGGAATACCAAACGGACACGCTTGGTAAATTCGGCCTGACCTTCGAAAAGGGAATCTTTCGGCTCATCCCGAAGTACACGGATTGCCTGGCCAAGGATCAATGTGGTGTACCCCAGGAAAAACCAAAAGTGAAGTTGTCTTCCACAGGACAACCCAAAGAAACAGGCTGTACGCCAGGATCGGGGTGTTGTTGAGCGGGGGAATTGCTAAACCTCTCAGGTTTGACAAACCTGAGAGGTTTTTCAAGGTCCTCCGTGAATCCCACGTAGATCCGGCCATCTTTATGGCTATATAAAGCATATACCACATACATGTCTTCAAACATAGAAAAACCCCGTCCAATAAGCTTGAACGGGGTTCTTCAGTGGCCTCACCAGGAATCGAACCTGGATCTAGAGTTTAGGAAACTCCTATTCTATCCGTTGAACTATGAGGCCAAGATCTAGCGTTCAGAAAACTACTATTCCCTGCCTGCCGGCAGGCAGGTATCCGTTAAACCATGAGGCCAGATCCTTACCTTCCACAAGGCAGGCATTGAACAACGCCTGCCTCCCGAAGGGAGGAAACCTTCTGATCCAAATTCACCGCACCGTACTCCCCTTCAGCACCTCACCGGGATCCAGAAAACGCAGGGTGCCGTTGTCGTCCTCGGCCATCAGCACCATCCCCTGTGAATCCACACCCTTGATCCGCTTCGGTTCCAAATTTAGCAATACACAGACGTTTCTGCCAACCACTTCTTCCGGCGCATAATGCTCCGCTGCCCCGGCCACCACGGTGCGGGTATCCACCCCGGTATCCAGCTCCAGCTTCAACAATTTCTTCGTTTTCGGCACCTTTTCGGCCTTCAGAACCGTAGCGGTGCGGATGTCCAGTTTCGTAAAATCCCCGAATTGAACGGCATCCTTCACCGGTTCAGCCTTACTTTCCTGCTGTTCTTTGCTTTGTGCTTCCAAACGTTGCTTTTGTTTTTCGATGGCTTCGTCCTCCACTTTCTCGAACAACAACGCCGCCTTTTCCAATTGATGGCCGGCCGGAAGGATATCCATCCGCCCCGCCTGCTCCATGTCGAGGGTTTCCATTCCCAGCATCTTTTGCAGCTTCCGGCTGGTGAAGGGAAGGAATGGGTGGAACAGCACGGCCAGATTGGCCGCTACCTGCAAACCCAGGAACAGGATGGTCTTCACCCGCTCCTCATCCTGCTTGATCACTTTCCAGGGCTCGCTGTCAGCCAAATACTTGTTCCCCGCTCGTGCCAGGTTCATGGTCTCCAACTGCGCCTCGCGGAACCGGTACCGTTCGATCAGGTCGCCGATCTTCGCCGGATACTCCTTCACCGCTTCGATCAGGCTTTCATCCTCCTTCGTTAACTCCTGCTGCTCCGGCACCACTCCACCAAAATATTTATGGGTGAGCACCAGCGCACGGTGAACGAAATTCCCGAACACTCCCACCAGCTCATTGTTGTTACGGTCCTGGAAATCCTTCCAGGTAAATTCGCTGTCACGATTCTCCGGGGCATTGGCCGTAAGGGCATACCGCAGTACATCTTCCTGGCCGGGCCATTCCTCAAGGAAATCATCCAACCATACCGCCCAGTTGCGGGAGGTGGAGATCTTGTCGCCCTCCAGGTTCAGAAAGCCGTTGGCAGGCACGTTGTGCGGAAGGATGAAGCCGTCATCGTACTCATGGAGAATGATAGGGAAGATGATGCAATGGAAGACGATGTTGTCCTTCCCGATGAAATGGATCAGCTTGGTGTTCTCGTCTTTCCAATAATCCTCCCAATTTTTACCGTGATCCTCCGCCCACTGCTTGGTAGCTGAAATGTACCCGATCGGTGCATCAAGCCAGACATAGAGCACCTTGCCATCCGTCCCTTCGATGGGCACCGGCACGCCCCAGTCGAGGTCGCGCGTCATCGCACGATCGTGCAAACCGCCATCGATCCAGGACAGGCACTGCCCCAGCACATGATCCTTCCACTCCTTGGGATCATGGTGTTGCTTTCCATCCAACTTTCCCTCGCTGATATAAGCTCGCAGCCATTCTTCATGCTGTCCCATCGGCAAATACCAGTGGGTGGTCTTCCGCAACACGGGTGGTTTACCGCTGAGTGTGGAGATGGGGTCGATCAGCTCGTTCGGACTCAAACTGGAGCCACAGCTCTCGCACTGATCACCAAAGGCTTTGTCGTTCCCGCACTTCGGACAGGTTCCTGTGATGTAGCGGTCGGCCAGGAACTGCTGGTGTTCTTCATCGAAATACTGCTGGTCGGTGCGCTCCGTGAAAGCACCTTGATCGTACAGCTTCTTGAAGAACCCTTGAGCGGTCTGGTGATGCAATTCGGAAGAGGTTCGGTGGTAGATGTCGAAAGTGATGCCGAATCGCTCAAAAGCCCGGCTGTTCTCTTCGTGGTACCGATCCACGATGGTGCTCGGGTCCATTCCTTCCTTCTTGGCGCGAAGCGTGATGGCTGCGCCATGCTCGTCGGAACCGCTAATGAAGGCTACATCCTGCCCTTTGAGCTTCTGGTAGCGGGCAAAGATGTCTGCCGGCAAGTAAGCACCCGCAATATGACCGATGTGGAGGGGACCATTCGCATAAGGGAGGGCTGCTGTGATCAGGTATCGTTGAGTAGGCTGCAAATTCCGCTGTTTTCGGGATGGCTTCAAAGATAGAACCTATATATTTAACCATCAAAGCCAAGCGAACCAAACCCTAACAGGGTTCACAAGCTCCGAACCATGACCCGTCCCCCGAACCTCAACGCCGGCAACACCATTCGCATCATCAGCACTGCCCGCAAGATCACCCAAGCGGAAGTGGCACCAGCAGTAGAGATCCTCGAGGGCTGGGGATTCCGGGTGGAATTCGGGCAACATCTCTTCGCCGAACACCACCAGTTCGCCGGAACAGTAGAACAACGGGCCAAGGACCTGCAAGCCGCTCTGGATGATCCTTCGGTCCATGCCATCCTCTGTGCCCGCGGCGGCTATGGCACGGTGCAGGTGATCGACCGGATCGACTTCTCGAGGTTTCGCCACAACCCCAAGTGGATCGCGGGTTACAGCGATGTAACGGTACTGCACACCCACATCCATCAGGTGCTCGGCATTGAAACGCTCCACGCTACCATGGCGGTCAACTTTGCGAAGAATACCCCCGAAGCGCTGGATTCCCTCCATAAAGCGTTGAAGGGAGAACAACTGGACTACTCCTTCCCCGGTACCTCCCGCAACCATCCCGGTGAAACAGAAGGCGAATTGATCGGTGGGAACCTGTCCATCCTCTACAGCCTCACCGGAACGGCTTCTTTCCCTGACACAGCAGGCAAAGTGCTCTTCCTCGAGGATCTCGACGAATACCTCTACCACATCGACCGCATGATGATGAACCTGAAACGGGCCGGTATGCTCAGCGACCTGGCCGGACTGGTCTGTGGCGGGCTCACGGACATGAACGACAATGCGACACCCTATGGCTATTCAGCCGAGGCATCCGTGGAACGGGTGTTGGGCGACGTCCCCTACCCGGTCTGCTACGATGCCCCCTTCGGACACCTGCCTGACAACCGGACCCTGATCATGGGCAGAAAAACAAAATTGAAGGTCCGACCAAAGGAAGTCCGCCTTACTTTCGTCCCATGACCATCCAGCAGGAACACGGACAAAAGGGAGAGGACCTGGCCACCGAGCATTTGCAGGCAAACGGGTACACCATCCTGGAACGCAACTGGCGCTTCCGCCATGAGGAGGTGGACCTGATCGTCGAAAAAGGCGATGAACTCATTTTCGTGGAGGTCAAGACCCGCCGCACCAATGCCTTTGGTGAACCGGAGGTATGGGTGAACCGCAAAAAGCAGAACCACCTCATCCAGGCTGCTCAGGGTTACGTGGACCAGCACAATGCGGACAAGGAAGTACGCTTCGATATCGTCACCGTATTGCTGAACAAGACCGGTCCCCAGGTCCATCATATCGAAGAGGCCTTCACACCGAGATGGTGAAGGAAGAGGGAAATGCCAAATGGCAGATGCCAAAAGGGTTTTGGTAACCCTCCTCAAACAAGGATCATCTTCCTTTTCCCTTTCAATTATACCCTTTTGCTTCCCATTTGCCATCTGCTCTCTGGCATTTGCCTGTTTATCCCGACCTTTGCCCCATGACCCAACGAAAAGGAAAAGGGAAACCCAAGGGGAAAGACACCCCCCAGAAAAAACAAAGCCCCCGCAAGGAGGAGCCTAAAGGAAGCAAGCCCGGACCGAAAGGGAAGCGTTCTTCTCCCGAGAAAGATCCCTCGGACAGGAAAGAATCCCCTAAGAAAGAAGGTTCCCGCAAAGACCGCCGCAGCAAATCCCGCAAACTGATGGAGCAAGGGGAGCACAAGCAGAAAAACCCCCGCTACCGCAGAAAGCCCGGGAAAAAAGCAGCTACCGGGGACCAGGGGCTCACGCGGCTCAACAAATACATCGCCCACGCAGGCATTTGCTCCCGACGTGAGGCGGACGACCTCATCGCTTCCGGTGCTGTGAAAGTGAACGGCCAGGTGGTGACCGAGCTGGGCACCAAAGTGAGTCCGAAGGACAAGGTACAATACGGTGGGGAGACCCTGAACACAGAGAAAAAAGTATACGTCCTCCTCAACAAACCCAAGGACCACATCACCACCACTGAAGACGACCGTGGCCGCCGGACGGTCATGCACCTGGTCCGCAATGCCTGCCGCGAAAGGATCTATCCGGTGGGTCGTCTGGACCGCAACACCACTGGGTTATTGCTTTTCACCAACGATGGTGAGCTGGCCAAAAAACTCACCCACCCCAAACACCGGGTGATAAAGATCTACCACGTGGAAGTGGACCGCAACGTGAAGGAAAACGATCTGAAACAGTTGATAGAAGGCATTCAACTGGAAGACGAGAAAGTGACGGTCGACAACGCAGCTTACGTAGGCAGCGACCGCAAACAAGTGGGGGTGGAATTACATTCAGGCCAGAACCGGGTCGTACGCCGTCTTTTCGAAGCGCTCGGCTATGATGTCAGGAAACTCGACCGCGTCATGTACGGCAACCTCACCAAGAAGGACCTTCCGCGAGGAAAGTGGCGGTATTTATCGGAAAAGGAAGTGGGGCAGTTGAAGATGTTGCCGAAAGGCGACAAAGGGGGGAAGGCAAAGGCCAAACGGCAAAAGGGAAGCTGATCACCTGCTGCTGTCTGCCCATCAGCCACCTCCCTTTTCCCGGCAACAAAAAGGCCTCGAAGGAAACCCCGAGGCCTTTTCTACCTTACTAGCTCACTAACGAGCTATTTCACTTCCTAGCCCTTCGGCCACTCCGAAAGGGCCTTCTTCACTTTGTCCTGGTAGAAGAAGCTGTCAGCTTCCTTGCCCAGCTTGTTGGCTTTGGTCATGGCTTCGTAAGCTTTCTTGTGCTCCCCTTTCTCGTGGAGCAACTCGGCCTTGACCCAGTAGAAATACCAGTCCTCTTCCAGTTCAATGGCCTGGTCGACCCACTCAAGGCCTTTGTCATGATGCATACCAGCACGGAGCGTGTAACGAGCAGCGTTGGCATACTTGCCGGGGAGGGACTCCAGAGTCTGTTCAATGTTGGCCATGGCATGCTCGTCGGTCTTCACGGAAACATCAAAAGAGATGCGGGTCTCTTCCCACTCAAGGCTTACATCGGCCATGGTCATGCTGAAATCCGTGATCAGGAAAGCCATTCTTTCCCGCTTGGGGCATTCCTCCGGCTTCACATTGATGCGCAACGCATCTTTGCCTTTATCGTAATTTCCGGTACCCCACAATTCGGTCTCTTTGTTGAAGATCACGGTCCACTCGTTGGGGCGGGGGACGGTGAAGAGAGAATAGCTGCCCGCTTCAAGTTCATTCCCGTCCACTTTCACATCCTTGCTGAAAGTAATGACAGTGGCATGGTTGGCACCGGTCCGCCAAACTTCATTCCAGGGCACCAAACTACCAAAGATGACACGGTTCTTGACCCCGGGGCTGTGGTAATCGATGGTGATGTCGGTCAACCCGACCTGCTGCATAACACTTGCTTTCGGGCTCGGTTGGGGCAGGTCCTGAGCTTGGATATTCGCTCCCTGGAGCAGGACAGCGATGATCAAAAAGGCACTGTATTTTATCGCGCGCATGGTTGAAATAGGTTTTGATTGGGTTCGGGGGTCAAAAGTAGAAAAAAGGTATCGAGGGAGGAGGCAAGGGGCAGGAGCGAAGAGGTAGCGCCTATTTTCCAGGGGGTTGTGAGCTATTCTGGTCATTCATCACCATTCCCCCGGCACCCATTCCATCTTGAATAAAAGTCCTATACCTTCGTAATTCGCTGAATTTGGGTACAATTAACTGTTTGTTTATTTTAGATCCATGAGCCTTAAGCTACTATCCATAGCAAGTCTTCTGAGCCTTCTCTCCTATATATGGGCGCCGTGGCCTCCCCCTGGCGGCTACACCAGCGATCAGGACGGACAATGGTCAAACAGCACTACCTGGCAGGAAAGAGGGACCCCGGGTTGTTCTACCAACAGGGACATTACGATCGATGGGGATACCGTTACCTGCAACTGCGACCCCCTCAAGATCAAGGGCAGTGGCAGCATTACCATCAAGAACGGCGGGAGTTTCTCCCTGAACGGTCAGGCGGAGGTGACCGATGATCTTTCTGTTACCGGAGATGCATCGGCCAGCGGACCAGGGACCCTTGCCATAGGCGGTACAGGCTGCGGGGATTTTTCCGGGGCCGACTGTTCAGAAGGGACCGCTTTGCCCGTAGAACTCACCGGTTTCACCGTCTCCAAAACGAAAGACCAACAGGTCCAAATCTCCTGGAGCACCGCCTCCGAAACGAATTGTGACTACTTCCGGGTGGAAAGAAGCTCCAACGGGATCGATTTCGAACCGCTGGACAAGGTACAGGGAGCCGGCACGACCAGCCACCCCCAGGAATATGCGATCACGGACCCCGACCCTGTGGAAGGAACGTCCTATTACCGGTTGCGGCAGACCGACCTGAACGGGAAAACGGAGGTATACGACATGGTCGCCATCTCCTACACCGTCACCGAGGAAGGTGAATGCGAACTCAAGGTCTACCCCAACCCCTGTCCGGGTACCTGCCGGGTGGCACTGGAAAATTGCCCGGAAAGCCAAAGGAACGAACCGTTCCGGGTGGAACTTTACGACCTGATGGGGAACAAGGTGAACGCCATGATGAACCCCCTGGAAGCCAATGAGACCTCCTCCCTGCACATGGACATCGGTCAGAACCTGACGCCGGGCATCTATATCATCCAGGCCAAAGGCGGGAACAAAATTTACCAGGAAAAAGTGAAAGCGGAATGAAACGAACAGCAGCCTTCGGCGTGACCTTGTTGCTCGCCCTCCTCATGGCATGCTCAGGAGGTGAAGAATCCGGCAAAAAAGAAACCCTGAGAGAAGGAAAAGACCGGGAATTGCCGAACCGACCTCAGGCCTATCTCTTACCCACTCCCTTGCAGGTGGCCACTTTCCTGCACATGTACAACATCGAATTCCAGGACAGGCTACTGCGGGGACAGCGGAAGGAGTATTCCACCGCCCATGAGCAGACCCTCAACCTGGGCGTGGAGATCGTCGACCTCGGATACGCTACCCTCTTTGACCAACAACACTACATCGAACGGGACATCAAGCGGGTGCGGGACATGATGGACGAGCTGAACATCGAGACCGTGGTGAAGGACTCGGTGTTCCGCCGGTTCGATCAACACCTGGGGAACAAGGAAGCGCTGAGCCGGATCATCCAGGTAAAACAGCGAATCGCTTTCAGGTAATTCCCTGCCA